>CAIRAY010000184.1 GCA_903876665.1 uncultured Fibrobacterota bacterium | reverse complement strand
TGTTCATCGGCCCGCAAGTTCAATCCACCCTTCCTCCCCACGGTTCGTTACCTTACCGCAGTTGGGTTTCATTTCGTTCGCTGTGGTCAGCTAACGGGAGGACTTGCACCTCCAAGACTGCGCCCGTGCCGGGCGCACATTTTAGAAAACTCGCCCTTTTGGACGAGTTCTACTAAATCTTCATTATAAATTACATCTAAAGCACACTTGCTACCGAGTCTTGTTCCCGGTAGAGCATCGAATCCGCCCAGTCGCTTTCACCCTTGGACCAAGGGATCTTCGGCAGGGGCCACCAATGCTTATACAGAGAGCGCTCAGCTGGGTTGGAGCTAGTGTCTATGAGGATAGCGTCACGACGGAAATGATACTTGTCCCCCCAAGGCGAGGTTCCACCATTTGAGTCCAAGGTGCACATGAGCTCAAGGGATTGGGCGTGAGAAAATCCACCGGCATCGTGGGGCCACGCAACGGTATCACCGCGATAAACGTGCTGGGACACGCCAGTAAGTACCCGAGCAACAACCCAGCAGGTATCGATTTGTTTATCACAGGTAAAACCGGCATCTTGAACGAGGTAGTAGGTACCATCTCCCGGCTCCATCATCATTACCTCCTTATTTGCAGCATCGACAGCCCAAAGGGGCAATGTATCGCCTTCAGTTACTGTGTCTATTTGGAAGGTATAACTTACACTTGGAAGAATATAATACGTTCCCCCTTTATCGAATGGCCCAGACAACAACAGGCTCCAATCAATCGACTCCGAACAATTACTAAAATCGGGCTCAACGGGCGCACTGTCTGACTCATTGCAAGAGAACAAAAGAAGACTTGGAAGAATCAATAATGCATACAAGTAATTTCTCATGGCGTACCTTCAAGGATTAAGTGAATGATCTTGGAATGGATCGGTGAGGATGCCTGCTCATTGGCTGGAGAAACATGATTCCAATTTGCACCCGCGATATAGGCATCGTCAAACATGGTCTTCGTGGACCCTAGGGACTGTGTCCCTGCTGGCAGTAGCCACGTCCCCCTGCTATTGAAGCTGGAATAACTGGTTGGCTGAATCCCTGCTGCGGAAGCCGTTGGAATAAAGGCATGCCCGCGGTATTCCTGAACATTTTTTTTCTCGTATTCCTTAAGGGACGAATTCCAGGTAATTGGTCCAATGCTAATATATGGTGATTCTTCGCCCCAGTTTCCGTCACCGTAATCATTCGTTTTCAATGCCAGCATAACATCAGTATAACTACTCAACACCCCACCTGGGAGATTTTCGGTGAAAACAGGCTCACGGAACTTGTAATACCTCTCGTCCACATTTGCGGGATCGAACCAGGCAATTTTTGTGATCGTTCCCGTTTTTGCAGTTTTCATTTCCCAGTCCAAGGTTGTATAGTCGTAGTCACAGTATTTGTCGTCATCTGTTAAACCTTGGCCAATATTTGGTGAGCCATCCGCGACCGCCACAACACGAATCGGTTGACCGGATTGGGTCCTAAGGCTTCTAAGGTAATCCCAATTCTGAGGAGCATTGAGCTGACGTAAATATTTTGAAGCCACGGTCTGGGTAACTTCTCCGCTATTCTTAGCGAAATACCCATCAACGTAGGTATAGGATCCCTTGATCTGATAAAGCAGCATCTGTGAGGCAGCCTTACTAGTCAAATTCGTATAGAGTTGCTTCTGTTTTTCCCGGTCCTTGGCATTGAAATGCGCCGCCGCTTGAACTGCAGGAGCGATGATAGCCCCCCAATTTGGACTATCGTAGGCAATAAATAGGCGGGGGTGGATTGGAATGTTCCGCTTGGCAGCCTCAATAAGTGCTTTGCGCATGACAAGCCCACCCATGCTAGGCCCTACCACGACCATATCTTGCCCGACGGCTTGTTCCTGGACCCACCGTAGAACTTGAAGAGCTGCTTCTGCGTTATAGTCGATGGATGTCGTAGGATCCTTAAATAGAATCAAAACCACGCTATGCCCCTGTTTGAGCAACCCTTCGATCATATTTCGACCGAGCATGTCTTCCATTTGATCGGCATTCATCGTTTGGATTTTTCCATTCTTCTTGACTTTATAATTGGGGTCAAATCCTTGGCAAATTACCACGGGCTTATGCATGCGCCCCAGAAAGTCGCCACCCGTTTGCGCACGATGGTACACCCGCACAATGTACCCTGCCGAGGCCTTGGAATTTTCGGGATCCGTTACGGCAACATCCTGAAATACATTATTAAAATTTCCAAGAGTAAAATTTCTCTCGGCAATCATCACGCTTGTACCCTGATGATAGAGATAGTCCTGGGCCTTGATTAACCCGAGTGGACCAACCCAGAGGTTATACCCAAAGGAACCATCCAGACCTCTTCGGTATTTCCATTTCTGAACACCACCTGTGGAGTGAACCTGGCCTATCCGATAACAGTAATCGCCATTCTGAAGCAAAACACTCGCTGGACAGCTTATGGAAACTCTCAGCGAAGAAGTTGGGAGTGCGGAATGCAATAGCCCATACAACACAGATATCGAAAGAAGAATCGTTTTCAATTTATAGTCCTTCATTTTCAAACTCCTCGGCTTCCCCGATCTCAACAGTAAAATGGTAGTAGTTCTCAAAGGTCTTGCCCGACCGGAGAATCGTCGCGATATGAATCACTTGGGCTCCTTCATGAATGACAGGGATCCATACCACACTATCCGGGTAAAGAGTTCGCTGGACATTATCATAGGTGATATTGAACATCGATACGGCTTCCTTGCCCATCTCCTGCAATTCCAATGGCGCAAACAAACCCATTTTCGTATTCGTTTTCAAATTGGTCTCTGCCAGTGCCGAATAGGCGACATCCCTAGTTGTTCTCAACCCAGGATATTGGAGAGCGACGGTTTTATAAGAGGACAGCAAGGGCACAATTTGTCCCTCATCTGTTGTCGTTGCATACATTTCAATCAATTGATCCCGAGTCTCCCATGTCATTGCACCTAAGCGTTCCGCTTCGGGGTTTTGCAAACGAAGCAAGGCCTGTCGATAATCAGACCAATTGATCGTATCTTGACGAGATATGAGAACGCGATCATAAAGCGCACTGGGCCTAAATGCGGGAACCCCAAAGGCTCCGACATCTGGCTCAAGCCGGATATTTAACCCTAATAAGCGACCACCCAACTGTGCTCGACTAGCAATTCGAATATCCGAATTCGGAGAAAAAAGATCTAAGCGAGTCCAGCTGTCAGCTCCCACTTCAATGCCTTGGCCAGCAATCATTGCAATGGTTTTATTTCCTTCAAGCTTCGCTCGATCTCCAATTCGCACCCCACCCGTAACATTAATATTTAGATTTTCACCTTCTCCCACCTCCCAATCCAATTTTGCGTCGGGCTCAACTTCCAGACGACTAAAAGTGTATGTGCCAGGGAATATTTGTAGTAAGGCTCTTGCACGAACGACCAATTCCCCATATACTCCGGGTGCCAATTCCTCATTCTGATCATTACCGATTTCAATGCGTTGATTCCCTGCAGCCATTGAAAGAGAGGGAATTTGGCAGTTTGGTCGTGTGGCGGACTGCTCCACCGAACCCAGAATGCTGACTTGATTGCCCTTTTGCAGAGCTTGCTTCCAAAAAACATCCCCAGAAATAGTGACTCGATCACGAATGGTCATTTGATTCGTTGCAATGAGTTGTCCGGAAATTTTCGAATCATTGCCGATTTCGATTCTTGGTGCAAAAATCGTTGCCTGAATGATTGATCGATCTGCCAATGTCACGGATTCAAATCCAAAGATTTGCGTGACGTCTAGGCAGTTTCCTAATCCTTGTGACCAAATGGAGGACACCATGATCATAATGAAAAACACACTTTTTAATTTCACATCTTCTCCTTGTCTCTAACAAATTGAGGCGAAAATATGCTTTTTTTTTGCAGCTGTCAATCATTTTGATGGGCTCACCAGAAAAATCGCCTGGAATTTATTGAACTAAGGAAAATGGGAAACAGGCAACACATCGGTCACCTGCGCGAGGACGATAGGCGATTGGCTCAAAATCTTGATGCTCGCACCGCTGTATTTATTCTGTCAATTAAAATAATGCGCCGGCCCTGAATCGAGCAATCCAAGTCGCTTGCACGGAAGTGCGAAGGATATGGACAATTTGTTGCTGGAATACTTAATTTGATCACACATCCGCCAAGCACTCATCCAAATTCGTTTGTACGAATCGGAACCCGTTCTGCTGCAAGGCTTCGGGGATGGCGCGCTGACTAAAAGCCATTAATTCGGTGAGGGTACCCGGAAGGTGGTTGACCACGTATTCAGGCAAAGAAATTTGCACCCGGGACCGCCACGCGAGACCTAGGCTCCGGGAGAAATCCTTCTGCCGCACAATCCCCGGGGAAACCACATTGCATGGCCCGCGCATACTTTGATTTTCCAATGCAAACAAAGTCGCCCGAACCACATCTTCCAGATGCACCCAGGGAACATATTGTTCGCCCGATCCAATCCGCCCGCCCAGACCCATGCGATAGACGGGCTCCAATTGCCGGAGCAGGCCCCCCTTCCCCAGGACAGGTCCCAGACGCAAGCGCACCTCGCGAGTTCCAAAATGCACACAACGCTCGACCTCGCCCTCCCATTCGCTACACACCTCGGCCAAGTACCCTTTGCCTGGCCCTGCGGCTTCGGTAAGAATCTCTTCGCCCCGGTTTCCGTATATTCCCACGGCGCTGGCATTGATCCAAACGGTGGGAAAACTACCCATGCGACCCAGACGATCCACAATCCGGGAACACAATCCAACCCGCGAACCCCGTATGGCATTGTTCACTTCATCCGACAACCAGAATCGGGAGATGGGCTCGCCGGCAAAGTTTACCAAAGCATCCACTTTGCAGAGGTGATCCATCCAGTCGCTTTCAATGGATATCCAGGATTCGTTTTTGTGGGGGGAGGGAGTCGAAAGCCGGGAAACCACCAGAAGCCGGTGGCCCGCATCGCAAAGCGCACGGCGAACTGCAGTTCCAACAAAACCAGTACAACCCAGGCAGAGAATTTCCATGGAACTATTGTATCAAATCACCGCGATCGTATCGGATAAATTTATAGGGCCAGAGATTCTTTTCATCCGGCTCGTGGGATTCGGACCAAACTTCTTTCCAGCCCGTACCGAGTGCAGGCATGGCCACATCGCCTGCAAAGTCTTCATCGATGAGAGTCAAGTAAAGACGATTCAATTGGGGCATGGCTAGGCGATAAACCTCGGCTCCCCCAATCACAAAACATTCCGCATCTTGGGCGTCCCGCGCCACCTGAAAGGCTTGTTCCAGACTCGCACAAACCACGCAGCCTTCGGCCTGGAATTGGAGATCCCGGCTAAGAACAATGTTCACCCGGTTCGGAAGGGGCCGTCCAATGTCCTGGTAATTTTTGCGGCCCAAAATGATATGGTGCCCCGATGTGACTTTTTTGAAATACTGCAAGTCGGCAGGCAAGCGCCAGGGCAAGGAATTGTCCTTGCCGATCACGCCGTTGCGAGCCACAGCTACAATGGCGGAAATGATCATACGGCGATGGGCGCCTTGATGCCCGGGTGCGGATCATAACCCTCGAGCTTAAAGTCCTCGAGCTTGAATGCGAACAAGTCCTTGACCTCAGGATTGATCCACATTTTTGGCAAAGCACGGGTCTCGCGGGACAACTGCAGCTCTGCCTGTTCCAGATGATTGGTATACAAATGCAAATCGCCAAAAGTGTGTACAAACTCACCAGGCTCATAGCCGAGCACTTGGCAGAGCATTAAAGTCAGCAATGCGTAGCTGGCAATATTGAAGGGAACACCCAGAAAAATGTCGGCCGAGCGCTGGTAGAGTTGGCAACTCAGCTTATTGTTTGCCACATAAAACTGGAACAGGCAATGACAGGGAGGCAAGGCCATTTGATCCACTAGGCCCACATTCCAGGCGCAAACTAAATGACGTCGTGAATCCGGATTATTCTTAAGGCCTTTCAAAAGCTCCGCGATCTGGTCCACATGGGTGCCATCAGGCTTGGGCCAGGAACGCCACTGAGCACCATAAACCGGACCCAAATTGCCCTGGGCATCGGCCCAGTCATCCCAAATGGAAACCCCGTGGTCCTTCAGAAACTTGATGTTGGTGTCGCCACGCAAAAACCACAGTAGCTCCACGATGATGGATTTGAGGTGAAGTTTTTTGGTGGTCATGACCGGGAAGCCCTGAGATAGGTCGAAGCGGGCCTGACGGCCAAAAACACTCCAGGTCCCCGTACCGGTACGGTCACCTTTCTTGGTTCCATGGTCTTTTACATCACGCAGGAGTTCGAGGTATTGGCGCATGGGCGGAATATAGGAAAAGCAGGCTTGGGCGTTCCACGAGACTTTTCTTAGATTTCCCTTCATCAAACGCCCTTAACAAGGAATTCCCCATGTCCAATCCCGATATGCTCGAAAGCATCTTTTCCATGCAGACCATTTTGAACGACTATGTTTTTCAGAAAAAGGATATTCGCGACAACGAAGGAAAGCACCTGACCATGCTCAAGCTGATGGAACAGGGTGAAGCCGCCGACGCCCTCGGACCCAACACCGAGGTCAACAAATGGCTCGGCAATTACCTCACCGCCCTCGACGACGAATCCCGCGAGCTGCGTGAAGAGCTCCTGTGGAAATGGTGGTCCAAGGACCATTTGAACATGCAGAACATCCGGGTGGAAATCGTAGACCAGCTCCATTTTTGGGTTTCCTTGGCCATGACCGCCGGAATGGACGCCCAAAAGGTCTACGACATTTACCACCAGAAAAACAAAGTCAACATCGAACGCCAGAATTCGGATTATTCGAAAGCATCCAAAAACGAAGCCGACAACAAGGCAATTGGCTAAAGCTTCCCAAATCTGCTAGAAAATTTAAAGCCCGGACTCAAGTTGAGAGCTTTTCCTCCGATACATCTAAGACGTATTGACACGGAGGTCTTAAAATGAGTTCTGCAGATCTACTCAGTGGAGTCGGTGGCGAAATGGGCGCAGTCCAGGTCACCATGCTGAAAAAAGCCCAGAACATGGAAGCATCCCAGGCCGCCCAGCTTGTGCAAGCTCTTCCTGCTTCCCCAAGCCCGGCAGGGGTGGGCGGCAAAATTGATGTGACTGGGTAGGCCCAGGTAAAACAATCAAAACCCTCGATCCGAGTTATATTTCGACATGAAATACAACCGAGAGAGGCTATGAAAACTTTTTATCCGACCGTTTCGATTTCAGCCACATTCATTTTGGGAATCTTTGGCGTTGCTATTCTTGCGAATTGTTCAGGAGTGATCACGGATCCAAATTTGACCGATCCGGTTAGCTCCTGCAGTTCAAATATTTCGAGTTCTTCCACACAAATTTCGTCTAGCGAGCCCTTGGAGTTATCCTCTAGTTTTTCCCTGGGGCTTTCTTCCAGTTCCAACCAGGACCAATCTTCGACTTCCCTCCTTGCCTGGAAGTCATCCCCTAGCATGGGAATCCAGTCGTCCTCCTCCTACATCTTTTATGTTTGGCCCCGCAGGAGTCCCTATGCCACGGTTTCCCGCATGGACGGAATTTGCACTGCGCCCATTGGCTCCCTAGCCTCGAATCAGATTATTGATGAGCGTGATTGCCAACTCTATTCAAAAGTGACCATTGGAAACCAAACCTGGCTGCGGCAAAATTTGAACTTCACCATCCCTGAATCAGCTGACTCCTATTGCTACGGAAATGATTCCAACAATTGTGCGGTTTATGGTCGGCTGTATACTTGGACAGCCAGCAAGGGTCTTCCCAGGCTTTGTGATTCAGCCCTCTGCGACCAAATTATTTCTATCCAAGATCCTGATATTTGTCCAAAAGGATTTCATGTACCGAAATTAGCAGAATGGGACACCCTTTTTGCTACTGTGAGAACCGCAGGCTACGACACTACCTATGGCTGGGCATTAGGCGCTAAAGGCTGGGGTGGCGATGCTGCGGGTGGTTACGCCTTTGATGCCTATGGCTTTAATATGCAGCCCGGGGGATTGGGCCAGAACACCAGCGAAGGCATGAGGTACATCAGTGTCAATGAATGCGCCTGGATGCTCACCAACCAGGAAACCTCTTCCCATATGACCAAAGTCGTCACGGGAAACCCTGGAGGTTATCGGTTCTATAGCACGGAGATGCCGAAGTTCTACGGCTATTCCGTGCGCTGCGTAGAAAATACTCCTTGATCGTGAAATAGGACAAAGCACAAAAAAAAACGGACTCGCATTGCGGTCCGTTTTTTTTGTGGGATAAATCTCTCTTCTCGACTTCTTGAGGCAACGAAGCGAACGGCGCATCATCGCGCCATGCTAAGCCACAGGTCGCCACGGACGCTTTGCCCTGGGCTCATCCAAGATCGCTTTCCAATAAATCCCCTGACGCACTGCATTGGGGCTGACATCAAAGTGGGCGACACGTGGAGCCACCTCTTCAATGGATTTGGCCACATGCTGCCGGGCCTCGGCTACCCGGGTGGGCTGAACCACGGGCGGCGGAGGCGCAACAGGCTGAGGCCTTGGAACCTCAACACCCAAGGAACGCATCAGGGCACGGACGGGATCGGGGATTTCAGCAACGGGCGGAGCTGCCGGAGAATACTGGGGGACTTGAGGAATGGGCCTGGCCTGGGGCACCGGCTCAGCCATGGGCTGCCACCGGGGCGTTTGCGCCGGCTCATATTCTTCCTCTTCCTCCATATCCTCTTCCGGGCGATTTTTCCACTGAGGGATACTGGGTTCGGATGGATTTTGCACAGGAGGTTTCTGGGTCGCCTTGGTTTTCAGCGACTCAAAAATCTTCCCGATGACCGTGAGCGCCACCAGGATGATTATCGGAAGGATTTTTTCGATATGGTCCAAGGTTTACCCCTGTGATCCTTCGCTTGGAGCTCCACCCTGCTGGGCGAGCTGGCTACGCATCTGGGTATCGGCTTGGACATTTTTCAGATTGTAGTAATCCATGAACCCCATTTTGCCGGTGCGCAAGGATTCAGAAATGGCCATGGGGATCTGGGACTCGGCTTCGACGAGCTTGGCGCGCATTTCCATAACGCGGGCCTTCATTTCTTGCTCGACGGCCATGGCCATGGCGCGACGCTCTTCGGCCTTGGCCTGGGCAATCTTCTTGTCGGCTTCGGCGCGGTCCGTCTCGAGAATAGCGCCGATGTTCTTGCCCACATCGAGGTCCGCAATATCGATGGAGAGAATCTCGTAGGCGGTGCCTGCGTCAAGACCTGCTGCCAGTACTTTCTTGGAAATCAGATTGGGATTCTCCAGAACATCCTTATGGCTCTTAGCACTACCAATGGTCGACACAATGCCTTCGCCCACGCGAGCGATCACGGTCTCTTCACCGGCACCACCCACTAGCTTCGAAATGGAAGCGCGGACAGTGATTCGGGTGATGGCGAGCAGTTCGATTCCATTGAGGGCCACAGCGGAGATCTTGGGAGTCTCAATCACCTTGGGATTGACGGACATCTGCACGGCTTCGAGCACATTACGGCCCGCAAGGTCAATAGCAGAGGCTTCCTTGAAGTCCAGCTTGATGTTGGCTTTGTTGGCCGCGATCAGGGCCTGCACCACGCGCAACACATTTCCACCGGAAAGGAAATGCGCCTCGAGCAAGTTGGTGTCGATGGGCATGCCGGCCTTGCAGCTGAGCACACGGGCGGACACGATCAAACGGGCAGGAACTTTGCGGATGCGCATTCCGACCAGCGCCATTATGGATACATTGGCTCCAGAAAATAAGGCCTGCAGATAAAGGCCGATGAATTGCAAGAGGAAGATTCCCATGATCAGGGCGGCAATGCCCCCACCAATTAAGAGTATCGAGGTCATATTGTTTCTCCTTCGGAAACGGGTTCTACGGTTAATTTATTTTGCGCCACATCAATGACGCGAACAGGAATGCCAGAATCTAGGTATTCGCCAGTACTTGTGGCTTCATAGATTTGATCGTCAAGTTCTACCTTGCCCCAGGGTTTGAGCATGCTCGAAGTGATGGCAATGCGACCCATAAATTGCTTGGGTAAATCGGCCTGGACCTGGTACCCGTCATCACTTCCCAGGCCTTCGCGGTGGGCTAAGGATGATTTTTGCATCAGCCGGAATCCAACAAAAATGGTCACCGGGATTAAAATAAAATCGGCAATCAACACGACGGAAAACAAATGGGGCAAGGTGGATTGGGACACAAACCACCAACTTCCAGCGAGTGCGGCCACCGATACGGCCATCAAAATTCCCGCAGAGGGAATGATGAATTCCAAAAGCAAAACCACAAAGAAAACCAGCTGCAGGCCCAGGGATAGCCAAAGATTATTCATGCACCGGCCCTCCATGGACTTTCCCGACGATGATCCGTCCATTATGGTGTTCCACCACGACCACCGGAACTCCTGCATCCAAATAACCATCGCGGGATTCAGCCTCAACCGTTTGAGTGCCAAAGTGGCAACGCCCGGTAGGTTTCAGTATGGAAACGGTAACCCCGTGTTCGCCAATTTTTAGCAAATCGACCTTTACTTCATGGGGGGAAACGGCTCCTTCCAAGCCGTCGGAAAGAACCGGACTCATGGACTTAGGCAAACGGGGAAGCAGGTATCGGCTGGCAAGAACAGGGAAAATCATAGCAATGATGGCGGAGCCAAAAACCATGGTCAGGGCCTTAGAAAAACTATCGACGGCAAAACCCGGAATAACGGGCAGGGGAACAGTGGGCTGCACGTCTTTCATCAGCACCACCAAAGCCGCAACAAAAAAGCCCAGCGAGGTGATCCCGGCAATCATGGTTCCCGGAAAAACCAGGACCTCCACCAGCACTAAAATAATTCCGATAACGAACAGAACCAAAGGCAATTGATCGGTCAGACCACTCACATATTGCCCGCCAAATACAATGGCTAAAAGCGTAATGCCGGTAATGCCGAAAATACCAAAACCCGGCGTTTGAAATTCCAAGTACAGAGCGCCAAAAGCAAGAATCATCAGGATGGGAGAAATGCCTCCAATGAAGCGCGCCAAAGTTTCGGCCCAAGAAATTTCCACCTTCACGGAGGAGGTAACCGCCAGAATCGTTTTAAGGGAGTCATCATTGGGAATGGTCCCCTCGGAAAAACCTAGTTCCACCGCTTCGATGTCCGTGAGAGTCAGCAATTCGCCCTCGCGCACAATGGTTTTCCTCTGTCCCCATTCCTCTTTCTCCTTATCGGAGAGCTCGTCGTATTCATTGGCCTCGAGGTAGCGGACGGAATCTCCTTTGATCAATTGAATCACCTCAAGTTCGGGGGTGACCATGGATTCGGAAAGAAGCTCGGGATAGTTATTGCGCTGCGCCAAGTTTCGGAATTTTGCCCGCAGAGGGGACTGGATTTTTTCGCCCAGGATTTGCGGCCCTTCTTGGCTCTGAATAATGGGGGCACAGTCCCCAATGGTTGTGGAGGGCTTCATGTACAATCGGTTGCAGCTCAACGCAATCAAGGCTCCGGCGGAAATGGCTTTTTTGCTCACATAGGCAACTGTTTCCACATTCTTGATCGCCGTGATGGTGTCGACAATGTCGAAGGCAGCGCTCAGAAGTCCGCCGAAAGTATTGATTTCAAAGACGATGATATCGGGATTGGACTTGAGTGCCTCGCCGATGGCCCGCTTGGTGTAATCGGCCATGCCGTTGTCCACTTCGCCTTCCAAAGTGATCCAGGCGGCACGCGAGCCGGACTCTGCAGCCTGAACCGCAAAAGCAAGGGATAGAATAAGGAGTAGAATGAAGCGCATGGAGAATAATCTAGTTATTGTGACTCCCAAATATTCTTGGCATTTTTCACATATTCGCTCAAATCCCATTCAAAACCGATGGGCTTGGATATTGCGGGGGGGGGGTAACTATATTTGGCCCAACTCAAACGAAGGAACCTATGAGAAGTTCTGCAAAAATCAACCTATTGTGGCTCGCAACGCTCACCTTTAGCATCGCATTGTGCTCCTGCGACAAGGGCACACCTGCACCTGCGCGCGCCATGACACTGGCGGAATGCCAAGAGAATGGCTGGACCCACGATGAAGCTAATCTGGGCGAATGCGACAGCCTACTGTTCGTGGACTTCGTGGCCGACTGCGAATTGAATGACTCGTCGTACTTCTCCCACTGGGGCAACAAAGCCTACGTCCTTTTGAATTGGCGAGGTGGAACCAGCGTCGAATTGAGTGAACTCGTTCTTCAAGATGTATCGAGACTCTCCCCCAAGGTCAAGGATATCTATTGGATGGAAGTTCTGACATTTTCCGGCAGCAAGGAACTTGATTCCCTTCCCCAAGAAATTTGGCAATCGTCCTTTATCCAAATTGACCTAGATTTTTTGCCCGCAGTGAAGCACCTTCCAAAAAATGAAAAGACCTATTGTCCGCGACTCAAAGAACTTACCATTTTGGACGCGATGCTTCTGGACACACTAGACAACGGACGTGCTTTGTGCAAAGATTTGGAAAGAATTGAAATCGTAGGAACGGCGATTCGGCACATACCGGAAGCAGAAATCATTGGTTATGAAAAGCTGGAATTTCTGAATTTGACAAGCAACAAACTGATGGACTTGCCCAAAAACTTGCCCGTACTGGATTCCCTTTGGTGGTTGGATGTGTCGGATAATCAGATTACCGAACTGCCAGGCAATCTTGGAGACATCCCTGAATTAGAAATGTTTGGTATCGCCGATAATTTGGTAGACACTATTCCGCTGGGATTTTGCGAAAATCAACGAAAATTCGCAATGTACGAATCCGGAAATCGAATTTGCAATCCAAGTGATTCATTGATTCGCTGCCTGGGCTGGAACCTAGCCCAATGGTCCGATACTGTTTATAATCAAAACTGCCAATAAAAAGGACACCCCATGTCGAATTTCTTTTCCTTTCTTTTGCTCTTTATGGCCATTAACAACGTTTGGGCGGCGACAGACACAATCCCCCCACTCATTTGCCATGACTCCCAAAAAGCTTCCATTGACCCAACCGACCGCCGTTACCTCTGTGACCACGAATGGAACCCTTGTGAGGACGCCTGGTGGAGATGGAAAACCAATTTAAAAAGCAATCCTTGGGACGAGTTGACCCTTCCAGATTTGGTGGCAGGGGAGAGCGACCGCCAATCCCAGTATTGCTTTACCCCACACGATGTTTTGTACCGCACCAATGACTCGACGGCTGCCTTGGCTTATGCGAATTACCAGGAACTAAAACCCCTATGGAAGGTTTACGACCGAAATCTATTTCACGAAGACCAATCGAAAGTCAAAATCGGATTAGCAAAGAGCACTGGTGAAGATGAAACGGAAGTGAACGACCCCTATTTCATCCTTTACAACCCATCGACTGGCCAAATGCAACTCTTTTTGTATTTGAGTTCAGACTGGGAAGGTGGCAGTCAGACCCTCCGAATTACCATTGCGCCAAACGGAACGACCATGGAACGCCAGGGTTTTGGGGGTTATGATTTGACTGGAGGGGCCCTTGGGGTAACCCTCTCCGAGTCCTCAATCTTCTCTGCCGACACGGTAGAGATCCTGCCCAACACGAGCAGCCGAGGGTCGAGTCAGGGGTTTTGGCTCACTACACGGGTTTCACTATCTTACGACCCAAACAAGGCTAAGTTTGACAAAGCTTCGAATACCTATGTGACGTCGCTTTTTACCGTTAAACTCATGGAATATGAGCAGACCGACCTAAGCCTATTCGGATCGATTGTTCCTGATGGTAAGGTAAAAGGTGGCCTGGGGATTTTTAAAAAGAACTCCCTTGTATCGAGTACTTTTGCCGCTGGTGGCAAAGCAGGCTCGGATTGGTTGGGTGGTAAAATCCGCAATGTAAGCAACATTCGTCCTATTTTGAACGAGGCAGAATCCGTATGTGAAGTCTTCAGTATTTCAGGTGCCTCCACAGGTGCGTGCGATGACAATACTCTTGGTGTATTTAATGATGTTCTGAAGAATTTTGGACTTGTAAAAATGGATCAAATGGGTATTGTTTCACAGGCTCTTGCGCTAGGCGGTTCCTATATTCCTGGTGCTCTGACCGGGTTTATTCTGAGTAAAGCAAACGGAACAAAAGTATCCTACCCCAGCTCAAAAATATCACTGCAAGGGACCGCGATTCAAGCAAAAAACCTTGCAGCTTACCAAGTCCCCATATCAGGAAGACACGAAACCCGCTTCCCCATTTGGGCAAAAGGAACAGGTGGAATGAAGGATTTGGATTCAGTCCGACTCGGCCTCTTCAACCTCCAATCACCCCCAATGGTTCGTATCGACATTGAGCCCGACACCTCCTTTTTGGGTGGAAAAGACCATGGCATTTTAGATAGCGTCACCTTGAACTATTTTGTAACGATTCAGGACCCGGCCTGTGATCTAATCGTAAATCCCGCGACACCATCGCTCCTTATTTCAAAAGGGGTGCAAGTTTCACCCAAGGTCCGCCTAAGCGAATTTGCCGAGTGGTCGTCAAAAGGACTTGATTCCTTGTTGCCTGCGAGTTCCTTCAATAAACGATTTTGGTTTAGCGAAAAGGTGGACGCTGACTCAATTGCCAAGGTACTACCTAGGCGCCTCCGCGAAAATTTCGAAGTTGCCGTCAATGTCTCTGTTCCTTTTGCCACACCCAAAGTTGTGTATAATCCTGGCAAAGAAAACCCCGCGGGCTACGACACCCTAGGCTCTGAAATATATGCAGTCATGAAACAGTACCGTGCCACCACTGAGATTCATGCCTGGAACAGTTTCAAAGAAATCCCCAAAGTGGTACAGCATACTTGCACCCAAGCCAACAACAACAGCAATGAATTCACAAACCGAGGTAACGACTATCGGCGCTTTGCCTATGTGTGGTCCATAAAAACGGCAGATAGCGCATATGCGGGCACGGATGCGAAAGTCACTGCTCGAGTATTGGGTTGTGATGGCTTTTCCGAAAGCTTCCCGCTGAACACCCCAAATTGGGATAACTTTGTGCGCAACCAGAGCAATGGATTTAGTCTCACCACTCCGCTTGCCCATGGACCAATTCAAGGCATATCCTTGTCACATGATAATTCAGGGACCACTCCGGGGTGGTTAATGGAATCTGTCGAATTGCAAGTGATCGATCTGGAATCAAATGACTTGATTCATCAGGCAAAAGTTACCCCAAATGTTTGGATTTCCGACGAACACCTTGGCAAAAATGGAGTAAGCAAAGACAAGCTAACTCATGCGATTGTATGGAATCATACATTTTCCGAGTCTTGTGCTGACTATTCTGGAACGGAAGGCGATACTTTGGCCCAGTATTCCATCAGTATCAAAACAGATTCCGTACCCAACGCGGAATCAAAAGCCCCGGTTTTCCTTTCGGTATGTGGTGTGATTGCAAAGGACGGGCGCTCAGATTGCTTGGAGCAGACCTTGACTGATGGTTTCAAGAAAGGCGCAACAACTTCCGTGTTTATCACGGGCTCCCTCATGAAGAAAATCGAATCGGTTCGCCTCCAGCACATGGGCTCATCCGATGCTTGGTTGGTCGAAGATGTTCAAGTCAAAATGAGCCAAGACACAGAATTACGCGACTCTCTGGCATTCCCCTTCCGGCAATGGCTCCAGCCAGGAATGACGCTTGTACGCAATGCACGTCAAGGAATGTCCTATACCTTTGAAGTAATGGTGGACTCAGTCGAGTATTCAGGCACCGATGCCAATGTTGTGGCACAGCTTTGTGATACTTCAAGCACTTGCGTGAATTTTCATCTGGACAATATCACTCTCAATGACAATGAAAAGGGCGATACATCGACATTCCGCTACTACTCGGATTCTGTACTTGGCCCAATCCAGAGTCTCACCCTATTTCGAGACAAAAACGGCGACTATGAGGGTTGGAAGGTAAACCAAGTAATCGTAAGCACCATGGACCTCCAAGAAAAATCCCCCCAGTTTAACCGAAACACATTCCTTTTCTCCCAATGGCTCGCGAAGGGTTACATAGCAGATGACGCAGTAAATACCAAGGCATTCACTAACGCATCATTTTCCCTCGCGACAGGAGATTTGTTAACCTTATCATCAGGAATTCAGTCCAAACGGCTGGCAAATCTTGGCATTCGCTATGCAATTACCACAACCACTGCTAACATAGAGGGGGCAGGCACCGATCGAGATATCTGGGCTCGAATCGAGGGCTGCGAAGATCTAATAGGCAGGGATACCCTGTTATTCCGCTTAAAAGAACCCAATCGAAACGAACGATTAAAAGGCAAAACTGACATTTTTTATAGAAGCCGGGATAACGACCTGAACGGGGGTGTGAGAGCCGTGACTCTCTATAGCGACAGCAAAGATGGTCATGCATGGAAGGTTGATGATTTTTCCCTTGAATTGACCAATGCCATTGACACCCTTTTATGGTCGAGGACTCTTTCCTGGAACGGTTGGATTGGAAATGACAACGAAGACGATTCGATCACCATTGACGGGAAAACCTATTATGGAGTCCGACGCACCATCACTAACGGCTGTACATCTCAGAAGATTGAAATAAAGGCGCCATCGTCGGCACTCCTTCGCCGTGGCCAAAACATTGACCTCGCAGGCTTGGGCCTTGGGACGAACTCTGCGGACTGGAGCGCAAAAATGGATCAAACAAGTATCCCTATTGTTTCCACAAGTCCTAGCCTTCTCCGTATAAACATTCCTTCTTGGCTTCCAGTAGGAGCCCATACACTGACGGTAGCAAACTCCTCAAATGGATTCTCCTGGTCAAGTTCGGTGCTGGTTCAGGGACCGATTCCCAGCGTGACGGCGATCTCACACCAAACACGCAAAGCAGGTGAATTCTTTGAACTGCTGGGTGCAAACTTTGGTGACGACGAATCCGAAATTCGTGTTAAAATTGGCTCAACTATTGTACCTGTGGCTCGATTGGCGGATGACCGGATAACCCTGCGGGTTCCAACCATATCTGCCGGAACCTATATAGTTACCCTATCCGCAAATGGGCAAATGGCTCCCCAAAGGTATACCCTAGTCATTGAAAATACGATTCCTGTGCTTACCAATGTTTCGCCAGCAACAGTTGCCCCAGGGTCATCCTTCACCTTGACCGGACAGGGTTTTGGGATGGAACTTGCTGCAATTCAGGTACGGCTTGGAAATCTTTTACTTGTACCATCCTCTATCACGGAAACGAAAATCATTGCAATGGTCCCCGCAACGCTCAAGAGCGGTATGTACATGGTCTCTGTTTTGCGCAATGGAATTTCAAGCATAGCATCCAAACCACTGGAAGTTCTTAAAATGCCCTCCTTCCTGAACTTCGATGACAATAATCAACAATGGACATCGACCGATGTGACTGTCACGCGCGATTCCGTTCACACATCGACAGGGAATGGCGCAAGCCTTTCAATCGGTGGTTCTGGATACCGCGTCATCCATAGTCCGCGATTCAATACTGCAGATATTGGCCAGTTTTCCGACACGATTTCTTTCGATGTATTCATTCCCTCGAATCCTTCGAACATTTTTTGGTTAGGCGAAATTGCGTTCTATGTGGATGCACCAGCAGTAGGGCTAAATAATGCCTTCCAGGGGAAAATCACCCTCACAGGAAATTCCACTGGGGCTTGGCATACCGTGCGCATTCCCCTGAGCACCTCGGTGGTACAAGCGATAGCAGGAGACTACCCCAACATGCAATTCTCCATTGTTCTTAATGCAGCAGCTGCAGGGGGAAGCTATGGACTGGACGCAATCGAATTTGTGGGTGCAAACTTGCAGTATCGAACCATTGAACATCAAATCGCATCAAGGAACCTCAATGTCTATGTCCCTGCCAAGCTCGGTTTTGAATCGACCGACCCATGGACAATACCTCTAACCGCAAATGGTTCCTATGTCCCAGAACCACGAGAACAGGGTAAAACGGCACTCCGCGTCGCGGCAAATGGATTTATGCATTTTGAAAGCCCCAGAATGAGTGCATTTGAGCTGCAGTCTGCTACCCAGACTGTAAATGTGGACCTGTATATACCCGACCCCCAACCAAACCCATGGTGGCTAGGAAATCTATCCGCCTATGTGAATTGCCCCACAGACGGAATAAACAATCAATATCTAGGCCAAAAAGATCTCACACATCTTTTCCGAAAGGAATACAATGGCATTCAGTTCGAAATTCCAGCGGCGATTCTCCTTCGCCTGCAACAGTCGATCGGTGGCTGTCACTTCCTTCTTGACCTCAATGTGACCAATGGTCCAGCACCATTCCTGCTCGACAAAATGGGATTTGTCCATTCAAGTGGCGAGGTAATCACTGATCCAATTGAGCCCACCACATCCAGCTCAAGCACAGCATCATCCAGTTCCTCCCACGGTTCGGGATCTTCGTTTGTGTGCTCGGGAATGTGTGCGGGCGCTCTGCCTGCGTTACAACCTTACCAAACCAACAACTTAGGAACCACAGGCGAAGTTTGGTTCGTCACAGAGACCCTTCCACGCGGATGGCAGGCCTCCGAAATGGCTAACCGGACAATAGAAGTCAATGGGATTGCGATGAGTTTTGGTCAAACCCCACTGCCACCGTCAACCAATGGCAAATGGTATTTCCACTTTTCTCCAGGGACGCACAGCTGGGCCAGTTGGAGCTGGTGGCCATAATCCTAGAATAGTGACTGACAGATTTTACAGGGGCGGACAATGGTCTGCCCTTTTTTTTACACATTGCGCAAACGGAACAAGTCCCGCAGACGGTGGGCGTAGGTATGTTCCTTCAGAACCCGGTTGCGCCCGGCAACCACAATTCGGTTTTTTTCCGTGGCATGGGAACTAAACCACTCGAGTCGTTCATGTAATTCTGCCTGAGATGCGTAGGACACAATTTCGGAAGGCGCAAAAAGTTCGGCGAGGTCCGCTTGGTTGTCGGTGAGCAAGAATGCACCCGAAAGGGGAACATCAAAAACCCTTTGGTTCACGGCGGTAGGCATTTGGCAACTGGTGATATTCAAATTGATGTCGCACTTGCGGTAATGGGCCCCCAGCTCCCGGCGATAATCCAGATCGGGAATCACCCGGACCTGGTTGCCTAGGACATCGCGCCAGCTCTGCGGATCACCCGCACAGACGAGCCCGCGCGTCACCAAAGGCGACAAGGTGCGCACGCGCCGCTTGTGACTGGCTGTGTGCAGAATCAGGCAAGTCAACCACGACAAATTTCGTTCGTCCTCGAAGGGCAAAGGCAACCCTTCCAGCAGAGTCTCATGGAGGCGATGTCCCCTCAGCAATTCTTCGGAGCGCAAATCGACAATAGTTGTCAACTTATCATCCCAGAGGAAGGAGCGGCGAATCGTATCTAAAAAATTCTTCCCCATGGCCGAACCCGTAAATACCAGCGGATGGGTGACATCAACAATCGGATCCACCTTCCCAGGCTTGAACATGGCGGGATCACCGGCCAAGGGAAGCCAGCGAGGAGAATTGAAACCCTTCTTTTTTAGCCAAGGAAGGTAGGACCGTTCCCAGCACCAAGCCTGGATATATGGATAAACCTTGGATGAATGGGGCAGAGCGATGGGGCGCGGATCATCCACAAACCACGCATGGACGGGGATTCCCAGGCGACGAGCATTGTCCATCAAAATTCCATCGCTGTCGATTCCCTTCATGTTGACAGACAAAATCAATTCGGGACGGAATTCTTGGATGGCCTTCAGAACCTGCGATTCCCAGCTGGTGAACCGATGATCGCCTTCGTATTCCAAAAGATGATGTGGACAATCGATTTCACACAAACCATGGCGAATTTCTTCCTGCAAAAAATGATGGCCATGAAGCAGCAATGTCCTTGGCAGCACGTTCTGCTTGTCGGCCCCGGCGATGGAGCCCTGCAGGGATTCACGGAAAATCGTTTCGGCAAAAACCTCGAACCGTTCCGCAGAAACCCGGTAACTTGCGGGATGGCGTAAAATTTGGATCTTGGCGCTCGCTACAATCGAAACGGATTCGAGAACCGTCGGCACCACTTGGTGAATAGAGCCCGCCAGGCGTTCCGCAGCTGCCAGGACCAAATCTGGCCAGCAGTCACAAAGGACAATAGTGAGTGGCCGGGTAATATTTTTGAGGCCCTCCAGATGATAGCCCAGCCCGGTCCCCAGACAGAGAAGGACATCACCCCAAATTTCGGGAAGAGGAATATCCACCGCTTCCGTCTCGGGGGCAATCGCACTATGCAACAGCCTCGATTTGCCACCTGGCCAACGCAACAGGGCAGATTGACAACCGGAGGTTGCCTTGAAGAGTACCAGTTCTGGAGTAGCTCCATCCATGGATGGGAAGATAGCACAAATTTGTGCCCTTTGGGTCCATCTTTTTGGTACAATTGCGCCATGCCCCTCGCTGCCACCGAAATTGAACAAGTTGCCCGCCTCCTGATTCAGGGAAATATTGGCGATGCCAATTCTTGCTGGAACAGCATCCTGCTTTCGCTTTCGGCCACTCTGCAGGCCGTCCCCAAAACCAAACAGGTCCTGTTTCTTCCTGCTTTGCGACAAATTTTGGCTTGCCAGCAGTCCGAAGACTGGATCGGGATGGCCGATGGCTTGCGCTACGAACTTTTGCCCTTGCTTACGGACGCAAGATGATTTCCGTTGTCATTTGTTCCCGCGATCTCCAGGCCTACGATTTAGTGAGTCAAAACCTAAGGCGCACCGTAGGAAACACCCCCCTCGAAATCATCCGCATTGACAACTCCGAAAGCAAAATGGGCATTTGTGAAGCCTACAATCTCGGGATCGAACGCGCCAAGGGTTCTGTCATCATTTTTCAGCACGAGGATGTGTTTCACCTTGAATTGAACTGGGGTCCCAAGCTCCTGGCCAAATTTGAAACCTACCCCAAACTCGGAGTGCTTGGAGTGGCTGGCACCCAAGTTTTAATGCACAATCCTCCGCTCTGGTCCTGGGCTGGCCGACCCTGGCTTTTTGGAAAAGTGGTTCATGAACTCGATGCTGGGGAACGCTTTTTCATGACCGTATTTAGCCCCGAGTCCGGTGACCGCGAAGTCGTTGCCGTGGACGGTTGCATGTTCGCCGTTCGGCGAAAGGCCCTCGATTCCGTCCGTTTCGACGCAAAAACCTTTCCGGATTTTCATTTTTACGATCTCGATATTTGCATGCAGCTCCGTGAACATTGGAGCATTATGGTCTCCACCGACTTCCTGATCAAGCACCGGTCGGCGGGTTCTTTTTCCGAGGAATGGAAGGCCCAGGCTCGCCAATTCCAGGCCAAGTGGGTCGCTCATCTTCCCGCAACCGTCGGGGGAATGCTTCCACCCCAAAACCGGGGCACAGACTTCTACAATGTGGATTTAAAAGGCAAAGTTCCCCAGATGACCTTGATCTAAGGCCAGGGCATGGCACCTGGTGCCCATAATTTTTGTCTTTTTGGCCTCATTTGGATAGCTACATTTCCCAAATATGTCGAACGCCCTTGAAATCCATAGTCTCATGCGGTTCCTTGATTTGGGCCGTACCCCCTTTCATGCTGTACAACAAGTCCGGACACTTCTTTTCGAGTCCGGCTTCACCGAGCTGGAAGAATCCAAGCCCTGGATGATTGAACCTGGACAGGCCTACTTCGTGGTAAGAGGCAACGCATCCGTGTTCGCTTTCCGCACACCCATGCGCTTTAGCCCTGACACCAAGCTTCACCTGGTCGGGGCCCACACCGACTCCCCGGCGCTCCGCATCAAACCCAACCCCAGCGTATACCGCGAAGGGTACCATCTCCTCAATATCGAGGTCTACGGATCGCCCATTTTGAGCACTTGGATCGACCGCGACTTGTCTTTTGGCGGGCAATTGGTTTACCGCCGCAAAGGTGAGCGCGACCTACGCACAAGGCTTGTGGATTCCAATACCGTGGTTCGCATTCCCAGTCTTGCCATCCACCTCCAGGACTCCGAAAAAGATTCCGGTAAGGTGAACCCGCAGACCCAAATGATGCCCATCCTGGGACTCGGCGGTGGCGACACGTACTTCCGCCACTTGCTCGAAAGCCATTTGGAGCCTGGCGAAGATTTGATCGACTGGGACCTCCAGCTCTTTGACACCGCCAAGGCCTGTCTTTCCGGGCTCTCCAGCGAGTTTGTCCTTTCGTCACGCATTGACAACTTGGCCATGGTCCATGCCTGCGCGCGTTCCCTGCAGGAATCCCCCGCGCACAGCTCTAACATCGTGGGCGCAATACTTTTCCACAATGAAGAAGTGGGGAATGTTTCTTACCAGGGCGCCGAATCGCGCTTTGCCACACAAGTGCTCGAGCGCATATTTAGCACCTTCCAGGCCTCCCGCGATCTCTATTTCGCAGCGCTCAACCGTTCATTCTTTATTTCGACCGATATGGCCCACGCAGTTCACCCTGTCTACGAAGACCGCCACGACGCGTCCCACCGCCCTCGGATCAATGCGGGCCCAACCATTAAATCCAGCGCCAACCGTCGCTACGCAACCGAAGCCATCACCTCGGCCCGCTTCCGCGAAATCGCCCGTACTGCCAATGTGGATCTGCAGTTTTTTGCTCCGCGCAATGACCAACGCTGTGGCTCCACCATAGGCCCCGCCATTGCCTCACAAATCGGAATTCCGACCGTCGATGTGGGTAACCCCATGCTTTCCATGCACTCCATCCGCGAGATGGCGGGCACCGAAGATCACGACAGCATGATTAGGATATTAAAGACATTTTTTGCACAGGAATGAGAAGAGAGTGGAGAGTGGAGAGCGAACAGCCCGCATCTCTACACGATGCCTTAGTGGAAAACGGAAAGTTGCGACGCGTGTTTTCTATTTTCGAAAATGGAAACGCTCTCCCACAACTTTCCACTTAATAGTGACCGTTCCGCCCAGGCGGAATACGGGAACTTATACACCCCTGTGTATTCCACTAGCTAACCGTTACCACATCCCCGGCTGTTAATTTTCCACTGGTACTTTGCTCCCCCTCCACTTTTCACTCTTTTTCAGCTCTCCAGCACCGCGTCCCAGTCTTTCCAAACCGGCTCGTATCCTTTGGCGCGTATGGCTTGAGCGACTTCGTTTGCGCTACGGTCGTCGTTGATGGAAAACTGTTCCAGGGAGTGGTCCGTGGTAGTATAGCCACCCGGGTCCGTGCGCGAAGCGGCGCTTAAGTGCGTGATTCCGAGCCCTAAAATCGAATCCCGGAAATCCGCAGACTCGCGGGTGGAAAGGGACAGCTCCAGGTCGGGATCAAAAATGCGATAGGCCCAAATCAATTGAGCCAATTCTTTTTCGGATTGTGGATTTTTTGGCTCAAATTCACCCGTGTGGGGACGCAGGCGCGGAAAGGCAACCGAGAAGCGGGTTCGCCAGTATTTCTTTTCCAGATAGCGCAAGTGAGTGGCCAAAAATACGGAATCCGTGCGCCAGTCTTCTAATCCGATCAAACAGCCTAGACCAATCTTACGCATCCCTGCTTCCCCTAGACGATCGGGGGTTTCCAGGCGCCAGTCAAAAATAGCCTTCTTCCCTTTCTTGTGATAATTCTTATACACAGACTGGTGATAGGTTTCCTGATACACATAAACTGCGGTGGCACCCGCCACAAGCAAACGCTGATAGTCCGCCACGCTCAGAGGCTGAACTTCAAGGGAAATCTGGGCAAAAATGGGTCGTAGCAATTCCACCGCCGAAACCAGGTAATCCACATCGACCTGACGTGCATCCTCGCCGGTAACCAGCAAAACATGCTCAAAGCCCCAGCTGCGCACGAGTTCCGCTTCCTGAATCATTTCATTTGCGGTCAAGGTCTTGCGCGCAATTTCATTTTCGGCAGAGAACCCGCAATACACGCACTGGTTGGTGCATTCATTGGAGAGGTAAATGGGAATGTAGAGCTGAGCCGTTTTGCCAAACCGGCGCATGGTGAGCTCGCGACTGAGGCTGGCCATGGCCTCTAGCCTGGTCGTGGCGGCCGGAGAAACCAGGGCCATGAAGTCATCCACATCCAGCTGGCTCCTGCGGCCCAAGGCCCGGTCCACATCGTGAATCGTCTTCGAGGCGATGGCTTGAGAAATCTGATCCCAGTCCATCACATCTAAAACATTTTGAAAGGTGCTCATAATTTATCCAAAAAGGCCGTCAAGGGGGAGCTCGCTTCGGCGCTTTGGGCATGCCTTGCGGGGAGTCCACTTTCGTAGGCATCGCGTCCAGCGGACACGGCATCGCGGAAGCAGCGCCCCATAATGGCAGGAGACCCCGCCACAGCAATGGCCGTATTCACCAGCACCGCGTCGGCACCCATCTCCATAGCTTCGCAAGCGTGGGAGGGTGCGCCAATGCCCGCATCCACCACCACGGGAACTCGGCTCTGGGCAATGATGATCTCCAGCATGGCACGGGTCTGCAGACCCTGATTGCTCCCAATGGGCGCACCCAAAGGCATGACGGCGGCCGCACCCGCTTCCTCGAGGCGCTTGCATAGGACTGGATCCGCCTGGATATAGGGCAGAATGATGAATCCTTCCTTCGCCAAAATCTCACAGGCTTTCAACGTTTCGATGGGATCGGGCAAAAGCCAGCGAGGGTCCGGATGGATTTCAAGCTTGAGCCAGCGGGTTCCCAGGGCTTCCCGGGCCATTTGGGCGGCAAAAACAGCCTCTTTGGCATCCCGGACTCCCGAGGTATTGGGAAGCAATTGTCCCTTGAAATTTTTGAGAGCCTCAAGCATTGGATCGGATTTTCCCTGCAAATCCACCCGCCGGAGGGCTACGGTAATCATCTCGGTTTCAGAGGCATTCATCGCATCCAGCATGGCCTGGGGAGACGAAAATTTTCCCGAACCCAGGAACAACCGAGAATTGAAACTATGGCCAGCAATAATCAATGGTTTCATCATATCCTCATAACCCACAAAGTGCGTATTTAAACGATTCCAGCTTCTCTAAGGGATCCGTCCCGGCCACGATGGCTGAGGAGACAGCGACGCCGGTTGCGCCCAATTCCAAAATTTCTTTACAATCTATAGCATCAATGCCACCGATCACATAAACGGGGAACCCGGGAGACTTTTTGCCTACAACCTTCATGACTTGCTCCACACCATCAGGACCCAGCACAGGACTCAGGTTGGATTTTGTTTCTGTGTACCGGAAAGGACCCAGGCCGATGTAATCGACTCCGTCCACGATATGTTTTAGAGCCTGCTCCGAGGTATTTGCCGTTCCGCCGATCCAGGCATGGGAGCCAAGGCGTTTTCGGGCTTCCCCAATCGCCATGTCTCCTTGGCCTAGATGAACTCCGTTGGCTTGAATCGCACGGGCAAGTTCCACGTCATCGTTGATCAATAGCTTGCAACCCCACTGTCTACAGACTGAAAAAACTTGCCAAGCCACGGAAAGTCTGGCCTCAGGAGTGCCGGACTTCATGCGCAGTTGCAATAATTTGACTCCCGCAGAGCAGAGCGATTTGGCCTGCTCCACATGACTTTTTATGGCCCCATCCCAAGTAATTGCATACAAACGGGCGGAGTCAATTTCGATTAACTCATGCATCTGGGAAGCAACGGCATCACGCACATTGCCCAATAACCCCGGAGTATTCTGCAAATATTCCTGCAATACACATCGACTAATGCCTAGGGCCCGCTCCATCCTAAGTCCCAGCGCCATCAACGCAGTGATGCTTGCAGAAAGGACGCAGCCGGTCCCGTGTTTGTTCGCACCCAAAACTCGTTGCTGCGAAAACTCCGCAATTTGCCGGCCATCCCAATAGAGGCGATCCACCGAAAAATCTCCCGTCTGGTGGCCACCCTTGACCAGGACAGGACAGGGTAAATCCCAACCCAACCATTCCGCCTCCCGCTGGTTGGGAGTAACTAGGGAAAGCTGGCCGGCGATATGGCGAAAGGCTTCCCGGTCATTCAATGAATGAAAATCAAAGCCCGCACTCGCTTTGAGAATGGGGTCCCAAAGAATGAATGCTGCCGGGCTTTTTTTGCGGATCCAGGTAACCACGTTCCCCAAAACTTCCGCATTCTGGATAAGACCGATCTTGAAATAATGAATCGGTTGTTCCGAAAAAAGAGTCTCCAGCTGCGCTTCAATCTGCTCCCAGGAAACCCAATGAGTCGCCAAAAATTCCGAGGCATTCTGTACCGTGAGCGCCGTGCAAACCGATTGGCCCTGCAGGCCCCAGGCCTCAAAGACCTTGAGATCCGCACTCAAGCCCGCCCCACCGCTGGGGTCGTGTCCGGCAATACTCAGAACCCGGGAACGAATAGCATTAAAAGTCATTGACATCTCCTCTTCGCTTTAAAAGCCTCTCCCGCCAGGACTCAATCGGGGGCAATGTTGGAGCATGCAAATCCACGACCTGATGCCGAGCCACCTGAATGGAATCCCAGGCAGCCAATGGATCTGAAGCATTCCACACTGCCCCAAGAACCGCCGCCCCATCAAAATCCAAATCAACAATGCTCGCCAAATTCTCTGCATCCACACCACCCAATGCATACAAATTCTGGACCAGGCGAGGAAGCCGCTCGCGCCAAGCCAGAATACCCATCCGCAACTCCCCCGGGAGAAAACCTGCGGAATACCCGGTCTTGGAGAGGGAATCAAAAATGGGACTCAGGAATGCATACTCGCGACGCTCCGTCTGGGACCACAATTCAGGGATGGAGTGCAAAGAAATGCTGTGGGAACTCGGTGTCCCATGGGAGCCCGCCAAGCCAAACGCCTCGACCAGGCTTGCATGCCCATGCACCACAACTTTTTCCCGGACCTCGGGGTCCAACTCAAACAACCATTTTTCCATGGCCCGCTCATCCTTGCCCGGCTTGCGCAAATGCAAACGCTCCAGGCCCCGACAGAACATAGCCTCGATCAGCACATGCTCATCGGCAAAGTCCTCCGGACTGGTGATCAGAATAACAGGAAAGGGCAGGCTCATGGTTATTTCTTGGATGCTGGTTTTTTCTTCGCGGGTGCCACAGATTTTTTCAGGGTCTTTTTCGGAGCTGGAACATCCTTTTTCGCAGTCTTGTATTCCTTGGCTTTTTCCTGAAGTCCTGCTTCCAGCGCTTTGGATTCTTCCAAGCCCTTTTTGGCGGCAAAAGCCCGCACGTCCTGCGTGATCTTCATCGCGCAAAATTTTGGACCACACATGGAACAGAAGTGGGCAAGCTTCGCCCCTTCCTTGGGCAAGGTCTCATCGTGAAACGACAGCGCCTTTTCAGGATCCAGCGCCAAAGCAAACTGATCGTGCCAGCGGAAGTCAAAACGCGCCCGGCTCATGGCATTGTCTCGGTACTGGGCTGCGGGATGTCCCTTGGCCAAATCCGCCGCATGAGCTGCAATCTTGTAGGCCACAACGCCTTCGCGTACATCGTCGCGATTGGGGAGTCCCAGATGTTCCTTGGGCGTCACATAGCAGAGCATGGCGGTTCCAAACCAGCCAATCATGGCCGCACCAATGGCCGAAGCCAGATGGTCGTAGCCCGCAGCAATATCGGTGACCAAGGGCCCGAGGGTATAAAAGGGCGCTTCATGACAAACCTTCAATTGTTTGGTCATGTTCTCTTGAATCATGTGCAGAGGCACATGGCCCGGACCTTCGATCATCACCTGGACATCGTGTTTCCACGCGATCTGTGCAAGCTCCCCCAACACCTCGAGCTCGGCAAACTGGGCATCGTCATTGGCATCGGCAATACAGCCCGGACGCAAACCATCGCCCAATGAAATCCCGATGTCGTAGGCCCGCAAAATTTTGCAGATGTCTTCGAAATGAGTGTAAAGGAAATTCTCCTTGTGATGGGTCAGGCACCAGCCCGCCATCATGGAACCACCCCGCGAAACAATTCCCGTAACGCGTTTGGCCGTAAGGGGCACGTGGGCCAACAACAAGCCCGCATGGATGGTAAAGTAATCCACGCCCTGCTCCGCCTGTTCAATGAGGGTCGCTCTCATGACTTCCCAATTCAGGTCTTCCACCACGCCGTTTACTTTTTCCAGAGCCTGGTAAATGGGCACAGTACCAATGGCCACGGGGCTATTGCGCAGAATCCATTCGCGGGTCTCGTGGATGTCCTTTCCGGTGGACAAATCCATCACGGTGTCCGAACCCCAACGGATGGACCACACCATCTTCTCGACTTCTTCTTCGATGCCCGAAGAGATGGCCGAGTTGCCAATATTCGCATTGATCTTCACCAGAAAATTCCGCCCGATGATCATGGGCTCGGTTTCTGGATGGTTGATGTTGTTAGGAATGATAGCGCGTCCGCAGGCGATTTCTTGACGTACAAACTCTGCGGTGATGGGACCTTTGGACATCCGGGCGCCAAAATTTTGGCCCGGGTGCATGGCCCATTTTTCCTGAATCTCCCCGATGCGCTGGTTTTCGCGGATGGCCACATACTCCATTTCGGGAGTGATGATTCCTGCGCGGGCGTAGGCCATCTGGCTCACCGCCTTGCCCTTTTTGGCGACAAGCTTCCCGGACTTGGTCCGCTCCACATCACCCCGGGATTCAATCCAGGATTGCCGAAGCTTGGGAAGCCCCTTCTTCAAATCAATTTTCACATCGGGATCAGAATAAGGACCACTGGTATCATAAAGCGTCACCACGGGCTTTTCACCCTCCAGGCAAAGAATGGCGGGATCATCCACCGTGACCTCGCGCATGGCCACCTGAATGTCGTGCAGAACCCCAGGAACGTAGATCTTCTTGGATCCGGGGAATGGAGTGCGGGTCAAGCTTCCAGCCTTGTAGGCGGATTTGGAAGGATTCTTTTTTTCCTGAATTTTCTTAGCCATGATCGTTCCTTTTGAAAACATTTCAGCCACCTTGGGCCGCCCGGATTACGGTTACGCGGTCTCCAGCAAAAAGCACCGCCAAGCTCCACCTGGTTTTGGGAACCAAGGCATCATTGACTGCCACGGCAAGTCCGCGGGGCTCAAGCTCGAGCTGTTCGATTAGATTCTGGACGGTGGCACCGTCAGCGAGATCCTGTTCAGACCCATTGCAAATAACACGCATGTGCTTTCCCTACGACTTCGTTACAAGTGTCAGGTTCGGCGGGTTTATTCTCAGCCTGTCCATTTTGGATCAAGCACCCCGAAGCTCTTTGGAAGCAATTTAGAAAAAGGAATCGGATTCACAGTCCCGGACTGACGAAAGGAACCCTGTACCCGATATAAAGAAAACCGGCCCCCTTGGGAGGAGCCGGCGCAGGATAGGAGTTTTCTGGATTAGTTAGGGATTCACTAGCGCGTTCGCCTTGACGATGTAGTCGAGACGAAGGGAGAGTGCAGGAAGGGTGGAACTCAAGTCAGACACTTCAACCGTCATGGTGGCCCCGGCAAGGGTCGGATTGGCAATTGCCAGCTGGAAACCCGAATAATTTTCGGTGGGTAGCAAAGTTCCTTTACCATCATCCATTCCGATCCCTGCAGTCAGGGCGCTGATCGGAAGCGGATTGCTGGCATCGGTTGCACCAATGAGGGTCTTGGCCCCGCCATCCAGAGTGTAGAATACCTTCATGCGGAAGGTCGTCGTCGCGTAAGGAGCCATGGCAGCCGCAGAGGGCGCATCCAATTTAACCGAGATGCTATAAGGATTGATCGTGCCCACAGCAGCATTTTTTGCCTTAGCGGAATCCCGGATATTCTGGAAGGCCAGGTACTTGGAGCCCGAGCCTCCGGTGACGCCAGCCAGAACGTCCATGTCAATGGAATTGGTGTCGTTGAAATAGGCGAGGATGCTACCACCTGTTGAGGCGGAGGAAGATCCACTGCTGGTACCAATGGGGTTTTCAATTTGCCCATCGCCATTTGGATCTGGGTCCAGGGTATTCAAAATGCCGTCACCATCGATATCGGGATCGGTCGTGTTGATGATGCCGTCGCCATCCATATCGGGATCGGTTGTGTTGATGATGCCGTCACCGTCGATATCGTTGTCGTTCGTGTTGAAAATACCGTCGCCGTCCATATCGGGATCTTGGGTGTTGATAATGCCATCACCGTCGATGTCAGGGTCAGTGGTGTTGATGATGCCATCACCGTCGATGTCGTTATCGTTGATATTCAGGGTGCCATCGCCATCCATATCGGGATCTTGAGTGTTGGTGATGCCATCGCTATCAATATCGGAATCATTGACATTGGCAATGCCGTCGCCATCGATATCGGCATCATCGACATTCAGAACGCCGTCACCGTCAATATCTGGATCTTGGGTATTGATCATTCCATCGTTATCGATGTCTGGATCCAAGGTATTGATAATCTTATCGCCATCGATATCAGGATCGACTTCGTTGCAAGTCAAATCTTTGTCTGTATCGTTGATGCATTTACCTGTTGCATCCGTAAGTCCGGTGGACCCATTTGGAATGGTTCCGTCCACGTTTTCGGTGGCACCGGTATTGATGACGCCCCGGTCTTGATCCGCGCCCGTATTCACGGTACCCGTATCCTTATCGGCACCCACATTGACTGTGCCTTCGGAATAGTCCGTTACCGGACCATTGACCGCCGCTTTGCCACAGGCACCAAGGCTTAGCAACATGCCAGCCATGAGAGCCATTCCTAACATCTTTGACTTATTCATTGTTGACCTTCCTTTCCGAATTGAAGAATATTGGCCGTGGTCCCCCACTGCGCACCAAAAGTTTGCCCGACAACAGGCTGCCAAGTTCCGAGATGCATGGCCACATTCAGGCTCATGCGAAACCCGTTGCGTCCGTCCACATCGACCTTGGGGGTAATGGGATCATTGGTATTGATTTCGACCATATTGCCACTGGATTTAAAGCTCGAAGTCTCGTAGCCGAGCTCGGTGAAAACTTCTGCAACTCCAAAACGGTAACCGCCGACTAAACTTACTTGAGTCACCAAGCCATCCAGGTTCAATTGACCCGAAACCTCTTTTTGGGGAGCGTAGCCGATGTGCCATTTGCTGAAGTTACCCGCCACGCCTAGGTTGAAATCCTTGGCGGCCACGGCAGGAGGCAAAAAGCGCGTATAGTCATATTGGACACCCAAACCCCATTGCGAAAACCCACTTAACACATTAACCTTGGGAATGAACATGCCCGCCAAAACGCCACGAAAGTTGTTGGCCGAAAATGCGATGCGTGGTGTCAAAAATGGGAGAGTAGTGACCTCTCGGACATCGGAGTTGCCGTCTGGGATATTGCCCTGGGTAACCTGAACGACACCCGTTGGACTCGAAGCATCGGCCACGTACCGCTGGTAAGAAACAGGAGCCATATCGGGTCCCCAAATGGTGGAGGCTCCCGCAATGGTGTGGGAATCAAAGGAGGGGTCGCACATGCGCCCAGCGGCGCGCAGCTCGGCACAGCCGGTGTTGTAGGTGTAGTCGTAGGCGTGGTCGGCGGTTCCGATATACGCCACTGGGACTCCCAGGGAGAAGGTCCATCCAAAAGATTTTCCCACGCGGGCGGAGCTGACCCAACCTGAATTTTGCAACGTTCCAAAAAGGGTGGCGATGGGTTGGACATAGCCTGGACGGTCTTCAAAACCACGCATGGTCCCCGCGATATCGGCAGCAGCAAATGCGGACGAAGGAAGAATAGTGGCGATTATGCCGAGCCAAAGAATCTGTTGAAGCCGTTTCATCATCGTTTCCTAGGGTATTCCGGTTTGGAGTATCCATCAATTTAGAAAATATGCCCTAATCCTCGCCTGGTGCAAAGCAATACTGTTCACGAACTGCTCTCACTTTCGAGTATCTTTAGATTTTGTGACGAATATCACCTATTTTTGGAAATTATGACCCATTCTACCCCGTTTTTCCTTCCCGAAGCCCTGGCCCAGGTTACAAAACTCGCCCAGGAAGCCGGCGCACTTTGCCTAGAAATCCAGTCACGCTTGGGAGAGGTCCAATACAAATCCCCGAAGGACATTGTCACCGAGGCGGACTTAGCCAGCGATGCGTTAATTTCTTCCCGGTTGCGGAACCTGTTTCCGGACCATGGCTTGCGGACCGAGGAGGCCGGGATTACCGGTGCCCAGGACGACAGGGTCTGGATTGTGGACCCCATCGACGGCACGGTGAACTTCAGCCGGGGAATGCCCATGTGGGGAATCTCCATCGCACTTGTGGAACGAGGCGAACCCCTACTGGCCGTGTGCTACCTTCCCCGCATTGACGAGATGTACACCGCCATCCGGGGCCAGGGCGCCTTTTGCAACGGAAAACCCATTCGGGTCAGCACCACCACTGAATTATCACGCGCCATTGTCTCCAATGGAGATTTCAATGTAGGCCCCATCCAAGACATTCCAGCCCTGAACGCCCGCAACATTCGCATTTTTACCGCCCAGGCCACCCACCTGCAACGGGTCAAATGCGTGGGCTCCGCGGTGGTGGAAGGAGCCTTCACTGCTGCAGGTCGTTTAGATGTATACAGCATGACCATGAGCTACCCCTGGGACATCGCCGGAGTTGCTTTGCTCGTGCGCGAAGCCGGTGGAACCGTCACCATGATCGACGGGTCCCCGCTAAAAATTGCGGACGGCGCACAGGTCCTGTTCAGCAACAGCCTTTTGCACCAGAAATATTTGGATGTCGTTTATCCCGCGAAGGCGGGAATTTAGGACACTCGAATGTTTGTCTCCCTCGACCCTATTTCCGAAGCGGATTTCGCAACCATCAAGGGCCTGGGCGAGACTATTTGGCGCACCCATTACTCCACCATGATTAGCCTGGAACAAATTGAATGCATGCTTGCGGACCGGTACACGCCCGAAAAGCTTCGCCGGTATTTGAATTCAGCGACCTGCTGGATGGACATTTTAAGGATCGACGACGTTCCGGCGGGGTATTGCAGTTGCGCCCATACCGCCAAACCTGGTGAAATGAAACTGGAGCAGCTGTACCTTTTGCAAGAGCATCGAAGGAAAGGGCTCGGGGGATTCATGCTTCGACACATGGAGAACAGAGCCCGGAGTCAGGGATTGCAGAGCATTTACCTCCAGGTGAACAAGGGAAACCGGGATTCCATCGCAGTCTACCGAAAATTTGGCTTTACCGTGCGCGAAGAAGCTTGCTTTGACATTGGCGGTGGGTTTGTAATGGACGATTATGTGATGGAAAAGAGGCTAGGGTAAGGGAGGCTACTCCTGGATTAAACGCGTCATTTTTTGACGCATAGAGAAATCATAACCGATTCAAAATCACCAAAAAATTCTTGACATCTCTTTTAGGAGTCCGCGAATAAAAAGGAACTCTGTCCATGAAAGAAAATCACAACACAAATCATTCCAACCAAGAACCACAGGCTCTGCAGCACCGATTTGACAGGGACTAGCGCAAAGGGCGTCCGGAAATTTCATGTCCCAAAGTGATGGATCCCAATGAGCCTGTTTCCCTCTGGCGATTCAAGCGCTTGGAATACATTGTGCGCATTTCGGCGGCATCGCGAAGGGAGCGCCCAGCGAGGTCCAGTCGGCCCTGCAAAGGCGCTGAAAAGAATTCCAGGAGCTTCCCATGCAATCCCCGGATTGGCTGGCCATCCGGCTGGAAGGAATTCTGCGCGAAGTCCCCCTCAATTCGGAGTCCATTGAGCTATTGCTCTGCGCCTTCCTCATGGAAAACGACCTGGCAATCTTTGGTGCCTGCAATGGATATTTTTGACCCGGATCTGGGCCTCATTACGCACTATCAGAAGGTCCTTTTGGGGCTCTCCCTTTTGGATCGCGAGGTCTGGGGGGAATAAATGAGAGAGGCGAAAAGAAGGGAGAAGTCATTTTCGATATGACTGTTGCCAAGCTTTCAGCGGAGTACTCTTTTTTGCAAGCCCTACTTATTCAACGCCATCATTTCGTCTTCGAGCTCGTAGACAAGCTTGTTGAATTCGGGAGAGCGTTTTAGGTCGCGGGTGCGTTCGCGGGGGAAATTTACCGGGAAGTGCCGCTTGATGTTTCCGGGGTTCCGCCCCATGATGTATATATCGTCGGCAAGGAATACCGCTTCGGGGATGTCGTGGGTCACAAAGATCATGGTTCCCTCGAACTCACTCCAAATCCGTTGAATCATCTCTTGCATTTGCAGGCGAGTTTGGATGTCAAGCGCGCCAAAGGGCTCGTCCAGCAAAAGCATTTTGGGATTGGAGACCAGACTACGGGCGATGGCCACGCGTTGCAACTGCCCACCGGAGAGCGCGGGGTATTGGGCAAATTTGCCCTCATGGCCCACGAGGCCTACCTTCTCGATCATGGCTTTGGCCCGCTGGCTGCGCTCTTTGGCGGACACCCCGGCATAAACCAGCCCAAGTTCCACGTTCTGCTGGACGGTCATCCAGGGGAAGGAGGAGTAGCGCTGGAACACCATGCCCACCGAATCCTTGGAGGTGCGTAGCTTTCCGTTCAAATGGACCTCGCCCGTGGTTGGGGTCTGCAGGCCAGCGATATAGCGAAGAAGCGTACTTTTGCCACAGCCCGATGGCCCGAGGATCACTATGAACTCGCCCTTGCCCGGCTTGTCTTCGATCAGGAGGTTGCAATCCTTGATCACAACCTTGTTGCCATCATAGACTTGGGAAATGTCTTTGAGTTGAATCAGATCAGGGAGATCTGTATTGGCAAACTGGACTTCTTGACTCATTTTTGTTTCCCTCTTAAAAAGAAGAACACGTTACAGAACGTAATCAAAACCGCTAATCCTAGCCACACATAGGTCCACAGGGTAGCAGGCAAATGGGTTAAGCTCGCAAAGACGGCAAGGTCGGAGCTTGGACCACCGGAATAATCGCGCAACACATAGACCACCGAATAGACGCCAGCCAAAATAAAAAACAGGCGCGATACTTTTGGAAGTTTGTATGCAATAAGCAAAAACACCAGCCCCCAACCCAAGGTAATGGCCAAAGAGGTGATTCCTCCAAACCAAACAAAAGATATCCCGATTAGAGCCAGGGCGAATGCAAATAAGGCGGACCTCGCCAGTTTTGGGCGCTTGATTCCCAGGTAGAGCATCAGGTTTCCAAAAACCACGCTTCCCAGGTAGCCTACGGGAATCACCACAAAAGCCAGTCCACCTGCCGTGGTGCAAAGCCCACTGCCATCCGGGGCAACCTTCAGGGAAACCACCGCGCCACCTGTGAGCAGGGCGCCCAGGGCATGCCCCATCTCGTGCAGGATCGTCACCAGCAGGGTAAACGGATATAGGAAAAGCCCGAGGTAGCTCATCAACTTGCGTCGCTGGAACCTAAATATTTGTGCGGAAACAACAAGCGATCCAGTCCGCTCAGAATTTTGTCTTGCACAAAGCCGAGCAAAACAATTACCACCAACAACGCGAATACTTTGTCGATGCGACTTTGCCGAGCGGAAGAATAAATGAGCGCACCAATTCCGCCCGACCGGTTCACCAGCTCGGCCACAATGATGTAGGTCCAACTGATGGCGGTCAGCACCCGAATATCATCCGAGAGCTTGGGAAGTACGCCCGGAATAAACACCGTGCGGATCATTTGCCACTTGGAAGCGCCAAGGGTAAACGCTGTTTGTTGATAAACAGAATCCAAATCAGAAACCCTTTGGACCACTACCGGCAATAGGTAGACAACAATACCAAAGGCCAAAAACTGGACCTTCATGTTGGTGTCGATGCCAAACCAGGCAATAAACAGACCGGTCAGCGCAGTGATGGGCAAAAAGCGGATGGCATTGATGTGGCGTGAAAAGGCTCCATTGAACAAGGGGAAAAGCGCCACCAAAAAACCCAGCGGAATACAGATGGCAATGGCCTCCAAGTAACCCAGCACATTGAGCTTGATGCTAAAGAACAGGTTGCGAACCAGCGCATCCTCGAAGTGCAATTCCTTGAAGGAGAAAAGGACCGACTGCGGAGTGGGCAGAAGCGCCTGGGAAATATTCCCAAAGGCTGTCAATCCTATCCACAGCAGGAGAATCAATAGCACCCCGCTGATTTCTAAAATCAAGCGGGTGCGGGGAGGAATCGTATTTCGCAAGGCGAAGAGGGAATCCATCTTGGACATCGCGCTTATTCCAGAATCTGGAATTCGGTGCGACGGTTTTTGGCGTAGCAATCCGGGGTGGCTTCTTCACAGACAGGCTTGTCGGGGCCGTTTCCGACTACAACAAAACGGTTCAGGTCAAAGCCATGCTCTTTGGATAGGTAAGAGGCGACGGCCTGCGCACGGGCCTTGGAGAGGCCAATGTTCGAGCCACGGGAACCCACCACATCGGTATTGCCTTCCAGGCGGATTCGGCTATTGGGGAAGCCTTTGGCGAGGTCCACCAGCTTTTCGTCCACGATGTATTTGGCGTTCTCATCGAGCTGGGCCGAGCCACTCAGGAAGGAGATGGAGACTGGCTTGGATGCCACAGCCTTGGCTTTGGATTCCTGGACGGTGGCTTTAGAGAAGGTTGCCGCACGTTCAGACTCTTGACCAGGCTTGCCCGCCACTTTCAGATTTTCGATAAAGGTTGGGTCAGAAATGACGCGCCAGTTGGGGATTTTGCCTTCGGCCTTGCCAATGGATTTGTAGACAGCGGTCATCTTGTTATAGAGGTCTTCGCCATTGATGCCACGGTATTCAGGATTCAAGCCATAGAAGTCCATGTTGTCACCATGGGTTACAAAGCGCACATTGGCCATGGCGGTCGCGCAGAAATCGACGGGCTGGCCGTAGCCTGCTGCAAGGATCTTCGCTACTTCAGCATGACGGGCTGGGTTCGCGTTCAATTCAGCATTTCCGGTGAGCCAGCCTTCGACCAGGCGGGAAAGCTTTTCGCGATTCTTTTCGAGGAAGGCTTTTTTTACATACAACACGTCGGCGATTATGTTTGTGGCTTGTTTGGTGTTGGTGAGAACCTTGGAGCCTTGGATGGCGCTGATGCAATCCTGGTCATCGGGTGACCAGACCACTGCGGCGTCCACTTGGCCGGCCTTGAAATGCGCGGCCGCATCAATTCCCGAAGCCACGAGATCCAGCTTCACATCGTTGATGGTGAGTCCGGCGGCGTCGAGCATCCAGAGCAGGAAGGTGTGCGAAGGAGTCATTTCGGCGACAGAAACGGTCTTGCCCTTGAGATCTGCAGCGGATTCAATGCCACGACGCACGACGATGGCATCGCCACCGCGGGACCAGTCTACTTGGAAAAGAGCGATGGGCTCATTGGCGGCGAGGCCCGCAACTTCGGTTGGGAACGCATCGATGGTGCCCCAGAGCAGATCCACCTTGTCTGCCTTCCAAGTTTCGCGGGACTGGGCGGGATCATCCAGCACAATAAAGTCCGCACAGACGCCGAATTCTTTTTGCAAACGAGAATCAGAGCTTGGCTTGAAACCACCGTTCATGTATTGACCACCAGCGAAACCACCCCAGGTGTTTACGCCAACGCGGATACACTCGCTGCTTACGCCAGTGGCGGATGTGGCGTTAGCACCTTTGCCCTGGGGCAAAATTTGGTCTTTGAATCGAAGATACCCGAAAGCCAGAGCCCCGAATACCAATAGACCGATAACGATTTTTCCGCCTGCTTTTACTTTGACTGCCATGATGTTTACTCCTTAGTTTCCAAAATATTTGTCGGCGGCCATGGAATCGCTCATGGGAGCCGCAGTTGTGGATGTTGTATTCAATAGAAGCTGCTTGTCTTTTCCAAGAAGGAGGGAATCTTTCTTTTCCCACTCATCCAGCATCTTGAGGCCCTTGTCATTGAGGATGCCCATGTCGGCATCGACGCCACTGAGAATCTCCTTGGAGATTTGCATGAAGTTGTCCATTTCGCCAATGCGCATGGCCACATCGTCCGCTACGAATTGCATGGCCTGTTCGAACATGTCCTTTTGGGAAGATTCGCCGGCGATCAGAGCCCGGGCACCGACCATGGCGGAATGGGCTTCCTTGATGGACTTGTATTCCGATTCCTTGATTTCCACCGTGTGGGCTGTGTCTTCGAGCAAGAACTTGGCTTTGTCGCGCATGCTCATCAGAATTTTGTAGAGGAGCTCCATCTTTTCGAGCTGAACGGCGAAATTCTTGATGGTTTCATCTTCGCGGGCGGCCTTGCGAGCGGCGAGTTGCATATTGAGCGCATCGTTGCCCTTTTTATATTGCTCGGCCTGAGCTAGGTGGTGCTCCATCTCGGCCTTCTTTTCCGAAATTTTCCGCTTCAGGTTGGTGGACTGGCCCTTGAGTGCGCCAAGATGAACCTCCATGGCTCCAAGCTTTTTTTGAAGAGTATCGATGTAGTTTTTTAAAATCCCTATCGGATTGATCTCGATGACAAGCCCCGTGAGCCAACGCATGGCGAGCTGAAACAGAGCCACCATGGATGTACGGAAGCGATTATTCAACAACAACACAACCACCATAGCAATGCCACCGGCGAGGCACATGGCGTAAATGGTGTTTTCCATCACCCGGATGATGAATGGGAGAATGCGGTCGAGCATGACCACACCCAGGATGCCCAGGGCAATCATAAAGATGATTCCGGTGGTTCCTTCGGGGCGTTCAAAAAACTTTTTAGGCGTCTGTGGAGTTTCCATGAATGATCCTTACTTGAGTGCGTTGGAAATTTTTTGCCGGTCTTGCATCAGCTGCTCGCGGACCGTCTTGGCCGTAACCTGGAAGCTTGTCCGGGCGGCGTCAATTTTGACCCGCTGGGCTTCCTTTTCGGAAGCGAGGGTCGCCTTTTTGGTCTGGAGCGCGTTGATGCGGTTGGTGGCTTCCAGGATTTGATTGGAAAGGGTAGCGACTTCCTGGTCCAGGACTTTTATTTCTTCCTCTCTTCCCGTCACCAGAGATTTTTCTTTTTGGGCTGCGGCCTCCAGGAATTTGGCTTCGCTCGAATCCACCACCTTGAGGTAGGCATCTACGGAGGAAACCAAATTTTGGGCCGTGGTCAAATGCGTCACCGTGGCAAAGGCCGCCATGATCTTTTGCTCTTCGGTGAAAGGAAGCGCAGCCATGTTTTTGATGGCGTCCTTGAGCTCGAGGTAATCGTAGCCCGCGATATTGGCCTTGGAAATGGCCTGCATCAAGTCATCGTGCATCTGGGGATTGAAGGCTCCCGAGACCATGGGAGCAACGGGTTGCGTCGGTGTGGAGGCCTGTTGGACAGGAGCCACGGAGGAAGGAGCCTGGGCAGGCTTTTCATCTTCAGTGACTTCAACAAATGCAGACAATACTTTTTTAAACATTTCATTCCCCTTGCAGGACGAGATTTACCGAATAAATATACTAACATCGTCGTTTATTATGCGACATAAACCTGTCATGCCCGTTACGGACACATGTCCACTGTGTGGAGTGCCGGGTATGACAATCCATAAACACTTTGCATGTCGCAATACCTGTGACGATATTTGGAACACATGATGTAGCCCTCACGGGCTTCTTGATTATTGGTAAAGGGTTGCTTTTAGCAATGCGTGGTCGCTTCCCCAGAATCCATCTTGGAAAAGGGGGATTCGCTCCACCGCGCCCCCCGGAAGGATGTTGCGCGCCAGCACATAGTCAATGCGACGGTCGTAGTCCGCTGCTGGACTAGAAAAATCCGGAACGCAGCAGGTAAATCCTAAAGAATCGGATTGGCTGCCCAAGGTCCAAAGGTCGACAAGGCCCGTCTTGGTTGAGGTCATGGCTCCCACGCCCCCCTCTCCCGACTCCGAATTCAGATCACCGACGACCACCTGGGCACCGGAATCCAAATTTTGCCATGCATCCCACACGGCTTCGTTCAATTCTTGACCCTGGAGCATATTATTGGGAAGGATGGCAATTTCAAGATGGGTGTTAAATAATTGCCAGAGCGCGCCACCAGGGGTCCGTACCACCAGCTTCTGGTAGCCCCGGGTGGAGCCTACGGCTTCGGTGAGAATATTGAACTTCACCTGGGCATTGAACTCGGCCTGCATGTCCGTTCCAGTCAAAACGCTAAGTCGCTCATCGACAAGGATGGCGTTGCCCTCATAGAATTCCAGGGCCATGTTATTGCCCGCACTGTCGACGGAAAGCTTGACCCGATTCATGGACTGGCGAAACACGGTCCAATGCCGGGTAGAATCCAGGTTGCGCATTGCCTGAAGCAATGAATCGACATAATGGAATTGAACGGTGTCGCCGGCAAACATGGATTGGGTTTCTTGCAAACAAATTACATCCAAACTGCTTTGCAGGAGGCTCGTAGCCGTGGCCCGCATGCGACGGGAAGGTTCGGTGGCCTGGTATTGGGAGTAAAGATCCTTGAGGGCATGGAAGACCACCAGGGAATCGGTGAGCGTTTTCAAAACAAGATCCTCGGCATGCCACCCGACGGACATGTTCAGCGTCGCGATGCGCAGTGAATCCTGGGCCACACCCTTCGGCACCGGTAGCAATCCTACATTGGCTTTTTCCAGTTCGGACTGCGAAGCCTTGGGATCGCTACAGGCAAAAAGCGAAGTCCATATAATTGCACACAACATTTGTAGTTTCATTTGTTTACCATCTTTTCCCATCATTTCTTTCCATTCCCGCATATCTTGTCATCCCCGAACGGACTCACCCAGGGTTCACCGCGTCGTGTCCGCACTGCATTCACCCCGAAGCGGTGATGGCCATTCTGGCCATGACATGAGGGGTTGTCACCAAATTAATTCCAGCTTTGTTTCGAGCATCCAGCCAGAAAAATCCCCCGAAACTAAATCGTAATGATTGCCCGCAAGCTCGGCCTGTCGGCGTTCGGCGTCTGTGGGGGCACCCCGCAACATAAGCATATCGTTCCCGGACTCGCTTCGCAGAAGATAGGCCCGGTCGCCTTGGTGGAGCTCGCTATCCTGGTTCAAGATAAGTCCAAACAAGAATGAATCCCCGGATTTTTTGGATAGCTCCACATATTTCATGCTGGACCAACGGTACCCGCCCTTCAGGGAGAGGCCAAGCCAAGACCAGGGCCGAAGCGAGACTTCCGCAAAACTTTTGAAAACAGGGTTGATGCCAGGGTAGAGCTCCAGATCCACCGTATCATCGGGGCGGGAGCCCGCACCAATAAAATCCGTGCTGACTTTTAGGCGCGCACTGCCGGCAAGAATTCCACCACCACCGCCCACGCCAAGCCATAGATGCCTGTTCCAAAAAGGAAACAGACGAGCTCCTTGCAAGGTCACGGGAATCAGGGTGAATACCTCCTCGGCCTGAATGCAGCCTGCAGTGCCACCATCCACCGGAGTAAAGCCGGGAACACGCAAATCACTGCATTCAATCCGCTGACCCGGTGCAAAACGGGAATCCAAGTCGCGATTCAAATAGAAGGGGACCGTATTTTGGTTAAAGCTTTCAACCCAGAACTCCAATTCGACTCCGAGCATCCAATTTCGCCAATAGGCGCCTAGCATGGCTGCCTGGCGCGGGTGTCCGTTAAATATCCCAACTGCGTAATGGTTGAGCCCGGCGGCCTCGGCAGATTGCCGTTCCATTGCCGACATGACATCGTTCAAATCTTTGGCCTGGTACTGGGTCCAGCCAAGGGAGGCTCCAGCAAACAAATTCCAATCCCGATTGCTTTTTGAAAAGAAATCCCCACCGGCAAACACCGGCAGGGACATCAAAATAAGCATTGTCAACAATCGAATCATCGCCTAGGACAGCTCCACCGGAATCTTATCGAGCGCCAGAAGATGGTCAAAGGACTGGCGTTCCCGGATCAACAGCGGTTTGCCATTGCTCCAAAGGACCTCAGGGGCCAAGCGACGGGAGTTGTAATTTGAGGACATCGCAGCTCCATAAGCACCCGCATCGTGCAGGACAACATAGTCCCCCACTTTGGCCACGGGAAGCTCACGATGAACCACAAAGCCACCCTCTTCTTGGGTGAATACGTCTCCCGACTCACAGAGAGGCCCTGCGACAATGGCATTGACCCGGGCAGAACCCAAGTCGCGACCGTCGGCAGGAATCACACTGATGTGATGCCAGGATCCATAGAACGCTGGACGGACGAGATCGTTAAAACCCGCGTCAATCAGGTAGAACAAACGGTTCCCGACCTTTTTGATCGAGCGCAGTTGGGCAATCAGGTATCCGGATTCAGCCACCAAATAACGACCCGGCTCGACTTCGAGGGCAACAGGATGACCGACTTCGGCTTCGATCTGTTTGCGGGCTTCGTCCCAGAGTTTGAAATAGGCGGCAACATCGATACGCTCAAGTTGGTCCTTGCGATAAGGAATAGGCAAGCCACCACCGGCGCTGATTGAATGCAGGTCAGAGCCGACAAGCTTTGCAGCCTCGACCATGGCGCCACAAACTTGGCTCAGGTGGTGAAAATCAGAACCCGAACCAATATGCATGTGCAGACCGGAAATGGGCAAGCCCTTTTCCTTTCCGACCTTGATGGTATCCTTGAGCTGCTTATGCCAAACGCCATGTTTGGAGAGGGTTCCACCTGTGTTGGTTTTGCGCGAATGGCCATGGCCAAAGCCCGGATTCACGCGAACGGTCAGGGGAACTTGGATACCGGCCTCAGCCAGCTGGGCAATCATGTCGGGGGAACCGATATTCACAGGAATCCGATGGATGCGCACTAAGTCGAGCGCGTCACGATCGAATAAATCCGCAGTGAACACAATCCCGGAAACTTTTTCGCGAGGAGAAAACCCGACGCGCAAAGCCCGCACGATTTCGCCGGCAGAAACAGCATCCACCACCACGCCATGCTTACGCATAAGCGAAAGCAGGCCCAGATTGGAATTGGCTTTTTGCGCATAGCGCACAACATCAAAAGATTGGAGCTCTGTAATGCGCGCTTCAATCGTTGCACGGTCATAAAGCCAAACAGGGGTGCCGAATTGTTCGGCAACCCCTTGGCACATCTGAGTCGTAATCGGAAAATTACAATCAGTCCACATTGATCACGCTATTTGAGCCATGCTCTACTTGGATGGATGGAGCCTTTTGATCGAGTTCCCAATAGGTATTGTCAAACACGACCTTGTATTGGTAGGAACCAGGAGCCAGCTTGGTTTTGAGGGACCAGCTTCCATCCTTGGCCTTTTTCATGAGGCCCTTGGTGGGATCCCAAGCATTGAATTCACCTGCTACAGCAACGGAAGCGGAGTCAGGAGAATAAACGCTGAATTCGACTTCCTTCGTGGAAGGAGCCTTGGCAGCTGCTTTGACCGGGGCGGCAACTGGAGCAGTAGCCTTGACCGGAGTGGCCTTCTTTACGGGTGCTGGAGCCACAGCTTTGACTGGAGCCGCTTTGACGGCAACAACTTTCTTTGCTGGTGCTGGAGCGGCCTTCTTTACTGGCGCTATGGCCTTTGCAGGCGCAGCCTTCTTTGCGGGTGCAGCGGCCTTAACGGGTGCCGATTTCTTCGCTGGGGCGGCTGGAATACTCTTCTTTGCGATTGCCATGATGATTCTCCTTGGAGGGTGTTTTTCTGAATATTAGTAAATTTAGGCAATGAACCGCATGAACATTATTGCTCCGAGCCTCCTCAATTCTGACTTTCTCAATCTTGGCCAACAAGTAAAGGCGGTCGAACAGGGTGGAGCCGAGTGGCTGCACCTCGACATCATGGATGGAAATTTTGTCCCCAATATTTCTTTTGGGCCGGGCATTGCCGCCAATATTCGCAAGGCTTCCAGCCTGGTTATCGATTGCCATCTGATGATTGAAAAGCCGGAGTATTTTGTTCCTTTATTTGCAAAAGCAGGGGCCAACATCATTACGGTCCATGCCGAATCGACCCGCCACTTGGATCGCCTAGTCCATCAAATCCAGGAATGTGGATGCAAAGCCGGCGTGAGCATAAACCCAGCCACCCCCATCGAGGCCATCATCCAAGTGCTGGAAAGCGTGGACATGGTGCTCGTGATGTCTGTGAATCCAGGGTTTGGCGGGCAATCCCTGATTCCCTATTGCCTCGATAAAATCAAACGCCTGCGGGCACTGGCCCCTAGCCTGGACATTCAGATTGATGGTGGCGTTAAGCTCGACAACATTCTCGCCTGCAAGGAGGCCGGAGCCAATTCCTTTGTGGTCGGATCCGCAATTTTTGCCACGCCCGACCCCGAAACCACCACTCGCGAGTTTGTGCGTTTGGTCAATACCTAGTCGTGGGTGTTGGAAAGCAAGTTTTCGACCGCACGCTTGAATGAGGGGTCTGCGGACATGCCTTTTTCCACCGTCTTGATGGCATGCACCACAGTAGAGTGATCGCGGTTTCCAAAACGGATTCCCACGGACTTTAAAGAAAGGTGCGTGAGCTGTTTCATCAGGAACATGGCCACCTGGCGGGCCTGGGCCACCTCTTTGGTTCCCCTGCCTTTTTCGAGAATTTTATTTTCGTCCACGGAAAAATGAAGCGCCACTGCATGCACCACTGCTTCCAGATTCACGCGCTTTTTGATGGTCGGTGCCATCTCAGAAACGACTTCTTTGGCGAGAGAGATATCAATATCACAATTGCGGACATTCGTTAGCAACAGAAGCTTTCGCACAGCGGATTCAAGCAGGCGGACGTTGCCCTCGATCCCTTGGGCCAGGTAGCGGATTACATCTTCGCCCATTTCAATGTGGCTCGCCTCGGATTTTTTGCGGAGGATCGCTTCGCGGGTTTCGACATCGGGGGGCTGAATATCGACACAGAGACCCCAGGAGAAGCGGGAGATCAGGCGCTCCTGCAAATCCTTGATTTCGGAAGGCGGAGCGTCGGAGGTGAGGACGATCTGGCGACCCACCTGGTGCAGGCTGTTGAATATATGGAAGAACTCGTTCTGGGTTTCGATTTTCCCGCTCAGAAACTGAATGTCATCGATTAGGAGAACATCGACTTCGTTGCGGTAGTAGTTCGACATCTCGTTGATACGGTTTTCCTTGAGACATTCTACATATTCGCGAGAAAAATCATCGGCGGTCAAATACCGGACACGCTTGCCCGAATCGCCTTCCAACACATAGTTTGCAATGGCTTGGATCAAATGGGTTTTGCCCAGGCCCGAACCACCGTAAAGCAACATGGGATTGTACTTTCCGCCACCTGGATGCTGGGCAACAGCAAAAGCCGCTGAATAGGCAAACTGGGATTTTCCTCCCACCACAAAGCTTTCAAAGCTGAAGGAAGGGTTAATGGCGATCCCTTGGGCCCGAAAGATTGGACCTAGGCGCGAGGACTGTTGCCCCTGTTCGGGGTGCCGAAACTCAAAGTCAGGGGAAAACCCAGTGGTTTCCTGGAAGCAAATTTCAATCAGACCTTTGTAGAGGCGTCCAAATTGGCGGATATCCCGGCCAAGGGGAACCTCAATCAGTGCGCGGCGGTCGTTTAGGTCCAGAATCCGTAGTCCGGCAAACTGCTCTTGGAACACTTGCTGGCTTAACTTGACTTTCAAGCCTTCCAGACAGCGATTCCACAAAATATCAACATTGGTGCTCATTGGCTTAAATATAACAAGATCAATCACTTACCAGAGGAACAAAATCACAGTCCACAAACAATCCTAATCGTTCTCCGAATCGATCCTTGCCCATCGCGGGTAGAGATAGTATTATTGGGGCGAATGCTTACAGTCCTTGATTTTTTTGCCACCTGGTTTTGGCTTCCCATACCCCTTACCGCACTTCACTTCTTGTGGTGCTGGTTCAAGGCCTACCCTCTTTACCTCGAATCCCGCATCAAGGACCGCTCGAGCCCCAAAGCCTGGGTGTTCCTTCCTTCCTGGTGGAAGGGCTCCCTGGTCAAAGTTGCCTATCCCATCATGCTTTTGTTGTGCCTGCTTTCTGTTCTCTCGTGGACGGGAGCCATCGCAGGGCTTTTGCCCAAAAGCCTTTTCTCGGCATTGGGAGCCTTTATCGTTTCTGCCGCCACGATACTGTGGCTACAACGTCTTTGGCTGAGCCAGAATTACTTGCTACAACGGGAATGCTATTTCCGGGAATACAAGGAAATCGCGTTCGACTACCATTCCAAGGGCAAAACAATCCATGAAGCGGATTTACGCAACCGCTGCATGTGGGAACACCAACAAAGCCTGCGCAAGGCCGAGCAAAGTGGCCGCCTCTACCGGTATTTGCAGGCTAAAGCAAAAAGCCAAAAAAACATCGGCATTCTTGACGACAACGAACCTCATGCTGAGTGAAGAAAAAAGTCGCTTCGGAATCGATCTGGATTCCAATACCTGCTCCAAGCCTTGGCAATACGCTTCCTTTATGCTGCAAAAGGTTTCACGCACCTTCGCGCTGAACATCCAGGTCCTTCCGCAAAAACGCCTGCGACGCCCCATCCTTCTCGCTTATTTATTTTGCCGCATCGCGGATACGGTGGAAGACTGCCCAGACATGCCAGCCTCGGAAAAGGAACGTCTCCTGGGGCTTTTTGCTCAAATTTTTGCCACCACCACAGTAAACCAGGATTCCGCTTCGCGAGCATTTATGGAAGCATTGCCAGCGTCCTGGGCAAGAAGCACAGACAACAACGAATTCCTGAGCGCCCATTGCCACTGGGTGGTTCGGCTTTATGCAGAATTCCCAGCCAAAGTCCAAAAACCCATTTCCGAGTGCGTTTTCGAAATGTGCGGGGGCATGGCCCGCTTCGCCCTGAGACAGGAATCGCGCCAAGGTCAGTGGCTCACCATTGAAAACGAAGCCGATCTTGACCTGTACTGCTATTTTGTGGCTGGTGTCGTCGGCAACATGCTTTGTGACCTTTTTTATGTCCAATCACCCTGGATCAATGCCACGCGGCATGCCAATATGCGCAAACTGGCCGTGTCGTTTGGTCTTGCCCTGCAAATCACCAACATCGTTAAGGATGTCGGAGAAGATAGCGAACGGAAGGTCTGCTTTTTACCGCTGGACTGGCTGAATTCCGAGGGATTTGTTCACCCAGAAGCCCTTTTTGCCCCGGGTTCTCCTTCGAATTCCCGCAACCGAGTGATCACCCGCATGGTGCAAAAGGCCTGGTCCCATCTCTCCGATTCCATGGCCTTTACCCTGCTGATCCCCATCACTGAACCCCGGATTCGCCTGTTCTGCCTTTGGCCTATGCTGATGTCTGCCGAAACTTTGGTCGAAATTGGAGACGGCCATCCTGTCTTTATGCCGGGCCACAAGATCAAGATTACCCGGGAGGCCGTAAAACGGATTCTGCGACAAACCACCATGCAATGCTGGAATAGCCATTGGCTGAAAAAGCGGCTCGCCACCTTGCGCGCAATCTCTCCCGCCTGAATTCCTATCTTTGCCCCGTGAATTCTTTGAATAGACCCATTTTCCACGCCCTCATCGGTGTCTCCGGACTCATTTTGGACCAAGCCAGTAAGCTTTGGGCCGTGGGTCGCTTTGCCCTGCCCGACGGAACTCCGCGCATGGATTTTGTTCCGGTTTGGGGAGACTTGCTACGCCTTCAACTGGATTACAATGAAGGCGCTGCCTTCAGCATCAAGCCCCAAGAGCTGCTCCCCTTTCTCCCTCCTACCCTGTTTTTTGCCCTGCTGACCCTTGCCGCGATGACCGCCCTGGTGTTTTTTTACCGGAGCCTGTCCAAGGAAGAATCCTGGGCAAGGCTTGGGGTGGCTTTGATTATGGCTGGCGCCCTGGGTAATCTTTGTGATCGCCTGCGCATACACAAAGTAGTCGATTTTATTTCTGCAGATTTTCCCGATGCGATCATGCAAAGATGGCCCACATTCAACTTCGCAGACTGTTTTGTCTGTGTAGGCGTGGCTCTTGTGATCCTAGTTCCCATGATTTTCCGAAAGAAGGTTTCCCATGAGCAAATTTGAAGTCAGCCCCGAACACCAGGGCGAGCGCATCGATAAATTCCTGCAGGACGCCCTGCAAGAATTCTCCCGCACCGATATCCAAAAAATCTTGCTCGCGGAAAAGGTTTTGCAAAATGACCAACCCTGCCCCAAAAACCTGCGCGTAAAGGCAGGCATGGTCATCGAGGTTCTTTCGCTACCCGAAAAAATGTCTTCGCATCTGGAACCGGAGAATATTCCTCTGAATATCGTTTATGAAGACAAGGACATGATCATCCTCAACAAGCCGCGAAATTTGGTGGTCCACCCGGGCAGTGGCGTGCAGACTGGAACCCTCGCCGCCGGTCTCCTCTACCATTTCAAAAAGCTATCCAAAGTCAATGGTCCCTTGCGCCCGGGCATTGTGCACCGCCTGGACAAAGACACCCCGGGCCTCATGGTCGTGGCCCGCACCGACAAGGCCCACCAAGCTCTGGCCCAACAACTTGAATCCCGCGAAATCGAGCGCATTTACTACGCCTTGATTTGGGGCCAGCCCAAGGATTTGGAAGGCACGGTGGACGCACCCATTGACCGCGACCCCGACAACCGCATCCGAATGGCCGTGGTTAAAAATGGCGGCAAAGCCGCGGTGACGCATTACAAAGTCCTGGAATCCTTCCGCTTCGCAACCCTGGTGGAATGCAAGCTCGAAACCGGACGCACCCACCAGATCCGTGTACACATGCGGCATATTGGGCACCCCATTGTCGGCGACCCCATCTATGAAGGGGGCGAATGTGCCCTACACCGGATCGGCCCCCTGGAGCGCCCCCATGCAAGCAAGGTTTTGAAAATCGCTCCCGCGCAGATGTTGCAGGCGGTTCGGCTTTCCCTGTTGCACCCTCGCACCCAGAAACCCGTCAAATTTGAAATCCCCCTCGAAGGACCCTTTTCGGAAATCCTCGCCTACCTGCGCAAAAACGCTCCCGCCCTCACGCCCTGAGTTTTCCTATGTCCCAAGCCACCTCGCCCGCTCCCGCCGGATTTGCCCCTGGAACTTCCTTTTTCTTTATTGGCGTGGCAGGCGCAGGAATGAGCGCGCTGGCCCAGTATTTGGCTCAGCGAGGGTATCCGGTCCGGGGCTCCGACCGCCAATTTGGACAGATACCCGCACCAATTTCCAAAACGCAACTCGAGGCCGAGGGCATTGAATGCGTTCCCCAGGACGGTGGAGGAATCACCTCCGCCACAGGCTTTGTGATCACGGGCTCTGCGATTGAAAATGGCAACCCCGATTTGGACCGCGCAGCAGAGCTGGGAATTCCCGTTTTGCACCGTTCCGAGCTTTTGGCGCGCCTGACGCGAGAACGCCGCACCATTGCCATTTCGGGAACATCGGGCAAATCCAGCGTCACCGGAATGACTTGGCACATCTTGGAATTCGCAGGGCTTTCCCCTTCCCTGCTTTCGGGTGCAGGGCTCTCTTGCCTAGAGGCTCAAGGGAAAATCGGCAATGCGGTGGCGGGCAAAGGAGAATGGCTCGTCTGCGAAGCGGATGAATCCGATGGAACTCTTGTACGCTATGAACCCGAAGTCGGCGTGATTTTAAATATCGACAAGGATCATAAAGAATTATCCGAACTCGATGAGCTTTTTCGCATTTTTTCCGCCAATACCCAGGGCCCTCTGATCGTAAATGGAGACCACCCGCTCGCCGTGAAATTTTCCAAAGACCGTTTGTGGGAGTTTGGACACGAGGGCTGGCAAGGCTTCCAGGGCATCGACTTTGAGCCCGTGGGCACCTCCATTCGTTTCCGTTTGCGCCGTCAAGGCCAATTGGTCCGCGTAGAAGTCCCCGTACCTGGTCGGCACAACATGGAAAACGCCCTGGCCGCCATCGCCTGCGCTACGGCTGCAGGGGTTCCGCTCAAAACCAGCGCAGAGGCCTTAAAGACTTGGGGTGGCATCCATCGTAGGCACCAAATTCTGGGTTGCGTGCAAGGAGTAACCCTGGTGGATGACTTTGCCCACAACCCCGCCAAAATTGCGGCGTCGATCAAGGCCTGCCAAGGCTTCACCAAGGGTCGCCTGCTTTCCTGGTTCCAGCCCCACGGATTTGGCCCCACCCGGTTTTTACGCAAGGAGCTGGTGGCCGAAATCCAAGCCGCACTCCGGCCCGATGACGAAATTTATTTTTCGCGCATCTTTTATGCAGGGGGAACTGCCGTGCAGGACATTTCCGCCGGCGACCTGATCGACGACTTGAAAGCCCTGGGATGCAAGGCTTATTACCTTCCGGAAAGAGCCGATGCGGCTAAGGAAATGATCCGTGGAGCCTTCCCGGATGATACCATTTTGCTGATGGGCGCCCGTGACCCAAGCCTTGCCGAATTCGCCCGCGCAACCCTGAAGCAGTTGCATTTTGCAGCCCGTTGCGATTAACAACGCAAAATTAAAACCCGATGGAGAATCCGAGGATCACGGAGTTCTCAGAATTTTCGATGCTTTCGGATAGCAGGGGAAAAGCCTTGATTACATCTAAATGAATCCAGGCGGCAGCCAAATTGTCTTGGAGACGCTTCCATTTTTCGTGAATATTGAATCCAAATCCCACACCGAAGATGGCGCGGGGGTGTTTGGGAAGGGTGATGTCCATGCTGCCAAAACCAGCCACACCGAACAAGGGGAATGGCACCCAGCCAAATCCAGTCTCTAGCCCAAGCCCCACCCCACTGCCGGCATAGGCCTCCTGGCAGGATGAAGTCGTGGTAACGGGAACTTCTGTTGGATCGGTCCTAAAATTGCGGATGGCTTGGGTATTGATATTGTCAAAGCCAATTTCGGGCCCAAAATACCAGTCGAAATTGGGGCGCAAAAGGGTGTGGTAGCGCAGATGGGTAAAGTAGCGGGCATAAATCAGGGCATGGCTCGAGTCGATATCGCCACCGAACATTCTTGCGGCAAAACCTCCGCTAACCTTTTTGTTGTAGGAGTATTCCATTGTGCCACGCCACTGGTACCTGGCTTGGCAATTGCTCATCCAAACCGAACCGACACCCATTCCGGCCTGTAGTCCCTTTTCGAGATATTGGGATTGACGGGGAAGGGGAATGGAAACCACCTTGACTTCAGCAAAACTTTCCGTAATGCCAAATACAATCAGCAGGGCGATCCAAATTGTTCTTAGGAATGGGAACATCTGGTGCAAAATGTAGCTACGCAGAAGGGAAAGTCCAAAATGAAGCAAAACAGAGCATGGCAGGGGAGGGCTTATGAACATGATCGTCACCCTCGCAAACGGAGTACAGGCGAGGGTTACTGTGACTCCCCTCTTGACTTTTTTGGAAGATATTGGGAAAATTTGGTTTCATCGGTCAAACTTAAGGAGTCCAAAATGTTCGGATTTTTGAATCAAATGAAGGTTGGTAGTCGCCTGATTCTGGCATTTTCCTTGCTAATTGTTGCGATTATCGCCACCAATTTCATTGGTTTGCGCTACCTGACCTTGATCAACGACGCCGACAATATCCTCTACGAAAAAATGACGATCCCCATGCGCGATATTCTGGTGGTGTCCGCAAGCGTTCAACGGATTCGCGTCAATGCCCGGGATCTGGTACGCATTCAAGACCCCGAATTGATGCAGAAAAAGCGTGACATGATAAAAGCGTTAAACGACACCATTTCTTTGAGACTGGGTGATTTCGAAAAGACCATGCTTTCCGACGAGGTTCGCGAGGTCTTTAAACAACTGCAAAAGGATCTTTTGGTCTATCAGTCCGATTTAGCTCTTCTCGATGAACTAGACAAGCAGGACAAGCAGGACGAGGAATGGGTGCTAATTGACGGACAGGCAAGCAAGACCGAGCACGCAGTCATTAAAAGCATTAACGAGCTCGTGAGGCTCAAAACAGAAGACGCCAAGGAGACCTCAGACAACAACGATGTACTCGCTAGCAAAGCAAAAACAATTGTCGTCACCACCGTTCTCTTCATGATGGTTCTTTCCATTCTGCTGGCCTTTTTGATCATCCGCTCCATCCGGGTGCCTTTGGCCCTGTCGGTGGCCCAGGTAAAGAACATGGCCAAGGGGGATTTAACAGGAAGGCTGAACCTGGATTCCCAAGACGAGCTGGGAGAAATGGGAAAAGCCATTGACCAAATGAGCGAGCAATGGAACCAAATCATGCGGGGCCTGGTGGTAACCTCTGGGGCCCTGGCTTCTGCGGCCGAAGAGCTTTCCGCAAGCTCCACCCAAATCGCCTCCGCCACCGAAGAATCCGCCGCCCAGTCCCAGACCATCACGAACGCATCGGACCAGGCATCCGGCAGTGTGCAAGGGATTTCCGCAGCCACGGAACAGATGTCAACCTCGGTAGAAATGGTCGCAGCGTCCGTTGAAGAACTCAATGCCTCCTTGGCCATGGTGGCAAGTCAATGCCGCAACGAAACGGAAGCCATGGCCCAGGCCGACAAGCAGACCAATTCCGCCCAGGAAGGCATGGTTCAGCTGGGCCTGGTCGCCAACGAAATCAGCAAAGTGGTGGACATGATCAGCGACATCGCAAGTCAGACCAACCTTTTGGCCCTGAACGCAACCATTGAAGCAGCCAGCGCAGGCGAGGCCGGAAAAGGGTTTGCGGTGGTTGCAAGCGAAGTCAAAGACTTGGCCCGCCAAACCGCGACAGCCACAGAAAAAATTCAGGATAACATCGAGCGCATGCAGAAGAGTGTGCAGGCCTCCACGGCCGCTATGAATGGAATCACCACCCGAATCAAAGATGTCCATGGAATTTCCAATGCCATCGACAAGGCCGTTGCCGAGCAAAGTAGCACGGTGCAAGGGGTTGCCCGGAGTATTTCGGAGGTTTCTTCTGTATCCCGGAACATCGCCTCGAATGTAAGCCAATCCGCCACGGGCCTCAAACAGATCTCGGCAAACATCAAAGGGATGGCGCAAGTCACCGCAGAAACAGCAAGAGGCCTGGTCCAGGTGCAAACCAGCATCGCCGATCTCAGCCGAATGGCGGCAGAGATCGACAATACCGTGCGCAAATTCAAGGTGTAATGGAAAGGATCCCGGTAAATGCTCACGACCGGGCGAATGTTTGTTAAATTCTGTGCTCGTCAATGGACATTTAGCCTGGGTGTCGGAATGGTAGACGATGGGGACTTAAAATCCCTTGGGTGTATGCCCGTGCGGGTTCAAGTCCCGCCCTAGGCAGAAAAGCTCCGTACTCTGTACGGAGCTTTTTAAATTTACACGGCGAGACTTTCACGGGTTCTCCACACAGTGGATATGTGGAGGGTTTTGAGAATTATTGTCCAGTCATCTTGTCATGCCCGTACCGGGCATGACTAATTTGTGTCGCATCAGTGTCGAGGATTTTCGTAAGCCATTGCTCAGGGCTTCCCCATCCCGCTTCGGCCGAAGGGGTCCACCACTTGGGCCTGCAAGAACTTACGGACATCTTGCGTCAATGTCCCCAGGATGCTGGCCTGTATGCGACGATTGGTGTGGTCAAGGGGAAGAATTTTCAGAAAATCCAATGTATTGGGGTCCATATTGGACAGACGATAAGATTTATCAAAAATGATTTCCCGCTTTTTGAAAGGCATGGATGCATCGTCTAGGGTAAAGTGAATGACAACGTGAAGAGTCCAAAATTCTTCCAGGTCGCTGACTTCAACCCTTTCCAAACGGCCCGAAAGTGTCCACTTCGCTTTTTCGGATTTGGACCCCAAGCCCGGAATGGCGCGAATTCCTGTCTCCAGGTACTCACCCATATTCCATCTCCCAAATGGGGGAATCTTTTTGTCGTCCCACACCACCCGCACCTCATCTCCCTCGCCCCGGACCAGCACTGGATCCTCCTCAAGCCAACGAGAGAGAAAGCCCGCAGCCCAGGCGGAATCTACGAAGGACTCGCTCTGCTGCCCCCCCTCAAAACGAAGTCTCCAAATTGTTCCTGATTCCAGCGTGATGCCATAGTTTTCTCCTTTTTGCACCATGACGCTTCCGCTATCCATCCAGATCAACAGCTCGCCTTGTTCCTGGGAACATAAAAGACGGCCTTTACCCCGAAATTCCTGGAGGGCCATGGATCCGCACAGGATGCGCGAGCTGGAGGAATCATTACGCGAAAAGGTAAACCGCATCAGACCTTGGAATTCGCTCACCACTAAGGCGGAAGCCCCCGGCTTTGCTGAAAGCAGGTTCTGGATGCGGGCCTTGGCGGGGCCGTGGAATTCTAGTGAGGTCAATCCATTTTGCAATTCGAGGATTGAACGCTTCTGCAGGCGGATCAAATCGTTCGAATTCACCACCCCGGGAGCAAGAATTCCGCCCCATGCGGTGGAGCCGCCAGGTTGCCTATCCACGCGTCCAATGACCCGAACGACTTGTTGAGCTTCCAAAATACCGGCCAGAATGAGCCAAAGCAGAATAATTTTTTTCATTTTTGCTGATTTCACCCCAAATTTCGGGAATGTTTCATCAAACCCTTGATCATTGTATATTTTAGGGGTAAACTTTGCAACGGAATTGAGTCATAGCGAGGAACCGTGGTCGAATATTATCCGCAAACCATCTATTACCCACAAGATGAAGTCGAAAAAAAATGGCGCAACGGCGAACTGACCCATGTGGAATCCCGCCTGCTGAATTTTATTACCCGTCACGCAACAGTCATTATCGAAGTGGCCAAGGACGAAACCCCAGAGCCCGGAACCGAAGAGCTCCTGGACGCCATTCGCATTATGGTGCTGAGCAAGGGAACGATTCACCCTCCCGCCGAAATGGCCGACATCATCCGGGAAATCAATAACGAAATTTGGTACCAGGGTGAAAATGGTGAACGCGATACGAACAAAGTCACCGAACTTTGGGAGCACAAGTACGCTCTGAAATGGCGCGAAGCCCGCTTGTTTGAAACTTTTGTGGTTCTGGAACACATCGCACCGACAGCCGTCAAGGTTTTGCTAGAGGCCGCTGCAAAACAGGCCGAATAAAACAGGCCGGTATTTTTTATAAAAAATACACGATAAATCCGATGTTCATCTGGATTCTCGTGCCGGCAGTTTCTTCTTCGCGAACGGGGTCGTAATGGCTTCCGATCCAGCGATTTTCCACTTCGAAAACCAGGGCAGAAGCGCCCCCCAAGTGGAAGAACGCTCCAAGACCTAGTCCCCACTCTTCCCAGTCAGAATCACCGAGTTCGCTCAGCTGCTTGGCTTTGGTGAATGACCCAATCAGATAGGGACGGTCAGGAGTTCCATAGGATGCTCCCAGCTGAATGCTAAGATCCCGCTCCTCCCAAGACTGCTCCACCCCGGAGGTATCTGTGCGAGAGGACTCCCAATAGGACAATCCAACCTTACCATATCCAAGACCAGGAATCCAAGCCCCCAGGAATGGGGTCACACGCACAAGCCCTGCGCCGATCTTGCCTTGGGGCATGGTGCCCACGCCGGTTTCGATCTGGCCACCGGCGATCACCGGGATGCCCTGGGAAAATCCCATGGAAAGAAAAAAGAACAGAACCAAAAACACCCTGGAAATCAGGCCCATATACACGCCACAAGGACAAAGGAAAGAACAAGGACATTGCCGACCGCATCGAACCGGATCAGGCGATGATGACCGGAATCAAAAGGCTTGTCGTGCAAAATATACTTATGGATGGTATCCGAAAGCCACACAGTGAGGAGATATTTGGACAAAACTAATCCCAAAAACCACCAGGCAAAACCGGAAAAAAACAGCAATAGCAAATAGAGCCCAAGCAAGGACGACATGAGAATCAGATTGAAGCGTCGCATGAGCGCCGGAGTCAGCTGTTCTTCTTGGACATAGGCTTTGAATTGCCCAATTTGGGTGACCATGGAGCCATAGGCGCTGGTGACTTGAAATAGGTTGTAGCCCAGCACGCACAGGGTGACAAAAATGGTAATTCCCGAAGCGACGATGGCGATATCCATCCCAAAAACATAGCCACTTTAATGCGTTTTCAGGTAAAGTTTTTGGGGCTCTTTGCGCGGGCTTTGTTCTTCTATCTTTGCGCAATGGATATTCTTTTACAATGCAGGCCTGGTTTCGAGCGCGAAGCCGCGCAGGAAGTCGTCGACCGCTTCACCACGGGCAAAGGCTCCGCCGAATCCAAGTTCGAACGAGAGAGCGGGTTTGTGCGGATTAGCGCCAAAGCTCCGCGCGAGGCATACGCCGCAATTCATTGGAAAGATTGGATTTTTGTGCGCCAGTGGTGGTGCATCCATACTGAGCTGGCTCTGACCGGCACCGACCGCCTCAACCCCATTTTGCTGGCTGCCCGCAATGCGCATGATGGTGTGGAGCTTCCCTTTTCCGATCTCTTCCTGGAGATGCCGGACACCAATGAAGGCCGGCAGTCCAAAAAATTTCTGAGCCACATCGAGCCCCTGATTTTTACCGAGCTCGAGCATGAAGGTCTTTTGGATGTGCAGGGCGACGGGCCACGCCTTTGTTTGTTCTTTATTTCCGCGACCGAGGCATTGGTTGGCGTTGCAGATGAGCGTTCCGCTCCCTGGTCTATGGGATTCCCACGCCTGCGTTTTCCGGCCGAAGCTCCCAGCCGCTCCACTCTAAAACTCGCGGAGGCCTTCGAGGTTTTTTTAAGCCCCCGAGAACAGGATTTGTTGCTTCGATCTGGCATGAAGGCTGTGGACCTAGGCGCAGCTCCGGGTGGCTGGACCTGGCAATTACTCGCACGGGGCATGCGCGTAACCGCCGTGGACAATGGCCCGCTCAAGGGAGGCGCACTGGGCCATCCTTCCGTCACCCATTTGAAAGCCGATGGCTTCTGCTACCGTCCCAAGGTGCCAGTAGACTGGGTCGTCTGCGACATGGTAGAACAGCCCGGCCGTGTGGCGGACCTGATGCTCGACTGGATGGTCAAGGGTTACGCCCAAACCGCAATTTTCAATCTGAAGTTGCAAAAGCACCCGCGCTTGCAAGAAGTCCGCAATAGCCTGGAAACCATCCGCAAGGGCCTGCTGGATGCAGGGATCCGGGGTCGCCTGATTGCGCGCCAGCTCTACCATGATCGCGAAGAGATTACCGTGTATTTGCGCCGGGAAGGCAAAGCCAAAGCTTCTGGGTGGTAATTTCACCTAGGTTTGGTATATTCAATGGACACGCATTTTCAGGAGACCACCATGGCCGACATTTCGCAGATCCCAAAACGCCACAAAGCCATCGCCACGATTTCGGACTTTGTGCATAAACATATCCAAGATCCTTTTGGTTCCCTGCATTACATGTTGATCCATTGGTGCGAAGAAGACGCCTTGCTCAGCCAGCACTACGAGGCGCCACTGACCGCAGTGCGCATCACCATCGACCGCATTCTTGCCACTCCCGAAACCTTGCATGAGTTTGTACGTCAAGTCGATGTCCGCTACTCCCAGGATTTCCAGGAGAAACCACTTTTCCAGAAACCCGGCGAAGCGGCACACCCTGACGATGAATACACCCACGAGTCCGTCTCGGCAGCCCTGACCAAAGCGAGAGAAAAGCTCTAAGTTGTTAGTTCCCCGAGCCGAGAATGCGCAGGTAACTTTTCCAGCGCGCCTCAGGGATTCGGCCACTTTCAATATCGGCAAGCACGGAGCAGCCTGGTTCGGACTGGTGCATGCAGTCGTTGAAGCGACAGCTGAAATGGTCATCTAGGAAAAAACCCGGGAAACAGCGCGCCAGATCCTGCGGATCCAGATTGAGCAAGCCCAAGGCGCGGATTCCCGGTGTGTCAATCACCATTCCGCCTCCGGGCAAATCAAACAGGGAAGCGGCGGTCGTGACATGTCGCCCCTTGCCATCTTTTTCGCGCACTTCGCCGGTCCGCAACATGGCGTTGGGAACCAGGCGATTGATGAGAGTAGACTTTCCCACTCCAGATTGACCAGAAAACACGGATACTTTGTTTGCAAGAAGAGCTTGCAATTCGGCCACACCATCGCCCGTTTGCGCGCTGATGGGAATGCACTTGTCCACCAGGGAGAGGAAGTCCCGGGCTTCGGCGGGCAACTCTTCCACCAAATCCATCTTGTTGAGAACCATGATCATGGGCAAATGGCTCCAGGAAGCCGCCAGCAGAAAACGATCCGCAAAGCCGTAATTGAATGGGGGCTGGGAAACCGAAGAAACGATCACGACCTGATCCACATTGGCGGCTTGGGTCAGCTGCTGATTGACGCGGTCCTTGGGCCCGGGCCTAGTCAATGCGCTACGCCGGGGATGCACTTTGAGGAGCATAAACTCGGATTCATCATCCGCACGCCCCAAGGTGACCTTGTCGCCCACGGAAGGAAATTCTCCGAGCTCGTCGATCATGGTGGCCCGGTAACGCGCCTTCACGGATTCGCCACAGCTCATGGATTCCAGGCGCACTTCGCAGGTCCGCCGGTGCACTTCCACCACCAGGCCATCCATCTGCAGTTTTTCCGGAAGATTGTCGGAGGGCAATTTCAGACGCTTGAGCCGGGGGTCCTTGAACTCGCGGGTCCAGCGCTCCTTGACGGGGGCATCATCCATGACCCCTTTTTGCCAATATTCCATGGCATTTACCCGGCGGTTGCGATGGTGCCGGCGCTTAGAGACTACGCCCTGTTCGGGGGTCTCTTTTGACTCTTCGTCGCCCGAAGGCTCTTCTGAATTGGAACTCACAGCGGAAAGTTACATTTTGCATCCATGGCTCGCGCAAACCATATCTTGAAAATGACCCGGCCCGGCAATGCGCTAATGGCGGCAGCCTCGGTGTGGCTAGGTGGCTGGGTGGCGGGCGCAAAAATCGATGGCCCATCGCTCTGGCTAGATGGGATTGCCATGGGAATCCTCGCTGCGGCAGGAAACCTCCACAATGACGTAATCGACCTCCCCGTTGACCGCATCAACCGGCCGGACCGCCCTCTCCCCCAAGGGTTGGTCACCTTGGCCCAAACCCGCCTTTTTGCAGGCCTGCTCACCTTGGCCGCCCTGGGAATTGGATTTTTTCGTGGGACTCCGCAGCTTCTGCTTTTCGTGTGCGTTACGCTCCTGCTTTTCACCTACAACCGGACCCTGAAAGGGCTCCCCCTGGTCGGCAACTTTGTGGTGGCGCTTTTGTGCGCCTCCGCCCTTTGGCTTCCCTCCCTGGACCCTGCGCTCTGGCCTGCGGGCTCAAGCCCCCTGTTTTTGCTTCCCCTGATTCTTTTTTCTTTTTTGTTCACTATGATTCGGGAGCTGGTCAAGGATATGGAAGATGTCGAGGGAGACCGCGCAGCCCATTTACGCACCTTTCCTATTGTGGCCGGGGTTCGCGCCTCGCGCCTGCTGGCCCTTTTGCTCCTGTGCCTGGCCCTGGTTTCCCCTGTTTTTCCGGTCATCCTGGGCATTTACCCCTGGACATTCCTGGCTGGCACCCTCTTTTTGGTGGTTCCCCCTACCCTGGGAGCCATGCTGGCCCTGTTTCCTTCCCGAAATGATTGGCATCAAAGCCAAAAAATGCTCAAGTTTGCGATGATCGGTGGACTTTTCGCGTCAGCCCTGGCGCTCAAGCTCTCTCCTTTTATCTAAGTTTGGCGTGCAATCCTGGTCCCGGAGAATATCATGTCCGATGAAGTCAAAGAAGAATGTGGCGTGCTTGGAATTTTCAATGGGGATCACCTTACCCGCAATGTGACGATGGGGCTCTATGCCCTACAGCATCGCGGTCAGGAGAGCGCGGGCTTCGCCATCGCCAACGGCGAACGGGTTCGCGTCCGCAAATCCATGGGCCTCGTTTCGCACTTGGTCAAGGAACACAATCTTGACGAGCTGAGCGGTTTTGCCAGTATCGGGCATGTGCGCTACTCCACCACCGGCTCCAGCACCCTGGTCAATGCCCAGCCCATCCTGGTGAGCTGCAAATGGGGCCATCTGGCCATCGTGCATAACGGCAATTTGACCAACACTCCCGAAATGCGCGACGAGATGGAGCGCGACGGTCACATCTTTTTATCCACCACCGACTCCGAAGTGCTTTTGCACGAAATCGCCCGCACCAAGGCCGATACGCTCGCCGAAGCCATCCATCAGGCCTGCGCCAAACTGACCGGATCGTTCTGCATCATCTTTTTGACCAAAGACACCATGTTCGTGGCCCGCGACGGATTTGGCTTCCGTCCCATGTGCCTGGGCAAGATGAACAAGTCCTGGGTCATCGCCTCCGAGACCTGCGCCTTTGATTTGCTGGGTGCAGACTACTTGCGCGACGTGCAGCCGGGCGAGCTCATCACCATCGACCGTGCCGGAATGCGTTCCGAGATCTTTACCAAGAAGCCCCGCAAGGCCCACTGTATCTTTGAGTATGTCTACTTCTCCCGTCCCGACAGCTTGATTTTTGAGCACTCCTGCGACAAAATCCGTCGCCGAATTGGCCGCCAGCTGGCCAAGGAATGCCCGGTCTCCGCGGACATCGTTATCGCAGTCCCCGATTCCTCAACCACCGCAGCCATTGGTTATGCACAGGAATCCAAGATCCCCTTCGAGATCGGCCTTTTGCGCAATCACTATGTGGGTCGCACCTTCATCGACCCGACCCAAGATGTCCGCGAACAGAAAGTCCGCCTCAAGTTCAATGCCATCCAGGGCGTCCTCAAGGGCAAGCGCGTCTGCGTGGTGGAAGACTCCATCGTCCGTGGCACCACTCTGAAGCTGATCGCCAAAATGATCCGCGATGCAGGCGCCACCGAAGTCCATATCCGCATTTCTTCCCCTCCCGTGGCCCATCCTTGTTTCTTCGGCATGGACTTTCCGACCTCCGGCGAGCTGGTCGCCAGCTCCCTAAGTCCCGCAGAGATTGGCAGAATGCTCAATGTGGACAGCCTCGGCTACCTGAGCGCCCAAGGCCTCCGTGGCGCAGCCCCTGGCAACCCTGGCGACTACTGCGCAGCCTGCTTCGACGGCGTTTATCCGGATTACATTCCGAACGACTCCAGCAAGAGCCACTGTTCCTGAAATCTTTCTGTTGACAAAGGGTTCAACAGTAAATTCCTAGGCAGGATTGAATTTGACTACCTAGGAAATACCTTTGAGGAATGGGAACCGACTTTGAACAGACCTTCAGCCATTTACTCCTGCTCGTGCACTGGGTTCGGCAGGTAGCACTGATCGCCCTTCTGGCCGGTGGCCTGCAGGTGGTGATTGGTAGCGTCAGCTAATTCATTATCGACATTTATTCGCCAGATCCTGGTTCCAGAACCTGCCGGAGCGCAATAGGCGGGCGATTTGGGATTGCAATCCCGAAAGACTGCCTTCATTGCAAATCTGGATGAAGTTCTTATGGACAATGGGAGGGAAGGAATCCTGTTTGCGGATTCTTTGTGTAGCCGCCTCTTCGGACAAGCCTCTCTCCATGATCCGCGCAAGCCTCAGGGCTTCACTGGATTCGACTTGCCATACTTGGTCACAGCGGGCAAGCAAGTCTGGCCATTTGGGTAAAAGAGCCGCTTCCAGGAATACCGTATGCAGACTCAGTTCCTGATTCAGGCGTTCCTGCAAATGCCTTGCGAGGGCCGGATGGATAATGGCTTCAAGCTTGGCGAGCTCCCCGGAATCCGCGAAGACCAAATTCCCTAGGCGAACCCGGTCCACGCCAGTCTCGGTCAACACCTCGGAACCAAAGGCTTGGGCCATTTGAGCCCGCACATCTTGGTTTTTTGCATACAACACATGGGCCTCATCATCCGCATGAATGACGCAGAAACCCGCGTCGGCAACCTGCCGTGCCACCGCACTTTTTCCCGACCCGATGAGCCCGCAAATTCCGATTAGATCATGCATCAGTGCGCTTCCAGCCAATTCTTTCCCTGACCGACTTGGGCAATCAAGGGAACCTTCAAGACAAAGGCATTTTCCATTTCTTCTTTGACAATTCGCGCACCCTCGGCGGCAAATTCCCGGGGGCATTCCAGCACAAGCTCATCATGGACTTGCAAAAGCATTTTTAGGGGCAGTTTATCTTTTTGAATGCGATGATGCAGGCGAATCATGGAAATTTTGATCAAGTCCGCGGCACTGCCTTGTACGGGGCTGTTCACCGCCATGCGTTCTGCCATCTGGCGCTCCGTATGATCATGGGACCCTATCCCGGGAATCACCCGACGACGCCCGGTGATGGTATGCACCGCACCCTCGGCGCGCGCTGCTTGAACGATTCCGTCAATCCAATCCTTGACCGTGCCATACAACCCGAAATACCCGTCAATGAATGTTTTGGCCGCACTGCGCTCAATGCCCAGGTCGCGCGCCAGGCGGAAAGCGGTCATGCCATACAACACGCCAAAATTCACTACCTTGGATTGTCGCCGCATTTCGCTGGTTACCTGTTCCGGCGTTACCCCAAATATGGCGGAAGCCGTTGCGGCATGGATGTCCTGCCCCTCACGGTAGGCGGCACAAAGGGCCGGATCGCCACTGAGGTGGGCCAGCATGCGCAGCTCAATCTGGGAATAGTCCGCGCTCAGGATTACCCAATCCGGGGAACGGGGCACGAATGCGGCACGGATGCGCTTGCCCTCGGGGGTGCGGATGGGAATATTCTGTAGATTCGGGTCGCGACTGGACAGGCGCCCGGTGGCAGTCCCCGTCTGCATAAAACTTGTGTGTAAACGACCCGTCCCTGCATCGACCAGGGAGGGAAGGACTTCCACATAGGTGTTTAAAAGCTTGGCGACTTCGCGGTAGCTCAGCACGGCTTCCACAATGGGGTTAATCCCGCGCAATTCATCCAAGGTGGATGCATCGGTCGAATATCCGGTACTGGTTTTTTTGATGACCGGAAGGCCCAGTTTCTCGAAGAGGATCACGCCTAATTGCTTGGGGGAATTGATATTAAAAACCTCTCCCCCGGCGAGCTCAATGATTTCTCGCTCTAGGTGCGCCAGGCGAGCGGACAAGTCCACCTGAATGCGACCAAGCTCCTCCGAGTCAATGCAAATGCCTTCGCGCTCCATGTCGGCAAGGCAGGGAATGAGCGCCACTTCCTGCGTTGCCAGAACATTCAGCAAATTATTCTTCTGCAGCTCGGGTTCGAGGGCTTTCCAGAGGCGCAGGGTATATACGGCATCCTCGGCCCCATACTCACAGGCGTCCGCAACAGGAACCTGGGCAAAATTGATTTGAGCCTTTCCTTTGCCAATCATTTTTTCAATGGGAATCATCTCATGGCCCAGACGCCGGCGCACCTGGTCATCCAGTCCAAAAGACGGTTGCCCGGGGTCAAGGACCCAGGAGCCCAGCATGGAATCCAGGACTTTGGCCCGCAAGGTAATCCCAAAATTCTGCAGGACTTGAATATCGAATTTTGCATTATGGAATACCAAGGTCCGCATGCCATGGCCACAAAGAAATTTCAAAAAGTGACGCACCGCATCCGGTGGCAAATTCTGCGCTGAGTCCAAATGCCCCACGGGCAAGTAATACCCTTTGGAATCTTCATGGGCCACGCAAACACCCACGAGCGTAGCCTTCCAACCGACAATGGAATCGGTCTCCGTATCCAGGGAAATCAAAGGAATATCCTTGAGTTCTTCTTGCAAGGCTTCCAATGCATCTAAACTATCGACCAGGACGTAATCGGGCTTGACCCGGGTAACGGCGGTTTCGAGCCGAAGCCCGCTAACCGCTCCGAATAAATCTTGCTGGCCAGCCGCCTGGATATTGGGGACATTTTCGACTTGCCGGATCAGAGAACGAAGTTCGTGCTCGGCGAACATCTGTTGCAACGCCCCCCGGTTCACGCCCCTGAAAACCAACTCTCCCAACGTAATTCCAAATTCATGGGTGGCCTGCAGGGTCACCAGTTCCCGGGAGAGATAGGCCTTTTCCCGGTTCTCGCTCAATGTAGCATGCAGACCTTTTTTGGTGATCTTCTGGAGATTGGCGTACACCCCATCGAGACTTCCGTATTCCTTCAAAAGTTCCGTGGCCGTTTTGGGGCCTACCTTGGGAACTCCAGGGACATTGTCGGAACTATCACCGACCAGGGAGAGGTAATCCCGCATTTGCTCCGGAGGCACACCGAATTTTTCCAGGATTTCCGCGGGCCCCTGAATGGCGACCTCGTTGCCTTTTTCCAGCTGGAACATTTTGACATGGTCCGACACAATTTGTCCCATATCTTTGTCTTTGGTCACCAAAAAAACATCGAATCCGGCAGCTTCCGCTTTTTGGGCCAAATAGGCCATCAGATCGTCCGCCTCATAGCCTTCCCTTCCCAGAATGGGGATTCCCGAAGCGGCGAGCATTTCATCCAGACGAGGAAGTTGTTCCCGCATTTCTTCGGGCATGTCGCTACGGTTGGCCTTGTAATCGGGGTAGAGGTCATTACGGAAGGTTTTTCGGCCCATGTCCTTCACCACGGCAAAATGAGTCGGCTTCTGGGAAGAAAGAACCCGTAACAAGTTCCCCCAATAGCCATGAACTAAAGAATTGTCCTGGCCCTTGGAGTTTAAAAGAGGATTCCGGGCAAAGGCATAAAAAATGCGGAAGGACAAGGCAAAGGAATCGACCAGGAAGAGGCGCGGGGCTTTTGGTGCAGTCATGCCACGAAGTTACGAAATAAAAAGAGGGTCGGCAAAACAACTGGCACATCCGTTCACCAGGTGCTAACCAAAAACTAACCAATAATCGCTCACAAATCCCCTTTCCCCCCCTAAACCCATTTGGAGGGGATTGCTAAGTTTGTCTCCGTAACAAAACCATTTCAATGGAGTTTCATATGGGTTTCAATCTGCTTGACCTGCTTCTGCCACGCGAGACAAAATTCTACGACTATATGAACCGTCATATCGACTTCCTGGTGGAAGGCGCAACCGCTTTCCAGGACATGATCTCCCAGATCGAAACCCTTTCGGAAACCGATCTAAAATCCCGCTTGGTCAATATCAAACGTTGCGAAACCGAGATGGACAAAGTCGAAGCCACGATCATTCAAGAGCTTCAAATCACCTTTATTACGCCCCTTGACCGCGAAGACATCCACACTCTGGCTATCCAGGTGGACCGCGCCATGGATATGATCAATGCGGTCTCTCGCAAGGTCGAAATTTATGGAATCCATGCGGTTCCAAACAACATGAAACGCTTTGGCGACCTGATCGTAACCATGGCCCGCACCCTGCGCGAAACCATGCACATGCTTCAATCCAAAAAAGATGTGAAGGATCTTTGCGAACGCCTGCACAAAATGGAGAACGAAGGCGACGAACTCTTCCACAACTCCCTGGGTGAGCTCTTCCGCGGAACCACAAATCCTATCGACATTATCAAATTCAAGGAACTCTATGAGATTCTCGAAGACTGCACCGACACCATTGACTACGTCGGCAAGCTGATTCGCGGTATTAAAGTCAAGCAGGGGTAACCATGGAAACAGCTTTTATTCTCCTGTGCGTCGTAGTCACCCTCGCGCTGATCTTCGATTTCGTAAACGGATTTCATGACGCCGCAAATACCATTTCGACCATTGTGGTCACCCGCACCATGTCGCCCCTGTCTGCCGTGGTTATGGCGGGCGTGGCGAACTTTGCCGGATTTTGGTTTGGGACGGCCGTGGCAAAAACCGTTGGAAAGGGTATCATCCATATCGACAAGCTCAAGGATTTTGCGATCCTGCACAACAGCGACACCCTGATGATTCAAGTGCTCCTGGGCGCCCTATGCGGAGCCGTCCTCTGGAATATTTTAACCTGGCTGCTTGGCATTCCCACCTCCTCAAGCCATGCCTTGATCGGCGGGCTCATGGGCTCTGCGATTGCAGCCTTCCACGGCGTAGGCGTGGTCAACTGGGGAAACAAAGGGATCGGCGATCTGTGGTCCATCCTCAGTACGGGTAATTTCAAGGATTTGAACAGCGCCTTTGGTGTCAAAACCATTTTCGCCTTTATTGTGATCGCCCCCTTGGTAGGATTTTTGACCTCGGCGTTTTTCACCGGAATCACCATGTGGATCTGCCGTAAGATGGATCCAAGGAAGGCGGACAAGGGGTTCAAATTCCTACAAGTCGTCTCCTCTATTTTTGCAAGCATCGCCCACGGCACCAATGATGCACAAAAAACCATGGGCGTCATCGCCATGGCCATGATCGCAGGTGGCGCTTACGCGGTCTCCGACCCAACTACCATACTTACCATGGACAACGTGCTGGATGTTCATCCGTGGATCGCCATTGCCTGCTACGGTGCAATTTCGCTGGGAACCATGTCCGGTGGCTGGCGTATTGTAAAGACCATGGGGACACAAATCACCAAGATCCGCCCCATGCAGGGCTTTACCTCAAGCATCTCGGGTGCTGCAGCGATTTCCGCCTGTTCTGCGCTAGGCATTCCGGTTTCTACTACCCATGTCATCGCTGGATCCATCATGGGCGTGGGCGCCGTGCAGGGATCGAGCAACGTGCGCTGGGTTACCGCCCGTCGCATTGTCTGGGCCTGGTTCTTGACCATTCCGGCCACCGCGGCCATGGCTGCAGTCAGCTATTTAGCGATCTCCAAAATTCTTGGATAAACATTACGCGGCATGAATTTGAAAAGGACCCTTGCGCCAGCATGGGTCCTTTTTTAATTGGGTTCTACCGCGCTATTCATGGAGCCTCGGCTCCGCAAAAGGCGATGATCCGCACCCCAGGTATTGATTTTTCCGGATATGCGGGCGCAATCTTCCTGATTTCCGTAATATACCACGGTTCTACCACACAGATCCACCTCGACCGCGCAACGAAACGCCTGCTCCCTGGCCATGGCACACACCGCTACCAACAAGGCCACCACATAGTCATAGGTGTGATCCTCATCGTTATAGAGCACCACCTTCCAATGACGCACGGCCTTGGTCTGGGCCGCTTCAATGACTTCGGTCGCACTTTTTGTTTCGGATTCCGGATTCATACCTTCAACAGCTCATTGAAAAAGAAGTTCCAGGCCTTGTCCTGCTCACCCGCCACGAATTGTTGGTCCAGATTGAAATGGATGCCGAGAAATTCATTGATGTCCGCAATGCTTTGTCGTTTAAAAAAAGACTCGCGGGTTTGGATAAAGGCCAAATCATGGAACATTTCTGGGTCGATGTAGCACAATAAGGGATTTTCCTCCGGACTTGTGGGTTCCATGACCATGGCAAAATACCGGCCAAAGAATTTGTCCACCAATTCACGGTTTTCTTCCTCGTGCTCGCCCATCAATTTTTCAAAAAGACGCTCCCCGCCACGGGATTCCTTCAAAAAGCGCACCACCAAAGGCAACAGCTCCGGGGGAGTCAGGTCGATGAGCGTCAAAATCTGCTTGCTCGACAGCAATGCCAGGTCACGGGGCTCCCGAATCGGAGGGTTTCCGCCGTGCAAGGTATTGAGAAGATCCAGGACAAGCTGTTCCATAGCCCTAAAATACACTATTTGAAGAACTCCGACTTTTCCCCCACGCAAACACACTCCCCCAAATTTCGCGAATTGTACCCGAGTTTGGGTACGGTATTTTTGATTTCGCCCCGGATTCACTAGCATCTAGAGCATCATGAAGCGATCTTTAGGACAGAACAGGGTACACTAAGCGCGAAATATTTTCTATTTCTGTGCTTGGTGATTGAAGGAGATGAGCCATGAAATTCAATGCATTAAAAATGCTACTGAACCTGAATGTTTTTTCTTTGCTGGCCCTAGGGACTTTCTGGGGCTTTGGAGAAAAAGACAGGCTAGACGTTCGTAGTCGCTAAATCATTTTGAATCCGGATCGGGCACCGACAGACTGTGTAGCCCGAATTCGACAAAAGTCCCGATTCGTCGGGACTTTTGCGTTATATATAGCCGTTGGCTGATTTCATTGCATGCATCGTTGCGCGGGGCGCTTCGCTGCGGCCTGAATTAAAGGGCCTTTACTAGTTCGTCGAAGCGCTTGCCACGTTCCTTGTAGTTGGCAAATAGGCCGAAGGATGCACAGGCGGGAGACATGAGGACAGAGCCACCGGCCTGCATTTGGGCACAGGACCACGCAAAGGCGGTTTCTAGGGTTGGGTGGTCTTCTAGGCTTCCGGAGAATGCGGCGGACACTAGGGAAGTTCGTAGGCGGGTTGCGGTGTGGCCGATCAGGGCGATGGACTTCAGGTTTTTCAAGGTGGCAAGAACTTGGGCGAGCTCAGTGAAATCCCCGTTTTTTTCGGAACCTCCCAAAATCAGCGCAAAGGGGCCCTTCATGGACTGGGCAGCGGCCAGGGCGGCCTCGGGCCGGGTAGCGTAGGAATCGTTGTAGAAGGAAATGCCGTTGTGGACTCCCTTGAACTCGAGCCGGTAGGTCAGGCCCGCATAGCTCTTGAGGGCCTCCATGGCTTTGGCAACCGGAACGCCCAGGGACCAGGTCGCGAGTACGGCTGCTCCCATATTTTCAAGCTGGTGAACGCCTGGGACCACACAGTTTGCAAGGTTGAGGACATCGGAGCCGATGCGCATGGTTTCGCCCTCGATCACTGCATTGCACCCTTCGGCATGGCCCAATCGCAGTTTGCGCCCGCGACCCTGCATCGCGATTTCTTTGCTTCCCTCGGAATCATCCAAATACACACAAATGTCTGTAGGCTTCTGATAACGCACCAAGTTGGCCTTGGCGTCCCGGTATTCTTCCACGCTACGGTGCCAGTCCAAATGCTCGCTGGTGGTTTTGAGAACCACTCCCACATGGGGCGAACGCTGCTGGGTCATCAATTGAAAACTAGAGAGCTCAAGCAGGGAAATCCGGTCTGGAGTTTCATCGGACAGCAGGTCCAGTGCTGCTACGCCGTAGTTTCCCCCAATTTTGCACGGCACTCCTACGCTCTTGAGGATATGCTCGATCATGGTGATGCAGGTTCCCTTCCCCAGGGTACCCGTCACACCAATGGTGCATTTGCTTTGGGTCTGCTCCATGAATATTTCGACCTGACTTGTCACCAATCCACCATTCATCTGGAATTTCAACAATTCCGGGAGCAGAGGATTCACGCCCGCACTGCGCACAACGGATGCGCAGTCCTTGAGGCCATCCAAGTAATTGGCGCCACTAACCACCTGGGCTGTGGCCACTTCAACTGGCTTCTGGTCCAGCACGAAAATTTCTTTGATGCCTTGGGAAAGCAACCATTGCAAGGTGCTCTGGCCTTCAATGCCAAAACCAAGGATACCGACGGGAGTGGGGAGGATTTGTGGGGTCATAGGGGAATACGAGTGGAAAGAGGGAGGGATACTAGTGGAAAGTTGGGGGAACAGGGATACAAGTGGAGAGTGAAAGGCACTGGTCTCGGGATATCTTGGCTAGTGGAAAGTGGAAAGTTTCGACTGGTCATTTATTTTTTAGGGAAACACTCCCGCAACTTTCCACTTTCCACTAACGCTTCGTGCCAGGATGCGGGCTGTTTACTTTCCACTTCCTTCCCTACCGGAATCCTAGCAGCGGACTTAAATCCACCTTAGGACCTTCCTTGGGGATTACTGCGCCGGCGGCCCAGATGCCATTGAGGAAAAGTTCTTCCACCAGGGCCATGATTTCTTTGGGCTGAATGGCGGCGAGTTCTTTTTCAACTTGGGCAAAGGGGGTAAACTTTCCGGTGCGGATGACTTGGCGGGCCAAGCGGTTCATGCGATTGGACGGTGAATCCAGTCCAAGCTTGATTCCACCGAGAATGGCGGTTTTCGCGCGCTCGAGTTCGTTTGCACGCAATCCATCACGCAAAAGCACCAGAATTTCGTTACGGATCAAATCCAAAGCCTTTTGCTGCCGCTTGGGATCTGTTCCTAGGGCGATATGGAAGGAGCGGCAACCGTTGAAATTATCAATGGCGCTGTATATGGAATAGGCTAGGCCATGGTCTTCACGGACTTTTTGGAAAAGCCTTGAGGACATCCCGTCTCCAAATATCAAATTAAAGAGGCTCAGCGCCAAGCGTTGCCGACCCGAGGTTTTGGCAATGATGGACGTTCCAGCAATTACATTGCACTGTTGCACTTCTTTGCGCTTGATCAATACGCCCGTACCGGTGCCTGGATCCACATGAAGAATCTTGGATTTGGCGGAGGTTTTGGACCCCAACAAGTCACGCACCCTGCCCACCAGGGCATCGTGATCCACATTGCCACCCGCCACCACAAACATGGGGTAATTTTGCAGAATCTTTTTGTGATGGGCGCGAATTTCCGCTTCGCCCACCCGGCGCACGGATTTCGCGGTTCCCGTAATGGGCTGGGCTAGCCCCTGGCCTTTGAAATGCAACTCGGAAAATAGGTCGTGGGCGAGCTCATCGGGAGAATCCTCGTAGCTTCGGATTTCTTCAATAATCACCTTGCGTTCTTTCTCAATCTCGATCTTTTCGAGCAAAGGGTTCATGGCCAAGTCGCAGACGGTGTCCAACGCAAGCGCAAAGTCGTCCCGAACTACCCGAGCGTAAAAACAAGTCTGTTCGCGGGTGGTGTAGGCGTTCAGGTTGCCACCCCGCTCTTCGAGCTGGTGTGCAATTTGCAATGCCGTGCGGTTTTCTGTTCCTTTGAAAACCATGTGCTCAAAAAAATGACTGACTCCGTTAACGGCTGGGGGCTCCATGGCGGAACCCACTTCGGTCCAAAGACCAAGGGATACCGAGTAGGCCCCCGGCATCTTTTCCGAGGCAACTGTGATTCCATTGGGAAGCTTGGTAATCTGAACTAATTGGCGCATGGGATTAATCTAGGAAATTTGGGAGAGGGGGCATTACGTGTCGACCTAACTCTCGATTAGGCTCCTACCTCCCTTGAATTTGGGTATACTTTGACTAGCACCCTCCGTTTTTTAATCTGTTTTTTAGGAGTCCCCATGTTCCGATATTTCCTTGTGCTTGTTTCCGGTCTCCTCCTGAGCTGTGGTAGCGACAAACACGATGAACCAGATTCTACGCCGGTATTGCAGGGTATCGTACTCAGCGCATCCAATGACAGCCCCATCGAAGGGGCCAATGTGGTCGTGATCAATTTGAAAACAAACGCGACCGTTGGACGACAGCTCACAGGCCCCGATGGAAGGTTCTCCTTCGAATTGGACTCGGGAAGCTATAGCTTTGAAATTCAGGGTAGCGGGTTCTTGGACTACCCCACGCATCAAGGTGGGGGAATGGTGGTTACCATACCTAGAGATTCCGGAGTCACTGTAACCATGAATCCCAATCCCACCATAGGCGCTGTTGGCTCCATTGCCGGTTCCCTGGCGATCGATTCCGGCTCCGTTGCGGGCACATTGATCGTGGCTATTAACGGGAACCAGGCCATTTCCACTGCCGCCGGCCCAGACGGATCCTTCCTGCTCTTGAATGTCCCTGCGGGAACCTGGACGCTTGAGTTCTACAAATCCGGCCTGATGCAGACGGGTGCCGAGGTTACCGCCCTTGTCACCGCAAACAAAGTCATCAATACCAGCGGCGAAATGCAGGTACACCCCGGTGCGCGAATCGCCGGATCGGTTTCCTTTTTGGCCACCACGGCTAAAAACATTGACGTGACCCTGGTACACCCATTAACCCACAAGGCCATACCTGGATTGTCGGTCCGGACAGATTCAGGCAACAGCTTTGTCCTCAATTCCGTTCCTCCCGGGAACTTTATTGCCTGGGCCAGTTATCAGAACGATTCCATCGTCATGGACCCGGACTGGATCCGCAAGAGCGGCCTGCCCACCATCACGGTTCTCGCTGCCGATACCGCTCTGAGCATTGATTTCAGTTGCACCGGAGCGATCACTCTTATGCAACCCACCAACCCCATGGACTCCATTTATTCCGTTGAATTGGACTCCATCCCAGTATTTACCTGGATCAAGCAATCGAGCTACGCAAGCGCGCAAGAGTACATCATCGAAGTGTTCAATGAGGCCGGCAAGCGAGTTTGGGGAGGCTACGACACGGATTTGCTTCCTTTGCACCAACCCATTTTGGCAACCAACAATCTCAGCGTGGCCTGGAACTTTGATACCACTGCCACCGACAGCCTTGTTCCTGGGAACTACCGCTGGAAGGTCTACGCCGTAAAAGTGATCGACAAGAAGGGCGTGATCACCCGGGAGCTTTTATCTGCGTCGGAAGACTTACTGGGACTTTTCAAGATTATGCCCTAGTGCGGATTCCAAATAGGTTTTGACCACTTGCTTCGACCCGGGCATAGTGATCGACATTTTACTGGATACTTCTATGCTGTCCATGGAAACCGTGGGCTGAGAAGATAGTCGAGTCTCGATTTCTTGGATGGGTTAGTTCCAGTTGAGGGCTTGGGAAATTGGGAATGTGCGAATGGCGCCAGGTTCACCCGCAATGTAAAGGAGGTCTCCCCGAACAGCAAGACCATGGGAACCGGCGTTCCAACCATTACTTGCTCCTAGGGCATAGCGGGCAAAAACAGAATCTTGCCGAAAAATGAGAAAACGGTTGCCTGAGCCATGGGTAAACGTAACATCATCATAGGTATATGGATCCACCAAAACAGTGCCATCATCAAGAGCACGGTCCGCCTCAGGACTCACATAAACCGACTTCCACCCCCCTTTAGACCAGGAATAGATATCTTTGCGTTTTTTCTCTGCATCCTCATTAAACAGGCATACTTTTCGACCACATGGTCCCAAAAACCAATTCGAAAGAGCAATCCCATCCAATGAGACAGGATGCTTGATCAGGCTAGAAGGCTCCATATACCAGAGAGAATCCAACCCATTTCCTACATACAAAGTATCGCCCATCTGGGCAATAGTATTGAACTGTGTGTCAATTACCGTTTGATCGCTATCTGCACTTTCCAGGCGGGCTCCATATAATTGGTAAGGCTTCCCGCCAAACCAGCCCGCCCACACGATGCTCTCCAACTCGTTGTCATTGGGATGGGCCCGCCAAGATATGGCCGGCAGAGAAAAGCGTGAAGGAATCTGCCAGATGAACCCACTGTAATTCCCAGTCACCCAAAGGCTCTCTGGGGCTCCAATGAAGCCAGGAGACCAGGTGGGACACGCTGGATAGCGATAGGAGGTGACGCCGTCCTTCTCACCCTCCCAGGTCAAGCTATCCACTCTTTTCAATGCCTCACCCGGAGGAGAAATATATAGCATCCCATTGCCCAGAACAAAGAGGGTATCGCCACGGACGACCAATCCCTGCACCGCACCGGATGTCTTTTTCCCTGTTTGCCCGTCCACTGTGCTATCCACATAGGCAAAAACCTGGGTTTCCACTTCCTGAATCACCACTGGTTTCTCTTCTGGCTTAAAAAGCCCACAGGAGAAGAGTACCATTACGGGTACAATGAACTTTAGTGCTCTAAATTTTTGATTCATTTTATCACCTCAAACTAGGGAACAAGTATACGGTCGAGAACGAGGGTGCCTTGCCGCAAAACTACATAATTGCCGGTCGCGATACTGCCTGCAGGTATTGACACCGCAACGGATCCCACATTCCAGCTTCCGGACCTGAGGGTACTCTGCCAAATGCCTACGGCATTGACCACCTCAAGACTATAGGTCCCCGCAGTGGCAATCCGCACCAGAACCCCATCGCCGGTCCAAGACAGCAGACCACCCCATTGTCCTTGAGGTGAAAAAGGCCTCCCCGAAGGGAAGCCTTTTGCGGGAAAATTTTTGTGAACTGTTACCAAGTCTCTTCGCCACGCTTGATGGGAAGAATGGTAATTTTATAGTTATACTCTGGGTCAATTCCCTCAGGAAAATAGGCGTCTGTGGTCGAAATGGTGTCCACCGTTTCTAGCATTTTTGGTAAATATTCCAAATCTATTTTCGTAAATGTACGGACTTCACAGACAGAAGCGATTTCCTCTGTATCCTTATGGGAATCAAAGCAATGCTTGTCAGTGATATGCAACTCTTTTCCATTCTTTCCGTTTTGTATGCTAAGCACGGCGAATTCATAAGGACCTTCGAGGACATAAATTTTCAGGGTTGAATCAGTGTATATACGAACCTGATTATCCGTTTCTCTTTCTACCAGAGCTAATGAATCCATGTTGGACAAAGTATAGGTTAAATAATCAATTCCACCGGTATTCCGCCAAGGGATTGGATCTAGGCGATTGACATACTTCGGTATCCTTGGCCAACGGGCACTCAAGTCCATTATCAAATATGGGTCAGAGTTAAAAACAATCATGTTGGAATCCAGTGACCAATCCGATTTGGAAATACGGTGTGATGCCCCCGACCCAATCTTTACTTCCCCATAATCATCTTCGGGGTTTTGATGAATAAAAATTGCACTCCCTGAATCAGA
>CAIRAY010000183.1 GCA_903876665.1 uncultured Fibrobacterota bacterium | reverse complement strand
TGGTTCCAGCTCAGCGGGAAGGTCTTCGGCACTTCCAAAAAGGTCGCTCAGGGCATCGGCGACGCCACCTTGCAAACCAGATTCTTCCGGAGCCGTTTCGGCAAAAGAGACATCCGATGTCGGCTCTGTTGCAGGAAGGTCCGCGACCGTGGAGGCAGGTTCCACCTCGTCGGGAAGGTCTTCGGCACTTCCAAAAAGGTCGCTCAGGGCATCGGCGACGCCACCTTGCAAACCGGATTCTTCCGGAGCCGTTTCGGCAAAAGTGACATCCGATGTCGGCTCTGTTGCAGGAAGGTCCGCGACCGCGGAGGCTGGTTCCAGCTCAGCGGGAAGGTCTTCGGCACTTCCAAAAAGGTCGCTCAGGGCATCGGCGACGCCACCTTGCAAACCAGATTCTTCCGGAGCCGTTTCAGCAAAAGTGACATCCGAAGTGGGCTCTGTTGCAGGAAGGTCCGTGACCGCGGAGGCTGGTTCCAGCTCAGCGGGCAGGTCCGCGACCGCATCAGGCTGAGGCGCTGGGGATTGGGGCTGACCCCAGGAAAACTCCTCCGGCAATCCATCATCTTCACCAAATAAATCATCCAGAGCGCTAGCCAGGTCAAGCCCACCTGGCGGAGGTGTCGATTGCATGGGCGTAGATGGAGTAGGCTCGAGAGTCCGGGAAATTTCAGGGGATTTTTCAAACAGCGAACGAGAAGGTTGGGGCATTGAAACGGGGGCGACAGGCGCCTGATCCTCCTCATCGCCAAAACTGGAGAAAATGGATTTTGCGGGTTCCGGTGCAGGCGAAGCTTGCTCCACCAAAGGAGACCGTTCGGGCAACTCATTGTTGGGTACAGCACTAACTGGGCGGGATTCCGAATCCTCTGACCCCAGAAGGTTTGAAATCATGGAGCCTACTGCACCGGCCTCCACGGAAGGATCGTCGGCTGGAAAATATTCCTTTTCGGTCGGCACGGATGATGTGGAAGCCAAAGCGGCCTCGAGTTCGTTCCGCAAATCAGCGGCTGACTTTTCATCATTTTCCTCTTCATCCTCAAGAAAGGCATCTTCCAAAGACGCAAATAGTGTGTCCTTTTCGATGAAGAATTCGTTCTGTGGGGATGGAGCCACAACGGGCATGGAGAAAACCGGGGCAGCCGTGGCGAGTTCAGGGGGAATGACTGGCAAATCCTGGGCCAGTGCGTCGAGTTCCTTGACCCGGTTCAGAAAGGCTTGAGCCTCGAAACCTTTTTTGAGGGAGATCAAAACTTGAATCAGCTGCTTCTGGGCGGCGAGATGCATGGGATCCAAGACGATAATGGAACGCAACATGGACTCTGCTTCAACCAGTTGATTCTGTTGGAGGTGTGCTTTGACCCGAACCACCATTCCAGGCACAAATTCGGGATTGGCCAAAAGTCCTTCGTCCAAAATTTGGATAGCCAGCTCGCGGTTTCCCGCTTCCCATTCCATATCGGCAAGCCACGCGAATGCGAGTGCCCCGCCTTTTTTGCGGAGAACTTTGGTCAATGATTCCACAGTGGTTGCCATAAGGAAGGACTCCGACTAAGGGTTCAAAAGAATGGACTCATCAATAAGCATGACGGGAATGTCGTCAACCACGGGATAAAGCCGTTGGCCGTCTGCGCTGACGAGGCCTTGAACCAAGGGAGTATTCACCGAGCGGCCGGAACGATTGTTCAGTGTGCCTTGGGAAATCTGTTGGTTCAACTTTCCGAGCAAATCGGAAGAGGCAGGCACCAGATTCTGGCGTGTCTCGGGGCAGCGTAATATTTCGAGCAGTTTAGAATCCAGCAAAACAGTAACCTCACTTAAGGAAATTTAAATCAACCATGGCAAAAGTGCTAGTGTCTGGATGGCCAATCAAAAGCCGGGTCTTGAAATGGCCATCAACCCCTTTCAGGACAGGAGGAAGCTCCTCGTGTCGACCAAATGAATCGGGAACCACTAAAATTTCACCAGCTCCGGTCAAGGAGCGGATTACCTCAACCTCCTGAACTGAACCTAAAAAGTGGATCCGGGCAGCTCCAGGGCCAGCGGAGCTCACACAGCCCAGAATGTCCCGCCCTGTGACCAGATTTTCCCGGACAAACCATTTTCCCACGGATTCATTATTGCCGAGAAGGATGCTGCGGCAACGCTTACGGGAGAATACACTGCGGAAATATTGAAACCAGAAAAACATCCGGCGCCAAAGCCAAATCAGCGAAAGCCCAAGCAACGAGAATGCAAATATTTGAACTTTTTGACCCAGGAAAAGGACGGAAGCCCCCATGACAAGGCCGATCACCGGGACTACCTTGCGGAAGTAATCCCGCAGCTCCAAAGGATTGGAGCCATATTCGCCCAACACCAACAAGGGAACCAACACGGAACCGCAAAAGGCAAGCAACCCCCACCAATCCAGATGGGTCACTCCCAGCTGCATGGTGCCAAACCAAAAACCAACAAGCATCAGGCTATCTACGGCCAAATGCCCCCAATTCGGCAACAAGCGAGAAAAGATCCCGAGTCCTGCGGCAAAAAACACTCCAATGGAAATCATCCACAGCGGAACCGGCTGAAGGAATTTTGGATGCTTTCGCGCAAAAATCAACATGGCCTGGTAAAAATCGATGTAGGAACGAAGCATTCGGGTCTTGGAGCTTTGCCCTTTGAAATGAATTACCGAGGTTCCAGGGTAATAATAATTATGCAACCCGGTCTTTTGAATCCGGTAGCAAATGTCTAGATCTTCGCCATAAAGGAAAAAGTCCTCGTCGAAGCCACCCACCGCTTGGTAGACATCCTTGCGCACGCAAAAAAATGACCCAGAAACGGCATCCACCTCGTCCTCCATTTCCGGATCAAGGTAAGTCAGGTTATAGGCTCCAAAGGTCCTGCTTTTGGGGAAAACCGAGGCCAATCCAAGGGTCTTGTAAATGGCTCCCATCGGGGAAGGAAAACTGCGCCGACAAGCCCACTGCAAGGAACCATCGCCATTGAGGATGCGACAACCTACAACCCCGGCGTCAGCTTTCTGGGAGATGGAACCAATAATCTTTTCAAAAGTATCAATGGAGACCAGGGTATCGGGATTGACAAAAAAGAGAAATGGGTGACGGGCCGTTTCGGCTGCGCGGTTACAGGCGGTGCCAAATCCGAGATTACGGTCGGACTGCATCCACTCCACTTGGGAATACTCGTCCTTGAGGGCTTGGGACAGGGGATTGGGCGAGCCGTTGTCAAAAACAATAACCTGGGCATCCATTCCGCCCAAAGCTCGAAAAATGGAATGCAGGCAGGAAGGAAGGAGGCTTCCGGAATTATAGGAGATGATGATGACCGAACAACTTGCCGGTGCCTGCATCAACGCCCCCGCAGCCGCAACCGCAGGACGAGGAAAAAGGCTTCGGAGATGATTCCGCCACTCATTTTGGAGCTGCCCTTGGTCCGGTCCGTGAAGACAATGGGAATTTCGGCCACGCGCATTCCCTTTTTCCAAAGCTTGAATGTCATCTCGATTTGGAAGCAATAGCCATCGCTCCCCAGACCGCTCAGATCAAGGGCCTGCAAGGCCTCGCGCCGAAAGCATTTGAAGCCTCCGGTTGCGTCTTCGATGGGAAGGCCTGTCACAAACCGCGTATATAAATTTGCGCCATAACTCAGCACCAAACGTTTCCAGTCCCAATTCACTACCGAAATACGGCCCTTCAGATAGCGACTTCCCAAAACAAGATCTGCTTCGTCGGCCTTATCCAAAAAGCGAACCAGATCCGCAGGATTGTGGGAGAAATCGGCGTCCATTTCGAATACCCGCTGGTAATCCCGTTCCAAGGCCCAGCGGAAACCTGCAACATAAGCTGTACCCAGGCCCTGCTTGCCCGGCCGTTGCAACAAATGAATGCGGGGCTCCTGTTCCATAAGGCCCTGGACAAGCCCTGCCGTTCCATCCGGAGAATTGTCATCAACAACCAGCACTTCCAAGCAGGCGTGCTGCTTCAGGATCAGGGGGAGGATTTCGCAAATATTTTCCCGTTCATTATAGGTCGGGATAATTACCAAACTTTTTGGAAAGGACATCTTATACCCCCTTCGGGCGAATATTTCCAGTCACGGGCAAAACTTCGTGGCGGATCTTTGCATTCAACATTTCGCCAAGCAAACCCAGTGATCCCAATTGAATTCCCATCATTAAAAGAACCCCTGCCACTAGCATCAGTGGCCGCAAATGCAGTTCCTGGGTGATCACCCATTCAATGCCAAACCAGCCGAGCACAGACGCACCAATCAGGGCGAACAATAAACCGATGGTACCAAAAAAATGCAACGGCTTCACGGCAAATTTATGCAGGAAGACCAAGGTGACCAAATCGAGAAATCCAGAAACCAGGCGAGAAACCCCGTATTTGGAAACACCATGCATGCGAGCCCGGTGTTCCACGGACATTTCTGTAACCCGGAAACCCCGCCATTTGGCCATCACGGGAATAAAACGATGGAAATCACCATAGAGGGAAATATGAGAAACCACCACCCGGCGGTAGGCCTTGAGCCCGCAATTGAAATCGTGCAAGCGAAGTCCGGCCACGATGGAAACTACGAGATTGAACAACTTGGATGGCCAGGTTTTGTGCCAAGGATCGAGGCGCCGGGTCTTCCAGCCGGAAACCAGATCGTAGCCACTTTTGAGACGCTCCACCATGCGGGGAACTTCAAAGGGATTGTCCTGGAGATCGCCATCCATGGTGACCACATATTCGCCGGTGACCATGGAAAATCCCTGCGAAAGCGCTGCAGCCTTGCCACAGTTGTACTGGAAGCGGACCGCGCGCAGAAAAGGATAACTCGCCGTAAGCTCCTGCAACACATCCCAGCTGGAATCATTGGAACCATCGTCCACCACCATCACTTCGAAGCTCATGCCGGTCGGAACCAAGGCATCAGAAAGCTCCGCGAAGAGCTTGGGAAGATTTTCTTCTTCATTTTTGATGGGGATGACGATGGACAAATCCATGAATTACCTCATTGCTTGGCTTTGTCGCCTTGGAAATATTCCAGACGGCGACTCATCTCTTCCTTCGCCTTGCCCTGGATGTTTGCCTGACCCTTTTCAAGGTAGGCCAAGGCCTTGGCCCGATCGCCCACGGCTTCCATCAGCTCGGCCGCGACCGCATAATTGCGCCATTCGGAAGGGAACTGCTTGATACCCATGTCGCAATACTTGGCGCCCATATTTTTGGCTTCCTGGATCTTGCGATCATAATCAGCGGAATTGGAGGCTCCAGTCGAATCTTTCTGGGCGAGCAACATGGCCTTTTGTTGAGAAAGGCGCATGACATCGTTGCGGGTCTCGAGGGCTAGGCGGATGTACAATGTGTTGTAATTGAACAAAAGGCGTTCGGTCTCGGAATTGACATAGGTAGTACCATCACCGATGCCACGATATTGATATACAGAGTCCACAAGGAATTGCGTGCGTTGCAAATCAATTTTATCGGCCTCGACTTTGAGGTTTCCGCGCTGCAAGGTAAACACCATTCCCTCTTGGATCATGTACTTTTCGAGGCCCACAAAATTCGAGGTGGCGACAGTATTGGAAAAGTGCAGAGGACGGTCCAGATTGTTCAGGGCCAAGTCCAGCACCAGCTTGTCCTGGGTCTTCATGAATCCACCCTTGCGCGCAGTGCCCCACACCACGAGCGCATCGTAGACTTGGAACAGCTCGCTGCGACCCAGCAAGCGGGCCTTCAGGGTCGCCTTGTCGGATTCAGTGGTGGCCGAATCCAGTTTGCCCTGCAATTCGGAAATCTGGGCCTGAAGCACGGGGAGACCGGCCTTGGCCTTGGTGACCCACCAATCGACCTGGTGCGATTCATCGCGCATGTTGTCTTCGCTAAATACCATGCGGCTATCGATTTCTCCATCGGTGTAGGAAAGCTTCATGGTGGGGGCATTGGACTTGATTTGCTTGATGTACCAGTCCGTATTGCCAAGGCTCAGATTGACCACGCGGACATCACGACGGATGTTGGCGACTTCCTGGGCAAACCACAGAGGGAAGGTATCGTTGTCGCCATTGGTGAAGAGCACCGAGTTGGGTTGGCACGACATAAGAAGGTTGTATGCATAATCCCAGGCAATCCAGTTCCCAGAACGGTTATGTTCCTTGAAATTGGCGAAGCTCGGGACTGCGAAGCAAATGATTAGTGCCGCAAAACCAACCGGGCGTACCAGGGATTTGCGCTCGCGGACAAGGAAAACCAGCAACATGCCACAGCCCAACCCAAAAATGATGGACATAAAAACAAAGCCAGGTGCAAAGAAATAGTCGCGTTCGCGAACTTCCATGTGCACGGGATTAGGAAGGCTCGGAGGCTGGTAGCCGGCGTTCTTGTATGCGCCTTGGATCGACTGCCAAGCCTGCCAGGCCGGATCGCGAGCCATATCGTTGCGCTCTGCATCGGTCTTGGCTAGGGACATCTTGAGGCGAATTCCCAACAATTCATTTCCATTGGGGACTGGAGGCAAAGTCATGCCACGTTCGGACATCATGCTGTTGTCGCGCGCAATGGACTCGCTCCACTGATCCAAGTCACGCTTTTCGACCCGGGTTCCATCCGAAAAATTCAGATAGAACAGGAGACCGAAGGAGCTCACCACATAAAGAGATGCGACATACATGGAGATGGGGCGATTGCGCTTCCACATGGCCACCAACGCGAGGGCTATCAGTCCATTCAGAAGCACGAACCAGAAGAGTTGCATGGGGATGTTGCTACCCATCATCATCATCTGGGTAGGGAAACTAATGGACCCACGGGTCAGGGGAGGATTATCTTCCGCATCGGTGGAATAAAGACCTTGGTCATAGAAGTTGACCTGGCCGACCTTGAAAGGAGAATACTGGGCCAGCTGGTAACCGCCATACCCCAGGTTTGGATAAGAAAGGAACTGATGTTCGGGCTGGGAACGGCGATTGAATGCACGAACAATCATGGACTCGGAACCATACTGTTTGCGTTCGATAAAATCGTTGAAGGCCTTCCAGTTCTGGGAATCCAACAACTTGCCCAGGGCAAGATTTCCCTTTTCATCGCGAACGGAAACTTCTGGATTATTCTCATCAATGATCGGATTGAGCGAACTGCGAACGGGGATGTACAGGTACATGCTATAGCCGATCAAGGCAAAAACGATAAGGGCCATCGAAAACCGGAACTGCTTGCGGAGTTCACCGCTTGCAATAAACTGCACAACGAGCAAAATTGCAAGGAGAATGAGGGACCAGGAAAATAGACGGTCTGCAGCATAGACCACAGAATAGAGGACAGTCCCTGTAACAAATACAGGCCAACGTTCCAGACGCTTGCCGGGCTCAGAGTAGACCAACAGAAGAATCATGATGAGCGGAATGGGCAGCATGGAATAGAGATGGACGCCGATGCCCAGGAACCCAAGGTAGCAGATGAGCAACAGGATGGAGTTGCCCATGGGGGTATTGCGGAAGTCAACCCATTTGAGGGCCAAGTAAGAAATCAGCAGGACAAAGGTCATGCCAAATCCGTACACCTCGGCTTCGACAGCGTTGAACCAGAAGGTGTCAGAGAAGGTCAACAGGAAAGAAGCAGTCAAGGCAGAAACAATCAGGACAAAATGACGGGAAATAGCATCAGGAAGTTTGTCCTTGCCCGAATCCAGCACTTTCGCCATGACATCCCAGGTAAAAAGCGCGGTGAGGAAGATGGCAAGGGAAGAAGAGATCACCGAGAGATAATTAACCCGCTGGGCGATTTCACTGATGAAGGGCATGGTTACAATGGCAAAACGCCCCAGTAGCATGAACAACGGCGATCCGGGAGGATGGGGAATTCCCATGGTGTTGCTGGCAGCCACAAATTCGCCACAATCCCAAAAGGAAACAGTGGGAGCCATGGTCAGGGCATAGGTGATAAACGCAACGAGCGCAGCAACTCCAGCGACGATATGTTTAAGACGGGTTTCAGTCATTTTCTTCTCCTAGCATTTTACGGTCACGAGCAAATTGGTTTAGAATTCCGTTTACAAATTTTCCGGATTGTTCGGTTGAATACTTATTGGCGATCTGGACCATTTCTTGAAAAACGACCTTCGCCGGAACATCGACCACAAACGAAAGTTCGACAAATCCGAGCAAAATCAAAATTTTATCGAGCAAGGCCATGCGCTCCACATCCCATTCTAGGGACATGGTGCGCAGAAGGGTTTCAAATTCCCCACGATGCTCCAGGACCAGATCCACCAGCTTCATCCCATAGGCCTGCATGGGCTTTTGGAAGTCGTCGCTGGCGAGGACCGCAGGAATCGCCTCACCTGGCGTGCACCCGGTGATCTCGATCCCATACAGCACCTGCATGGCAAACACACGGGCCTGTCTTCGCGAAACTACCATTAAATACTCCTGTACAAACGAGCCATTTCAACCGCCGTGAGCGCCGCTTCGGCTCCCTTGTTTCGACCAATGGGGTCGGTGGACACCCCGGAAGAAACATGGTCGGCCGTGCTTGACCACCCACCAGCAGGCTCGGTCAGGCCTGCGCGTTCGGTGGCCTGAGCCACGGTATCGCAAGTCAAAACGCCAAAAATAACCGGACGATTGGAGTCCAGGCCTACGCGCAGAATACCTGCGGTGGCCGCTTGGCACACATATTCGAAATGCGGAGTGCCACCCTGGATGACTGCTCCCAGACAGATTACCGCATCATGGGCTTTGACCAAATGGGCGGCGGCTCCGGGCAACTCAAAGGCACCGGGAACCCAAGCGACCGTAATATGCGCACCGGTCACTCCCACACGGTTCAGCGCTTTGAGTGCGCCTTGCAACAGGGCATCGGTGATCTCGGAGTTGAAACGGGCAACGGCGATTCCAATGCGGAGGCCTTGCCCCTGCAAATCGCCAGAAACTACAATGGGCTGATTACTCATTCGGGGAGCTCCATTTCCTGGTTCAGGACATGCCCCATGCGTTCCCGCTTGGTCTGCAAATAAAATTGGTTGACTCGATTGGGGGCGACTTCGATCGGAATCCGCTCCACAATTTCCAGATGGAATCCGCCCAAGCCTTCGAGCTTGCGAGGATTGTTGGTCAAAAGACGCATTTTGCGGACGCCCAAGTCAAAAAGAATTTGAGCTCCGATTCCATAGGAGCGCATGTCGGGCTGGAAACCCAAGTGGGTATTGGCATCCACCGTATCCATGCCCCGCTCTTGGAGCTCGTAGGCCTTCAGTTTATTGACAAGACCTATCCCGCGACCCTCGTGCCCACGCATGTAGAGCAACACGCCATCGTGCTCTGCGATATATTGCATGGCCGATTGCAGCTGTTCACCACAGTCGCAACGCAGGGAATGGAAAATATCGCCTGTGAGACACTCGCTGTGCACCCGGACATTGATGGGTTTGGTGGAATCAATTTTGCCATGGACCCAAGCGACATGTTCGGTGCCGTCCAAAAGTGACCGGTACCCATAGACGGTGAATTCGCCCATGCCCGTAGGAATGGTCGGAGCCGCTTCGCGCTTCACCAGCTTTTCGGAACGATGCCGGTAAGCGATCAGATCCGCAACGGTAATGATTTTAATGCCAAGCTTTTTGCTGACTTCAATCAGCTCAGGCAGGCGTGCCATGGTGCCATCGACATTCATGATTTCACAGAGAACGCCTGCGGGAGTAAGGCCTGCAAGGCGGGCCAAATCCACCGTCGCCTCGGTGTGGCCTGGACGCACCAGCACACCGCCATCCCTTGCACGCAAGGGAAAAGTGTGGCCTGGGGTCACAAAATCGCGTGGGCCGGTATGCGGATTGGCCAATTGCCGGGAAGTCAGGGCGCGCTCGGCGGCAGAAATGCCGGTCGTTGTGCCCTCGCGGGCCTCAACGGAAACCGTAAACGCGGTTTCGAAGCGGGAGGAATTGTTGGTGGCCATCATAGGGAGCTGCAATTCCTGCACCCGATGGGCTTCGATGGCAGTACAGACCAACCCGCGGCCATGGGTGGCCATGAAGTTTACCTGTTCTGCGGTGCAAAGACTGGCTGCACAGACGAAATCGCCCTCAGACTCCCGGTCTTCGTCATCGGCAACGATGATGATCCGCCCCTGGCGAATTTCCTCGATGGCCTCTTCAATGGTATTGAGCATCAGGCTCCTTGCCTCATAAAATTTTCCACATACTTGCCAATCATGTCGACTTCGAGATTGACGGGCTCGCCCACATGCCATTCGAGCACATTGGTCTTGGCCAGGGTCTCGGGGATCAAAGCCACCCGGATTGTTTCGGCCTGCTTTTCAGCAACCGTCAGGCTGATTCCATCGAGGCAGACGGAACCTTTTTGGATAATGTAGCGCCGGAATTCCTCTGGAACGGAAAGCACGATTTCCATTCCCGTTTCGCGCAGGATATGTTCCTTAACCGTGACCGTTCCGTCCACATGACCCATCACCAAATGCCCGCCCATGAGGGTGTCGGGACGGCAAGCCTGCTCCAGATTGACGCAGGAGCCCACTTTGGTTCTGGAAAAAGAGGTCGTCTCCACCGTTTGGCGGATCATGGTGAAATAGGCCAAATCGGCGGTACATTCTTCGATAGTCAGGCAAACGCCGTTGTTGGCAATGCTGTCACCCGCCTTCGCTCCATGGAAAAACCCCTTGGATTCGATTCCCATGCGAAGGGCGTCACCGCGTGATTCAAGTGTGCGGACGAGTCCGAGAGCTTGTATGATTCCCGTGAACATTTTCAAATTCCGTTAAAAAATCGCAACCAATGACCTCAAATCTACTTAAATGAAGGGAATCCTTCCAGTTTGGAATAATTTGAGATTTCCACCCCAGGCCTTCACCCAAAATTTTTGGGGCCGTCAGCAGATAAAACCGATTCCAAAGCCGGGAATCATGGAGCAACAATCCCGCCATGGTCGCTCCCGCCTCGAAAAGAACCCGGTGAAAACCCTGAGCCCCCAGATCTTTCAAAATGGCCAGCCAGGCCTCGGAGAAGCTGGATCCGGGCCATTGTTTCATCTGAACCTGAGGGGAAGACAGAAGGTCGTCAGGGGGCTCCTGGGAATACACCAGAGTTGGACCTTCCCCATCGCACAAAATCTTATGACGGGAATCCATTTGGGCTGAACGCGTCACGATGATGCGGAAGGGGTTGTTGCCCTCCACCCCGCGAACCGTCAGCTGGGGATCGTCATGGCGAACGGTTCCGCCACCCACAGCAATAGCATCCACCCGAGCACGCAGGCGGTGGACCCACAGGGAGGTCTCCGGACAGGTAATCTGGGTGCGCTCACCCCTGGGGCCTGCAATAAATCCGTCCAGGCTCTGAGCGATTTTTACATCGACCCAAGGAAGGCCTGTATGCAAATGATGATGATACCCGCGATAAAAATCAGCACCAAATTCACCCAAAATTCCCAGCTCAACCGGAATCCCCGCTTCCCGCAGGCGGGCGATGCCCCCCCCATTGACTTTGGGGTTCTGATCCATCACCGACACAAAAACGCGGGTTACCTTCGCTGCAATGATCGCGTCGGCACAAGGAGGGGTGCGCCCAAAATAACAGCATGGCTCCAAGGTAACATACATGCTCGCGCCCGCAGCAAACTCACCCGCATCCCGCAGGGCCATGACCTCGGCATGATGGCTCCCGGGCTTTTGGGTCCGTCCCCGGCCAACGACCGCACCATCACGGACTAGAATAGCCCCCACCGCGGGATTGGGGCGACTGGTCCCCACGGAGAGGAGAGCTTCCGAATATGCCTGTTGCATCCATTTCAAATGATCCATGAGGGAAAGATAAGAATATGGGAATTGCTCGTTTGTTTGGGAGGTGGGCAAACTCGCAATTCATGGAAAAATCAGGAGGGTAAACCGTAACGGCCGTTCTATTTCAAAACTTCTACATTTCTCCCATGCCATCCAATGCCATTGAACGCATCAAACACGCCTGGGCGGACCACGGTCGCCACTTTGGGCAATACCAGTTCGTCTATCCGGTCATTTCGCGCCGGGCCGGGGGGATTTCCCTGGGCATCAATCTGAATCCGGACCTGGTGTGCAATTTTGATTGCCCCTATTGCCAGGTCGAACGAAATGCGGGTGCGGAACCCATGCCTGCCTTTACCACCGAAGGCCTGCGCACGGAACTCGATCACGCCATAGGCCATTGGATTGCAAATAAATTCACCGACAGCCCACGCTTCGAAGGGATTTCCCCCGAACAGCTGGACTTGAAAGACATTTGCATGAGCGGCGACGGAGAACCCACCCTGGAACCAGGCTTCCCAGAGGTCTGCGCCCTGTTGCGCGAATTACAGGATGCCCTACCCGACCTGAATCTGAAACTGACTCTGATTACCAACGCCACCTTGCTACATCAAGAAAAGGTCCAGGCTGGATTAAAAATTCTGACCTCCCTGCGCGGAGAAATCTGGGGCAAATTGGACGCCGGGACCGAGGACTGGTTCCGCACCATGAGCCGTTCCCGCTACAAGCTGGATCACATCGAAAGTAATCTTTGCCAGACCGTGCAAAAATTTCCGCTGCGTATCCAGACCATGCTTTGCACCGTCAACGGCGCACCGCCTAGCCATGCTGAGCTTGAGGCTTGGGCCAATCGCATCAGCCATATTTACCAAGCCAATCCAGCCAACCTGCTCGAAGTGCAACTGTATTCGATTATCCGCCGCACATCTACAAGCGAGGTCGGCCCCGTACCCCCTGAATTTCTGGAAGATGTAGCTGCATGGCTGCGCGCCAAGATTCCTGTGCCCGTTGGCGCTTATTAAGGATATACGAAATGAACTATCCATTTTCTCTTTTCATTCCCTTGGTGATTTCTTTATGCTTGCAAGGTCTGCTCTGGGCAAGCAACCAGTTTTTTATTCCCTGGATGGACCGCACCGCCATTCTTTGGATCGCCCTAGGCGGAGCCACCGCCAGCACCATATTCCTGGTGCTATACCGAGTGCTTGCAACGGATATGAAGCAATGGAATATTTCGCTGGTGGCCTGTAGCGTCCTGCAATTTGGGGCCATCGGAAACTCGCTGTATTTTGTGTTGCTCGCTTTGCGCTAGGGTTCGAGCAACCGAAAGGCCTGCTCAGCCATGTAGAGGGGCAGGTTCAAAAGCTCGTACTCAATATCTTTTGTGCCGGTAGAGATGATTGCCTTGTTCCGGACAGTTGTGTGTGATGGGGTGTTCAGATCGAAACGCAGGGCCCGCGAACATGACTTGAGAGCTACGAATTGGTGCAAGGATTCCACCGCTTCGGGCATACCACCCACAAGGAGAAAATTGCGGAAGTGAAAAAGGTACTGCTCGTGTGCACTTACGGGCATTGCTGAATCCCAGGTCCAAGCGCCAAGGAATTTTGCCAGTTGATTTTGGCCAATCGCACCCAGATATTCCTGGAAAAGGCAGCAATGACGGCGATGGATGTTTGCTCATAGAAGTCACGAAGTGCGGCGAGTGCAGCAGGAGTAGCCTGAATCTCATCCAAAAAAAGAATGCCATCATCGAGAGATTCGTGGCCAATGGCAAACTCGAGTTCTTGCCGGATCAATTGGATATCGCGTGATGCAAAAATTGGATTGAGGCGAGTATGTCGCTCCAGATTGATCTCGTGCAAAGGGACCCCGAGCTCCTGGGCAAGCAAACGGACAAGGGTGGATTTTCCCACTTGGCGTGCACCGCGAAACATCAGAGGCTTCCTGGGGCTTGGGCTGTGGAACCAGCGGACCAGAGCCTCTATGGAGCTTCTTTTAAACCATGATTCCATTATGGAAAGACACAAAACAACCGGCTATTTTGTGTTTCAGGGTGAAATTTCCCAAGCAATTTCCAAAAAATTGCCTTACTGCGCCTGTTCCCACTCCACGCGAACGATGTTACGCTCGGCGGCGTTGAACTCGACGCCCACCAGGTAAATAGGCTTGCCCATGGCACGGTATTTTTGGTGATAGTTCTTGGCTTTAATCTGGGCCAGCGCGGGGCTTGGGTCTTTGATGAGGTCGACGACCTTGAACTCAAAGACAAAGATGGCGTGCTCCATGAGCACCGACATGTCCAGGCGGCCAAGATTGGTGCGCTCTTCGGGGCGGGCGTCCAGGCCCAGCGCGGTGAAGTAGCAATAAAAGATGCTCGAGTAATAGCCTTCGTAATTGGCGAGGTAGTTCTTGCGGTACCATTCTTCGGGGATGCTTGCGAAGAAGCTCTGAAAGACCTCGGTGAGGCCATCAAAGTCGTTTTTCTGGATCGCTTTCCAAAGAGCCATCTGCCGGTCGAACTTGACCTCCATGCTATCCACCAGGTAAGTAAGTAAATAGCTTGTGAGGCTTTGTTTCACCTCGTAATTGGGGAACTTTAGCGAATAGCTTTCTGCGCCACCAGGCATGCTCAGGCGCTGGTCGATGGTCAAGTAACCTGCCTGGAATAGCAAAGTGATCAGAGAGAGTTTTTCGACCTCGAAGCTCCCCAATATTTCTGAACCTGCGGTGATGTTCTCGAGGTCGGGAGCAGGGAACTGGTTCTTGTTCATCATGTCGATCAAAAAGCTCGGCGTGGCAGACTCAAACCAGTAGTTTTTGAACTCACGACTATCAAGGTACAACAACACATCGAAGGGGTTGTACACGCCCTCGGCATCGCCAAAGCGGTAGCCGTTGTACCAATGCTTGACCTCGGCCAGGTCAACACCCACTAGGGATGGCGCAAAAACAGTTTCAAGGTCGCTTTGTGTGTAGCCGCAAATCGCACCATAGCCCGGACTTTGAGAAATATCCTTCAGATTATTGAGTCCGCTAAAAAGACTCACCTTGCTGAATTTACTCACGCCTGTGATGAACGCCAGTTTGATAAATTCGTCGGCATCCTTGACTACGGAATACAGGTTCTTCAGCTCATCGCGCATGGCCAAGGCCACGTCGGGCTTGGTGATATTGTCAAGAATGGGCTTGTCGTACTCGTCGATAAGGATGACGACTTTTTGGCCGGTGCGGGCGTGGAGCTTGCGGATGGCGTCTAAAAACTGATCGCGCTGAGCAATACCCGATAATTGCAACCCACATTCTTCAGACCAGATTTGAAGCTGGTAGCTGAACTTTTCTTGCAAATCGGTAGGACTCTTGAGCACCCCCGCACCCCAGCTCATTTTCAGCACAGGGTATTTGACGCTCCAGTCCCAGTTGTTCTCCAAGAACAAGCCTTTGAAATACTCTTGCTTGCCTAAAAATGCTTGGCGAAGCGTGTCAAGAAACAGGCTTTTGCCAAAGCGCCGAGGGCGCGACAAGAAGTAAAACTTGCCCTCGGTGGCCATTTTGTGCACCCAGGGGGTTTTGTCGACGTAGTAATAACCCTCGGTCACAAGTTCCGAGAAGGTCTGAATGCCAATGGGGTACTTTTTGATCGCGGCCATGTGGGGAATATAGGAAATGGAAAGTGATGAGTTATGAGTTCCTGAGTGATGAGTGGAACAGCCCTCTGAGGGGCATTTCCAAGGGAATGGTTGCCCGAGCCCACAAATAGCGATATGGCAATGTTGGGGAGTTTCTGCGCAAAGGGCAGGCCTGCGCATATAATCAATAGACAATACAAGGCACGGCAGGTCATGCGGGGCTCCTGGATTTTTTGGGGGGATAAGTATGCGCAAATGCGCAAAACCGGTAAAGAAATTCAGCAATGAAAGTCTACGAGGAATCAAAGCAATACAGGATTCCCTGTCACCCTAGCGCTGAACCAGCTCCACAAACACGGGGCTCACTTTCCAATACCCTTTCGATCCATCCTTGTTGGTATTGATGCTCAATGTTTTTTGATTAACCCGAATCACAATTCCGAATTGTTCCTCACCTAGGTCCGATTTGAATCGCACGCTGTCACCAACATAGAACTGACCCATCGCCATTGCTCTTTTTTGATGCACCAGGTGACCAATTCGCTGCACAATTAAGCGATTCAGAAAGCGAAGGTCGTCTTCTCCGAGCTTTTCAATGGCTGCGATAGCCGAATCCCGGTCAACAATAGAAATTTGATTCATTTTGTTCATTATCCGCAAATGAATGTTTTATACGTATTCCGCCGAAGCCAGAATCCGCTCCCAGCCTACATCGGGGATCATGGGGCCCATCACTTGCACCACTTCGGAAGCCACGCGTGATGCGAGCATTCCGCAACCTTCGAGGCTACGGCCTTCCAGGTAGGCATACAGGAAGCCTGCTGCCCAGAGATCACCAGCACCCGTGGTATCCACTGCCTTGACGACGAATGCGGGCACGCGCACGATCTTGCCATCACGGGCGAGCAATGCACCTTCTTTTCCCAGTTTCACCACGGCAACTTTGGCCAGGGGCATCATCTTTTTGAGGGCCTCCTCGCCTTCGAGGCCGGTGTAGGCCTTGGCCTCGTCTTCGTTGGCGACCAGCACTTCCAGGGGAGCCACAGCAAAAACGCCATCGAGGACGGAACGGCAATGCTCTACCACATTGAATGCGCCAAAATCAAGAGCCACCGGGATATTCAGGCGACGGGCTTCGGCAATAACCGCGGTGAACCACGGCGCGTTGTATGCAAGGTAGCCCTCAATGTAGAGCATATCGATACCCGCAAAAGTGGCGGGAGTAATGTCGGTGGGCACCACTTCGGAGGAGGCGCCCAAAAAGGTGTACATGGACCTTTGGGCATCGGGGGTGACGGCAGAAAGAACGCACCCGGTGGGGGTTTCCCCTTCGAGCAAGCGGGATTCGACCCCGCTGGATTTCAGGCTTTCCTGGAAAAGTTTTCCCAAGGAATCCTGACCGACTTTGCTTAGAAATGCGGAGGGACCACCTAGACGGCTCAAGCCCCGGATGGTGTTGCAGGCAGATCCGCCCGGGACGGTTTCGCTCTGGGTAATGGTCGCAAGCATGCGGTCCATGCGGGGCCAATCCACCAAGGTCATGCCACCCTTGCCTTCACCTTGGGCGAGCACCCATGCGTCGTTTGTTTCCACCAACAAATCCACCAGTGCCGCACCAATTCCAATAACTTTTTTCATAACCATCCTAATCGTTTATAGTAAGTTTTTGGGAATTACCTGGTTAACTCCACCCAGTATTGTAATTCGCATTATTCCCAGGAATTGCGAGTTTGCCCACCTCCCAAAACCGGCTGTCAGCAGAATGTGGAGGTTACCTGCAGTGCTTTTAAGCACTGTCGGGTACACCAAGTTCTGCTGCAACTCAAAATTTATTGGAGGTGGAGTCAAACGAGTAATTCCCAAGTTTTTTATGAGCCACGCCGGGCCCGGTTCTTCTCGCTCGCAGCCTGCAAGAACGAAATCTCGCCCTGCGTCAGGGAGCCCATGCCACTACGCGAAATTTTTGCCAGAACCGAATCCAATTGCTTTTGTTCGTCCAGATAGCCCACTTCGCCTTGGAGGGATTTGGTCTGGGCCATGTATTTGCGCTTGCGCATGTTCCACAGCAGGCGCGCGCCCGGAAGGGGAATGAGTTTGGTGTAAAAAGCCATAAAGACTAGGCCCGCAACAACTCCACCCAAATGGGTAAAGTGGGCGATGCCATCGTTTGTGCGCGACATGAAAAGGTCGATCAGTACAAAGATTCCGACCGCGACCCGGGAGCTCACGGGGAATATAAGAAACAGCAACATGCGCCGGTCCGGGAACAACCAGCCATAAGCCACCATGACTCCAAACAGGGCACCCGATGCCCCCAGAATATGCACAGGAACGATGCTACCGGCATAAAAGGGGAGACTGAGCAAGCCCGCGAACACAGCAGAAACCAAGTACAGCGCAGTAAAAGTGCGGTTGCCGAGCCACTGGGCCACCTCGTCTCCGAACATCCAAAGCATGAGCATATTGAAGAGAAAATGCAGCGGGGCGGTATGCACAAATGCATAGGTAATAAAGCGCCAGGGCTGGTAATACTGGCTTGGAATCAACATCAGCGCATCGACCCAATGGATGAGTCCCTCGGCGCGGAACAAGGAAAAAAGCACGCTGGGAATGAATACACCCAAATTGAGTAGGAGCAGAACACGCACCGACTTGGGCAACAAACGAAAAGGGACAAGCCCTAGCATGAGCGCACAAGCCTTGGTATGGCTGGCGCAGCAACCATTCCGGTTAGATCGGCCCCATGGCGGATAAATTCCCGTACCAAGGTCGAGCTTACATTTTCAAATTGGGGTGAGGAGCGCAAATAAAAGGTCTCGCAGTCTGGGTACAGGCGTTTATTGGCCCATTCGAGAGACTGCTCCACGGTAAAATCCAGGGGCCCCCGTAGGCCACGCAACAGATTACGGATTTGATGAGTCTTCATATATTCAACGGTAAGACCTTCCCAGGAGTCCACCTGCACACAGGGAATTCCTTGCACAGAAAGTCGCACAATCTCGAGGCGTTCAGCAAAGGGCAGAAACCCCTTCTTCTCCGGATTGTGGGCAACCAGAACCGTCACCTCAGAAAACACGCGCAACGCGCGGGTCACAAGGTCCAGGTGCCCCAAAGTGAAGGGGTCAAACGATCCAGAAAATACTGCGGATTCCATGCACAGAACTTAGAAAAAAGCGAGAGTGGACTCGCCGTATTTGCGCAAGTCGCGAGCTTCGCTTGCCCAATCGGGCAGTTTTCGCGTGGGCATCTCAAAGACGGCGACACCGTCCGGGTTCAGCCATTTGAGGAATCCGCGCAAGTCGGGATAGGCCTCGGTGAAGGGCGGATCGGCATAGATGACATCAAATTGCCCGTAGGGAGTCCCCTCGGACAGGGTCAGCTTGGCCACATCCTGCTGCAGAACCTGGCATTTTGCACTAATCCCCAGGTCTTTGGCGTTGCGCTGGAGCAATTGCACCACCGGACGAGCGAGCTCGACCTGAAGGGCGGCACTGGCGCCCCGGCTCAGCAACTCAAAAGAAACCACCCCGCACCCCGCATACAAATCGAGCACGCGGGCCCCATCGATAGAGGATATGAGAATATTGCACAGGGCTTGACGGGATATTGCGGAGGTGGGCCGGGTCAAACGACCTTCAGGGGCTTGGATAAACCGACCACCCAGGTCACCACCAGTTAAACGAATCGCCATGGCCTAAGTTGCATTCCGAATTATTGCGGAGTCGTGTAGACAATAAAGTCGAATGTGGCGGCGGGGCCTTCGTCCGATGCGGGACGAATGGACACCTGAAGAATTCCGATGCGGAGGTTGCTTGTGCGGAAGGCTTCGGTGAACTGCTGCAGGGAGGGGAAATCGGCGGAAGTCTGCGCATGGTAAAGGATTCTACGGTACAAGCCATGCGAAGTCACCTGAGGATTGTCGAGGCCCTTTAGACGGACTTGATTCTTTTGTGCGAGCTCGTTCAGTGAGGTCACTTCGGCAACAACCTGGGATGGAGTCAGGAGCGCAAGCCGTTCTCCGCTAGGACCACCGGTGATCTGCAGGCGACCGTAGGAGGTAAACTCCAAGGAGCGATTGCCGTCTGGCTGGGGCAGGACGGTGAATTCGTTGGAGTGGGTGCGCAAGGAATCCAAGAATACGCTACGGGACTTGGCATCCGAGGCAACACCACGGACATAGAAGTAATCCGGATTCTTGAAAACCAAGTCGCTGTAACCGAATGTCGAGGGGGTGATGGACCGGAACAACGAGAAGGCCTGGGCGATAATCTGCTTCTGATGGAGAATTTTTTCAGAAGGAAGGAGTTCGCGATATTCCTTGCGCTCCTTCATGTAGAACAGGTCGGGGCGCATGGTCTTAACGACTTCTTCCACAGCGTCGTTACCGGGGACCGCAGGCTTGACGTCGGGAGTAACAGCCACGGCAGAGCCGGATTCAGGAACCACCCCGGGCGCAGTGCCGGTAGAGGTCTCAGGCAAGCTCAATCCAAGCAAAGCCACGACAGTTGGAGGAACGAAAGGAGCAACAGAAGCGGGCAAACCCGCAAAAAGAACATAACCAACGCCACCACCAAGAATTAACAACAGACCCAGGAAAACCCCCAGCAGGGCTTTGGCAGGAGAGCGATGGCGCTTGACTTCTTCAACCCGGGGTAGTGCCCCCAGAAAAACAGGAGCATCGTGGAGCAAGTTGATCTGGATCATTTGCGGTCCTCACGGAAACGCAAAGCGGCACCAATAGCCGTGGCGCATAGAGGAGCCTTGCTCGAGGATGCACCTTCCGAATCCAGGAGGATTTTGCTGAAAGAGTCCAATAGATGATAAAGAAAGTCAGGGCTTGAATCGCGCAGTGCTTTAACAAAATCATCTTCAACGGACAAATCACCACATAAATACACAATTTGTCCCTTGGCGTCCTCGACTCCAACCAGCGAGAACCCTTGGTGGAGCTCGTCGGTGAGGTCTTTAGCCAAAGATTGGAATGCGTCGATTCGACTCATGGTGGACAAGGAGCCCACGCTGACCCAGCGGATGGTGCGAAGCGCCCCCGCCTGGCCCCAAAGCACGATGACACCCGAGCGGTCCACTTTGACTACGCAGGAAACTTTGGTCTTTGCCTCGGGAATCCCGGCTTCAACCAGGTTGAGAAGGGAAAAAGCATCCACTTCGACCACGCCCGGAATCAAGTCCTTGCGTTGAAAACCCTTGCGCAAGGAATCGAGCCAAATGCGACGGATTGCTCCGACGGTTGCCACGGCATTTTGCTTTTTGCTGGTTTCCGCAACCTGGTAATCCAGGTAATATTCAGAGGAAGGAGAATTGGTCGCACTAGAAAATTCCCATTCCACATATTCTTTGACATTGGGGATTCCGGTAGGAATTTCGACTTGGCGAACGACACAGAGACGAGCGGGAAGTGAGAGCGTAATCGCTGAGGCATCAAGCCCTGGAGCGTACTCGGCCCATTGTAGAATCACCTTTTCGAGGAGGTCAACTTCGCGCAAGGGATGAGAGGCTACATCTACGACACCAAGCCGAATCACCTTATTCAGCTTGGTATCAAAGAGTGCGAGTTTAAGCGAAGTTTCGCCTATCTCAATTCCCAAAGTCGTATGTGGCTTACCCATTGTATGAGAGTAAAACTAATCAAAAATGAGGAATGGCAACAGGTTATCTAGCTTTTTCTTGCCGATGCCAGGCACCCGGTCAAGATCCGCCGGCCCTGAAAACTTCCCGATCCGTTCCCGTTCGGTCAAAATTTTCTTCGCCAAAACCGGTCCAACGCCCTTGATCCCCTCCAGCTCCTTGGCCGAAGCCCGGTTTACGTGAACAGGACCCGAGGATTTTTGAGTTTTGGCCTTGGTCCTGCTTTTGTGGACAGGGCTTGCCTTGGATGTTGAATCCCAGGTGGATTGGCGAGAAGACAGCTCTGCAATCGACTCGGCAGGGCTAGATGGCGTGGCCTGGACGAGCGTCAAATCACCACAGCCGTCACAGACGGACCCAGGCAAAGCCCGGGCCCCCCACCCTAACACCAGCAAAAGGACCGCAACGACTACCGCTCTACGCTCAGCAGCGTTCATCGGCCACCCGCAGAAGCTCCAGGAAGAGCGGGGCAGGTTGCAACAGGGTCGATTGTAGTTCCGGATGGAACTGGCATCCTAGGAAATAAGGGTGATTGGACAACTCCATAATCTGCATGATATCCTCCGTCGATGATTTTCCAGAAAAGACAAAACCGTCCTTCTCTAGATCTTTGACGAAAATGGGATTCACTTCGTACCGATGTCGGAATCTTTCTCTGATTTTTGTGGCTCCACCATAGACTTTTTGGGCCACGGACCCGGATTTGACCAGGACATCGTGTCCGCCTAGGCGCATGGTCGCGCCCATTTCGCGGATTTTTTCTTGGCCGGGCAGGTAGGCGATGACCGGAGACTCAACTTTGATGCCATCTTTTTCGACTTCGGTGGTGTTGGCGCCCTTCAGGCCCCGGACATTGCGGGCATATTCCACCACAGCCAGCTGCATGCCGTAGCAAATTCCTAGGAAGGGTATTCCCTGTTCGCGGACATGCTGGATCAAGGTAATTTTGCCTTCGATTCCCCGGCTTCCGAAACCGCCCGGAACGATTACTGCATGCATTCCGTCCAGCCACTTTGCTGGCTCGTTTCCTTCCGTTTCGACTTTTTCCGTGTCCACCCAGTTGATATTTACGCGCAGATCCAAGTGGGCTGCGGAATGTTTGATCGCCTCCACCACGCTTGCGTAGGAGTCTTCCAGGGTGGTGTATTTTCCACAGATGGCAACCTGAAGAACCTTGCGGGGAGTGGCCAGGTTGCGATTGATATTATGGACTAGACGGCTCCATTGTTCGAGCTTGGGCGGAGCATAGATGCGCAGGTGTTTGGAGACGATTTCGGAAAGGCCTTCCTTTTCGTAGATCAGGGGAATTTCGTAGACATTCTGGACATCTACTCCGGAGATTACCTGGTTGGGCTCAATGTTGCAGAAGAGCGCAATCTTTTCCTTGATAATGGGTGTCAAGTATTCAGAACAGCGTCCAATCACCAGGTCGGGGTAAATTCCCTTTTCGTTCAATTCACGCACGGACATTTGCGTGGGCTTCGATTTCTGCTCCCCGACGCCCGAAGGGATGGGGACATAGGTCAAGTGCACGAACATGCGGTTTTCGTGGCCCACGTCGTGGCTGAGCTGGCGCACGGCTTCGATGTAGAATTGATTTTCCAAGTCACCCACCGTACCACCGATTTCGATGAGCATGATGTCAGCCTGTTCTTCGGTGGCGATGGTGAAAATGTGCTCTTTGATCAGATTGGTGACGTGGGGCAGAAATTGCACGGTCTTGCCCAGGTAGTCGCCCTTCCGTTCCTTTTCGAGAATCTGCTTGAAGACCTTGCCCATGGTCAAGTTCCACTTGAAGCGCGTCTGGATATTCAAGAAGCGTTCGTAGTGGCCAAAATCCATATCGACTTCGCCACCATCGTCCAGAACGTACACTTCGCCATGCTCGGTAGGGTTCATGGTCCCGGGGTCGGTGTTGAGGTACCCGTCGCATTTGACCGGCACGACCTTCATGCGGCCACAGAGGAGCGAACCGATGGAAGCCGCTGCGACTCCCTTGCCTAGTCCGGAAAGGACTCCGCCGGTGACGATGATAAACTTGGTTTTGCCATTGTACTTCATGTGGACCTCAGGAGGAATGACTCGACGAGGGCGATATCGCCCGGCACATCGACAGAAAAGGATGGAGAAGAATTGTTGATTACGCGGATGGGGCGACACCCCATTATCCGCAATTGTTCCAAGGAATTCGCAAGCTCGGCCTGGGACTGGGGAAGCTTTGAAAATTCCTGTAAAGATTCTAGAGAATATCCATAAACCCCCCGATGCACCCGCCAATCAGAACCTGTGACCGGTGAACGGGAAAATTCCTGGGCAAAGCCGTCTTGAACCAGGACCTTGACCACATGGGGATTAGAGGCTGAATCGGATTCCAGGGGGGAGGAAGCCGTTACCCAGGACCCGGGGTCCAAGGCGAGCGTACGGGCTACCTGTTCGAGCATGGTGTGGCTCGCCACTGGTTCATCTCCTTGAAGATTAACAACCAGAGGCAAATGTAATAAAGAGGCGACAAAGGCCACCCGGTCCGAGCCTGTTGCAAAATCAGGCGTCAGCTCCGCCTCAAAACCCGCAGAACGAACCCGGGAGACGATTTCGGGGGAATCCGTGGCACAGATCACCCGGTCAAAGCAATTCGCCCCGCGGGCCCGCGCCAAGGTGCGTAAAATCATGGGTTGCCCCTGAATCAAAGCCAGGGGCTTACCCGGAAAACGGGAGGAACCCATCCGGGCCGGGATGACGCAGGAGACCAAAGCCACGGGAATTAGCCGATGACTTTGGGAATGACAAAATGATCGTTGTCGACGCGGGGAGCATTGCGGAAGGCAAGCTCATGGGACAAGCACCCACCTGGGACATCGGCGCGAAGAACTGTCACGGGCTCATCGACGCTGGTCATAGGCTCGACACCAGACAGATCCAGGGACCGGAGCTCATCGAGGTGAGCTAACATGTGCTCCAAATGTCCCTTCATGGACTCCACATCCACATCGGAAATTTCGAGCCGAGAGAGCTTGGCCAGCTTTTGGATGTCTTTGTTTTCGAGCATATTCATTCCCTTTGGAGGATGGTCAAATTCGCATATTTCAGGATGAGTTTCCGTACTACGCCATCTTGAAACTCCACATCGACTTTGGCCTCGGGCCCAGTGCCCAGGAGTCCACGTATGAGTCCCACGCCGAAGCGGGCATGCCGGACCATCATTCCGGGCTTGAAATATAGATTCTCCTGGGAATGCTCGTCATAGACGATTTCCCGGATGGGCGGGCCTTTGGGCTTATTGCTGGAATCCGGGTCCGGAATTCCCCCGGGGTAAACCTTGCGAATGGTGTTGGAGGCCTGGGGACGTGAATACCCACCCGACGATCCACCGGAAAATCCATTTCCACCACCGCGCTGAAAGGTCTTGTTCCCAAAGGACTGGCCGTACTGTTGACTTCTGCCTCCGGAATAACCACCTGTACGTTCTTCCGAGGCGCTCCCCGCCAAGTCGAGGCGTTCCACTGCGGTGGAATCGATCTCACTTAAGAAACGGGATTCGCTGAAACTGGTGACCGTGCCCTGCCAAAACCGCTGGGTGGCGGAATAGATGAAAAGACGACGCTTGGCGCGGGTTGCGCCCACATAGAACAGCCGGCGCTCTTCCTCTTCCAAAGCTTTTATTTCCGCTGCCGATGTCGTTGCCAGGGAGCTCTTGCGGATCAAGGGGAATACTCCCTCGTCGCAACCGGCCAAAAAGACATTTTCAAATTCCAGGCCCTTGGCCATGTGGATGGTCATCAGGGTAACGCGCGTCTGCCCCTCGACTACCTTTTTGTCGGCATCCGAAAGCAACGCAACTTCCTGCAAGAACTGTTCGAGCCCGCCACCGCCATTGGAATCGGAGTGTTCTTCTTCAAACTCGCGCAAGGCATTGACCAATTCGCCCATGTTCGCAGCGCGCTCTTCGGCCTGGTCTTTTTCTTCTTCTTCGATCCAAATTTTATAGCGGCTCTTTTCGATCAGTTTTTCGGCGAGGATGGGGAGCGAGCTGTTTTCATCCTTCAGGTACTTTCGCAAATCTTCCATCATGTCGTGGAAGGCTTTGAACTTGCCACCCAGTTTGGTTCCCAATTGAACTTCATTCGCCAGGGCTTCCCAGGCACCCAGCTTCTGCTTCCGCGCAATTGCCTGTAAATCTTCGAGGCTCGTTTTTCCAATGCCGCGCGGAGGCACATTGATAATGCGCCCTAGGGCTGCGTCGTCGCGGGAATTCACCAGAATGCGCAAATAAGCCAGGAGGTCTTTGACTTCCTTGCGGTCCCAAAAACGCATGCCCCCAAAGATCACCGATGGAATGCGCTTGTCGTTGAGCGCCTTTTCGAGCGAGCGGGATTGGGCATTGGTGCGGTAAAATATGGCCGTTTCATTGTAGGCGGTGGGTCCGAGTGAGTAGATTTTTTCGGCGATGCGGTCGGCTTCGACCCGATCATCAGCCACCCGGAATACACGAATGGGATCCCCGTCCTCCAATTCAGAATACACTTTTTTGCGCATGGACTCGGGCCGGGCATTATTTTCGATAACGGATCCAGCGCCTTTTACAATCAGGCTGGTGGAACGGTAGTTGCGTTCCAGCTTTACGATGGTGACCGGGGCAAAGTCTTCATGGAAGCTACGGATGATGCCAATATTTGCGCCCCGCCATCCATAAATGCTCTGGTCATCGTCACCCACCACCGTCACATTGCGGGCAGGATTCATCATTTGCCGGAGCAACAGAAACTGGATGTCGTTGGTGTCCTGGAACTCGTCCACGAACACCTGCTGGAACCGGTTGGCGAACTGGCTTGCCACAGCGGGCATTTTTTGGAAGAGCTGCACCGTGCGGAAAAGCAGGTCATCGAAATCCATGGCATCAGCCGCCATCAATTTATTTTGGTATTCCAAATAGAACGTGGCTGTCTGCTCTTCATCGCCAAAGCGCGCCTGTTCCTTTACTAATTCCGGAGTTTGCAAAGAAACCTTGGGGCCAGCAACATCTGCGACTAAGCACATGCTATTCTTGAAGCGGGAAATTTTCCCGGAAATCTTTTTGAGCTCTGCAGACTCCACTTCACCTAGGATGGGAAGCACCACGGACTTGAGCGTGCGGGCCTGATCGTCGGAATCGTAAATGGTAAAATTGCGGGAGTAGGTCCACCCCATGACCTCGGAGATGCGCGGTTGCGCCAAGCAAAGTTTGAGGATGCGCAGGCAAATGCCATGGAATGTCCCCATCCAATCCAAATGGGCCTCGCCCCCAAGAAGTTTGCGAATGCGCTCCTTCATTTCTTTGGCGGCCTTATTGGTGAAGGTCACGGCCAGGATGCGTCGTGGATCCACCTGGTGGGCAGAAATGAGGTGGGCAATTTTATAGGTCACTGCGCGGGTCTTGCCCGAGCCAGCACCGGCAAGAATCAGAACTGGACCGGAAATCTGCAAAGCAGCTTTGCACTGCTCCGCATCGAGTTCTTTGCGCAAACGATTTTCATCGACCATAGTCCGGCAATTTAGCAAAGAGGAATTTCCTATGCTTGGTGGATGAAAAAGAAAATCGACACTCCCTCAATTTCCGTAAAAAAACTTTCCGCCTCTGACGCTTCCGTCGCCTATTCCAAATTGCAGCTTCCGCAGGGATTCCCCTCATTTCCCTTCCTGCACGGGTTTCTGGTGGGAATCACCACCACGCCATCCATGATCGCGCCCAGCGATTGGCAGGAAGTCCTCTTCGGAGATTTGATTTTCGATTCCGAAGCGCAGCTACAACCCATCTGGAACATGCTGATGCCCATGACCAACGGCCTCCTCACCGAAATCCACCTGGGCACCCTTTGCATTCCCACATGCGTGGTCCAGCCCGCGATGGCGGATCAATCCTGGAATAACCTGGTGGAATGGTCCCAGGGGTTTTCCCTCGCCAATTCCGAGTTCCGGCACCTTTGGGATATCACCCTGGAAGACATTGCGGAAAAACTCGATGACCGGGCTCTCGCCACCGAGTTCTGGGACACGATTAGCCTAACCTGGACCGCCTTGATCTCCGCATGCAAACCCGATATTATGGAAGTTTTCCGTCAAAGCGAACCCTTCAATGGTCTTCCCGAATCCGAACTTCGCCCCATGCTCCTAACCGAGTACCAGGCAAATATCAAGTACCTGGCAAAAACCTGCGAAAAGTTCATGTTGATTAAGCAGGAATTGCGGGAAAGAGGGTAAGACGAGTGGAAAGTGGAATACACTGCGTGTATAAGTTCCCGTAGTCCGCCACAGCGGAACGGTCACTATTAAATGAACAGCCATCATCCCTGCACGACACCTTAGTGGAAAATGGAAAATTTCTGCAAGCGCCTTATGCTTAAACAGGATAACCTGTTGCAACTTTCCACTCGCCCCTGTTCCTACTTATCCTCTTCCGATGATCCGAGAACCTGCTCAATGGTGGTCGCGCCGGAGAGGACCTTTTCCATGCCATCCATTCGCAGAGTAAGCATGCCACCCCTCATGGCCTCGGTTTTGATTTCATCACCGGATGCGTGCTTGATGATGAGCTGGCGAATGGCCTCGTTGGGGGTCAAAAATTCAAAGATACCCAAGCGACCCTTATAACCGGACATGTCGCACTTTCCGCAACCCTTGCCCTTGTAAAATACCACGTCCTTGGACAGACCCAAACTATCGCGGAGTTCCGCAGGGGGTTCAAAGGATTCTTTGCAATTTCCACAAATCTTACGCACCAGGCGCTGAGCCAAAATACCCTTGACAGCGGTAGCCACCAAGAACGGCTCGAGACCCATTTCGAGCAAGCGCGGGAAGGCACCGGATGCATCGTTTGTATGCAATGTAGAGAACACCAAATGCCCGGTCAATGCAGCTTCAACGGCCATGGAGGCCGTTTCTTTATCGCGCATTTCTCCAATCATGATGACGTCGGGATCTTGACGCAAAATAGCACGAATACCTGCAGCAAAGGAGAAGCCAGCCTGATTGTTGATCTGGCCCTGGTTCACATTGCTCAAGTTCAATTCCACCGGATCTTCCATGGTGGTGATATTGATACTGTCGTTGTTGATTTCGCGGACACATGCATACAAGGTTGTGGATTTACCAGAACCCGTTGGCCCGGTTACCAGGATGATTCCGTTGGGGACATTGATGGCGTCAATGAATTCCGTATAAACTGCAGGTTGGAAACCCATTACCTTCAGGGGAATTTGCCCTGAATTGGGATCCAAAATACGCATAACGATTTTTTCCACCGTGCCACGCTTACGCAAAGTCGTGGGGAAGGAGCTCACGCGCAAATCGACCTCTTTTCCGTTCACGCGCACAGTAAAGCGACCATCCAGAGGCCGGCGTTTTTCGGCAATATCCATCTTGGCCATGAGCTTGATGCGCGAAAGAACCTGAGCCATCAGGCGGCCGGGAATCTTGGAGACCACCATCATTTCACCATCAATGCGGTAACGCAATTTGAGGTAATCTTCCTGGGGTTCCAAGTGAATATCGGAAGCCTTTTTGAGCACGGCAGTATTGATCAAAGTGGTCACAATTTTGGCAACTTGACGGCCTTCCTCATCGGAAAGCTCCATTTCATCGTTACTCTGCTGTTGCTCCACGACATCAACTTCTTCTGCCGCACCACTAATCAATGCATCCAGATCGCCACCACTTTCAGTGGCCTGGGCAGTATCATCTTTGGGCGCGCCACCATTGCCATACACGCGCTCGATGGCCGCCAAAATGTCGGTGTCGGTGGACATCACCGCTTCGACTTCGAGTGGCTGCACCTTGAACTTCACATGGTCGAATGCACGCAGATTGGAAGGGTCTGCCATGGCAATGGTCAAAGTCTTGCCCGTCTTGTACAGGGGCATGACTTTGTATTGACGGCAAAACGCTTCTTGCAAATAGGACGAAGCTTGGGCATCGATATTGAAACTGGCTAGCTTGAGTTGCTGAACCTCAAGCTGAGCGGAAAGGATTTCAATTAGCCGATCCTCGCTCATGTAGCCAAGCTTGACCAGAGTCTTGCCCAGGCGATCACCCTTTTGACGAGCGGACTCCAGGGCCTTGTCAAGCTGCTCCTGGTCAATGAATTTGCGCTCCAGCAAAATTTCGCCAAGGCGCTTGCGCTCCTTGAACTGCATCTGCTCACCCAGAATCCCCGTCAGGGCATCTTCAGTCACAAACCCAAGTCGAATCAGGATTTTTCCGACCAGGATTCCGGTCCGCTTGTGTTCAGCAAGCGCATGGTCCAGCTGATCCTGGTCAATAAAACCTTGACGCAGGAGCAGTTCACCAACTTTGACTTTACTCTGGTTCATAGATGAGACCAAGCCCCAAGTTCAACATTCTTCTTTTTTCCATCCAATGTTACCAAAGTGACTCCACTTCCATCAATTACTTTTCCGATACAATGGATTTCAAAAGGCCACAGCGGTAAAACTAATAAACTTGGAGCCAAGGCGCTCGTGAAAAGCAACTGGTATTCTTCTCCACCGTGAAGCCAGAATTTTTCAGAGGATAGGCCATAGGCGGAACATAAGCCCAAGACTCCACCGTGGACGGGGATTTCTCTGGCCTGTATTTCGATTCCCACTCCGGACTGAAGGGCCAAATGGTGAAGCTCGGAGCTAAGTCCATCGCTGATATCAATACAGGCCCGGCCCTCGCCTTTTTCCAAAACCAATGGCCCCAGACCGAGCGGAACCTTGGGCACCAGATGGGCGCCAACAATTTCGGGATATAGGGAACGTGCTTGAGGAACATTCTGCAAAGCCCACAACCCTGCTCCAGAAGCTCCCAATTGGCCAGACACGTATAGCCAATCTCCCACTTTTGCATTCGACCGTAACATGGGGTTTTGGTTTGAACCACACTTACCCAACACCGTAATGGAGAAGGAGGCCACATCTCCCACGACCGTGTCTCCTCCAAGAATTCGAACCCCATAGCGGTTGCAGACCTCGGCAAAAGCGTCCGCAGCCCGGGCCTGCATTGCCTTGTCCCATCGGCGATTCAGGCACAACCCCAGCAGAACAAATCCCGTGGTGCCCCCCATGGCGTTGATATCGGAAAAGTTGGAGAGCAAAGCCTTTTCGATGGCCTCTTCCAGAGAGGACCAGTCCAGGCGAAAATGCGTCCCTTCCACGGAGACATCGGTGGAAATCAACCAGCCATCCAGGAGGGCGCAATCATCCCGAGGACCCATCCAAGGACCCAAAACTTGGGAATCCCCGGCAAAATGCCCCTGACCAAGGGGACGAAGGAGCCTTTCGATGAAATTAAATTCACCCAAGTCAGGGAATATGCGATTCGGGCTTTGGAGCATGCTCGCATTAAAGTACCTTTTATCTCCGTGGGACATATCTTTTTCATCGCTCCTGATTCGAGCAGCCGCATTGACGAGCTTGCCCGTTGGACCATGCAGTGGATTTTGCGCAGCGAAGTTTCCTGTGACAGCACCATTTATACCTGCGCAAGCCTGGACGAGGCAGAAGCATCCATTTCCATTCCTTTGGCTCATGGCATTCCCCCCGTCCTGATTGTACTTGACCACGGCGCCCCAGACAAGCGCATTACCGCCTTTGGCGAAAAAATCCGTGCCTGCGTTCCTGAGACCTGGGTCATTGAACTGATCGACGACCGGTCCTGGCTACCCGACGACATGCAGCACGCGTTCTTGGTGCGGAAGCCCGTGATCAAAGCAGACTGGGAAGACGTTTTGTCCCATGTTTTTCTTCAGGCCCCCACTCCCCAATGGTCACGTAGCCGCAGTAATTGAGGTCATCTCATGTCGTTTAAATCTGGGATCGCTTATTTTGGCGTCCGCAATCCGGAATGGGTCAAATTGGATATGGAGCGGATCGTGGCAGCGGGTTTTACCCATGTGCTGCACACCTGGTCCGAGGAAGACTCCCATTATTATGCCGATACCATGTCCGAAATTATTTCTATCAGCCATTCCCTGGGGCTTAAGGTTTATGTGAATCCCTGGGGTGTTGGGCGCGTGTTTGGCGGGGAGGCCTATTCGGAGCTCTCTGCCCGGGACCACTCCCTGGCGCAGGTTGGAAGCGATGGCGTTCCCCGGGTTGCAGCCTGTCCCAACCATCCCAAGTTTCGCGAATACATGCACAAATGGATTGCGCTGGTCTGTGCGACCCAGGTGGAGACCATTTTTTGGGATGAGCCCCACTTCGACTTCACCAAAGGCGTGGACCAGGTCTGGAACTGCCGTTGTGCGACCTGCATGGATTTATTTGCAACGCGGTTTGGCAAGGCAATGCCCACCCAGTTTGACCAAGAAGTCAAAATTTTCCGTGAAGACAGCCTCATTGATTTCTTGACCGAAATGACCCAAGCCGTTGAAAAACTCGGCAAGCGGAATTCCGTGTGCATGCTTCCTCCATGGTTTCCGGCAGGACTCGATGATTGGGATCGGGTGGCCCGCATTCCCTCTGTCCATGAGATTGGCTCAGACCCCTATTGGGAGAAAAATACGCCCATCGAATCCGTTCCCGTGACCTACGCGGAAGTCTCTGCGAAAACCTTTGCCATCGCCAAACAACACGGCAAGGAAGCCCAGATGTGGATCAAGAACTACCACATCGTTGCCGGAACGGAAAATGCTGTGGTGGAAGCTACGCGGGCAGCCTTCGAGGCTGGCATACGCAACATTTTCGCATGGTCCTACCTAGGCTCGTCCTATCTCAGTTGGCTACGATCTGACAATGCACCCCTGGTCTGGAAGCTACAATGCGAGGCCCTGCAACACTGCAAGACCTCGCATCTAAATTCACTCTAATAAAATTCGCCGCTTTATTTCCATTCTTCCGCTGGAGGCTCAGAAGCTGCGGGCGGAGGAACGACTGGAACTGCGCCTGCGGGCGGTGTTGGACTTGCCTGAGGAACTACCACTGCAGCGGGTGCGGGACTGGCCACGGGGGCCAGAGCAGGAGAAGCATTCGTCAATGGCTCAACCACCGCTTCAGCATCTCCTAAATCCTGGATTTCCTTAAATTGATTGCGCTGGATTCGAGGAGTCACGAAAATAATCAGGTCCTTCTTGGTCACTTCCTTCTTGTAGTACTTGAAGAGGTATCCAAAGATAGGGATGTCCTTCAAAAATGGAATTCCGGTCTCGGATTCCGTCTCTACATTGTTGGTCAAGCCACCGATGACCACGGTTTCACCATCAGCCACCACGACTTTGGTTTGGGCTTCCTGCGTGGAGATAATGGGTTGTCCCTTGTCGTCGTAGGAATAGGAATTATTCTCGGGCTTCAGGTCCATCAGAATGCGGTTGTCACCCGTGATATGGGGCGTGACCGTCAGTTTGATTCCGGACTCCACCAGCTGAGTCGAGGACTGGCCAGTTGCATCAATCACGCGCAGGGAAATTTTGTCACCCATAAAGATACGGGCTTCGGTATGGTCCAGGGTCGAAATCTGTGGACTGGCCAGAATTTCGCCCTTTCCATCACCAATCAGATTATAAATGCCGATCCCCAAGTTGTTGTCCAAAAGACTCATGGTGATGGTTTGGCCGGCTCCGGTTAAATTTCCCTTCATGGGTGTGGATTGCATGGCAATTTGATTGCGGGAGTCATAGAGTTGGCCTTCGGCTGGCAGACCCTTGCTGGCTGTGGTCAAACTTCCGGAACCTGCTTTTGCAGACCAGTCCACACCAAGTTCCCGGGCCACCTTGCTATCAATCACAACCAGTTTGGCTGTGATCACGATCTGCTGGGTCTCCACATCGAGTTCGGACAAGGCTTTTCCCATTTGGACAATGCGCATTTCCGTATCGTAGACAATAATGGCGTTGTTCCGGTCCACCACGGTAATCCGACCGCGTGGCGAGGTCATGTTTTGTAGAACGGTAACCAGTTCGGATGCTTTGGCATGGCGAACCTGAAAATTTTTGCGCACCAAAGGAGCCACTTGTTCGTTCTGTTCTTTTTTCTCGGCATTCTTTAACTGCTTGGCCTGCCAACTCGAGGTGCGCTGAATACTCACATATTTGTCTTCAATAATCCAGGTCAGATCGTAGGTTTCACAAAGGATGTCAAGAGCTTCCTGCCAAGTTTTCTTGGTAATTTTCAGGTCCACTTTTATTCCATTTACCTCGGGAACAGGAACGATATCGACTCCCGCAGTTACTGCAAAAGCCTGCAATACGGCCGAAATATCGGTGGAGACAAAATTAAAGTCGTAGAAGCGCGAATTCCCTTGCCCCGCAACATTGGAAGGCAACGTCGCTTTATTGACTTGGGCGAACAAGGAGCCAAAGCAAAGGAATAACCCGGCTAGGACTATGAGGACTGACTTTTTCACTTTTTACCCCCGTATTTATCGGGCAAGCTCATGGTGTAACGGCGGCTGATGCCAAATTCATTGATCAGAAAGAGAACCTCGTCCTGAGTAATCTTCAGGACTTTTCCGTTGAGAATGGAGTCGCCTTCCTTAAGTGTGTAGGAGACCCCGGGATTTCTGGTGTCGGTAAGCAAAACCATGGGGATTTCAGCTTCCCAAATAATACCGACCAGTTCCACCCCGTCAATGTTGATTCCTTCATTAACCACACCTTTAAGCTCCACAAATGGATCGCGCCGCCCAAAGGATGAGTAGGTAATCCGGTCTTGATCGGGCTCATCGAAGGTCACATCCAGCGAATCGCCAGCGGGAGTGGCTCCCGAAGCTAAAGCGGCTTTTTGGCTTTCCTTTTGGGCAAGACTGAGCTGTTGCAATTTTTCGCTCTGCAGATGACTTAATTCATCCTGATAGGCAACCATGCGTCGATTGACATATCCCGTGACCTCGCCCGATTTTACTTTAAAATACAACTTGGCCTGCTCCATATTGACCAGTCGATCCCCAAACTTCAGCTGGCGAAGCTGTTTGCCCGTTTCGCTCGGAGAATCCCGCAGAATCACGGCTTCTTCAACCACGATCAAGTCGCGGGTTCCCTTCTTGAGCTTGAATGTCTGAATGGCCGGAGAGGAGGCTTTAACGAAACCCTGGGCAAATTGATCCAGGCTTTCCATTTCATCATCCGAAGAGGAAACATTGAAGACCTGATGCTTGGCTCCAGTGGCAAGAACGGTCCAAGAATCAATTCCCGGAGGGGTGGTGACGCTGGCTTGCAAGCAAAACCTGGAACCTCGGCGGATCATCTGAACAGGGACTCCCTTGAGTCGGACGACCAGCTCTAAACCCGAAAGAGAAGCCTTGACCAGGCGAATATCGCGCACCAAAGAAGATCCGAAAGCCACAATGGGGGGCTGAATTTTGAGTGCCTTGGGAAGAGGGAAGACGAGCATGGAATCCGTCTGGCGCAAAATAGCCGGAGCATCCCCTTCAAAACGAATCACCAGCTGCTCCTGGCCATAACCCCGAATCCAAGACACTTCCTCAAGACCTGGGGGCAATGCAACCCCTTTGGTGCTGGGAGCATCCGTCTTAACCTCGGGTAAAGGAACAGGAGCGACAACGACCGATGACTTTTCGGGAACGATGGGCTTGGCCTCTACCTTTTTGGCCTCAGGCTTTTTCTCTTCGGGTTTCTTCTCTTCGACCTTTTTCGGCTCAGGCTTTTTCACTTTTGCTGATTGGACTGCAGCCTTGGAAATCGCACTCAAAGACCAAGGCTTGGGATTGGACTTGGATGTGAACTTCATTTTGAAACGGCCACCGTCCTCCAGAAGAACTGGATTTTTGTCGGAAGAAATATCGGGGCCGACGTTCCATTCAAAGACAAGAAGAGGAACACCACGGGCAGTCGTTTCTGTTTTCAGATTCACGCTTTTGATACCGGATGCATCAGCCTGCATAACCCAAGAACCGGCTGGAATTTTGATATTGGTTGTCGAAAAAGCGATTTTAAGAACCCGACGCGCCCCATCGAACTTCTGATAGTAGGACGGCAACCCACCTGCGGGGTCAAACTGGAACAACAAAAAGCAGTCCGGCCCCTTGCACTTCAGAGAGACATCGCGAAGTTCCGCCGCAGTAGCGGACACTGTGGCAAAGCCCACAAGGCACCAAAGAATCAACAGTCGAAATCGATTCATTTGCTCAGGTTCCGGGAAGTGAACGTTGTCAAATTGAAAGAAACCGATGTCGTTATTGGAATCCATCCGTGCATGGTGGCCTTCTTGATTTCAGCATCGATTCCCGCATAGCGCCCAATTCTTAAATCCTTAATGGAGGTCGGATAGGTAAAGTTGGCGACTTCTGCAAACAAATTACCCAGCATATGATAACCCGCATTCACCGAAAGGGAATACTTGTTTTCCACATAATATTCCTGCTCGGTACGCCCTTCCGGGTTGAACTTGATGATTTGAACGCCCGAAGAGCGAATAACGGCATAGAGATCTTGGAGGCGCAGTGGAACTTTTTCTTCTTCAGGGAACATTTCCTTGAGACGCTCAAATTCCTTTTCTGCGCTAGCCAAGTCCTTTTCGAGGCGGGAGACCCGCTTTTTTTGAATATTGATTTTGTCGAGCTTGGCCTGACTATCCTTCAGTTCGGCCTCAAGGCGCTGGGTTTCGTCCGCATTGGGAACCCAGAACATGTCGTATCCAAAATAGAGGCCGGCGAGAACCACCATGACGACCATGACGGCATAGGCGTTTCGCGGATTTTTTAGATCAAGTTTATTCATTTCGCCTGCCCCTCCATACCCAGATCCGGGTTGATGGAACACTTCAGGGTAAAGCTGTAGGCATCGTCTGCGCCCACTTTTTGACTGAGGATCGTCACCAGAGTTACATTCGTGAAACTGACCTGACGCTCTAGACTGACCATGTATTCCGCAACTTCGGAGAAATCAAAAGTCGTTCCCTTAATTTCAAGAATGTCGCCCGCCTCTTCGTTCAAGCTCAACACCCACATATTGGGAGGCAATACGGAGGAAATGTTTTCGAACAAAATCACCCAGCGTTTTTTGCTGACTTGAATGGACTTCAGTGCTTTGTTCTTTTGACCAATGATGCTCAATTTTTTGTCCAGCTCGGTAATTTTATCCAGGATAGGTTGACCCTGCTGGATCTCGACCTTTGTGGTTTCCAATTGATCCGTTAGGCTAGAAATCGTATCCCGCACATGGAGGTAGACCAGAAAGGCGCCAAATGCGGTCACCAGCATCAGCATTGTGGGCCAAAGAACTCTGCGATCGACAATCCAGCCCAAGTCCGTTTTTACTTTGCGGAACTCGGCGGGGAGCAGATTGATTTCAAGAAGCTTCATGCTCATTTCAAGGCTTCCTCGTTGCGAGGCCAATAGCGGTAACCAATGTATTCAAAGCATCCTGGGTCATGCCGGAGGCACCGAAAATGGATTGGTCCACATGCAAAGCCGCTTGTACTTTGGCAGATTCAAAACAAACCGTCTCGATTGCGAGTTTACTGGTCAAAAATCCGGTAAGACCACTGATTCCAGCACCACCACCAACCAAAATCAGTTTTTGCACCCGTTCCTGGTTTTCTGAAGAGGTGAAATACCGCAGAGCCAGTTCCAAGGAAACCGCAAATTCATCTGCCGCAAACTCCAACGCTTGATTAAAAAGGTCGTTGTCGTAGGGTTCGGTGGATTCCTCCCGAAGAATTTTGCCAACCATTTCTGAGTCTAGACCAATACGACGACTCATCTGGCTTAAAAAGGTATCTACGGAGGCGTTTTGAACGGTGCGGGTGGAATGAAAAAGCCCGTTGCGCACAATGGAAATATGAGTACGCTTGTCGCCAATATTCAAAATGGCCACAGTTTGTTTGAGTTCATCTTCGGTGGAAGACAGAAGGAAAATATTAACCGCGGCAAAGGCGTCGACTTCAAGAATGGAGGGAATGATCTCCACTGGCTTGAACAAATTCACCCAGGCACTCAGGCCTGCGCCCTTGGCGGCAACAATCAAGACGTCCTGGTCGCCCTGGGCGGTCTCACTTAAAATTTCATAGTCCAGATTAACGCCGTCTTCATTGAAGGGAGGACGCTTGCCGGCTTCTTCGAGGATGAAGGCTTCATTGGTGTCGTCACTTTGTTTGCGAAGGCTTACCCGGTCTGCCAAAATGCCATTCGACCAATTGATACCCAGAACAATCTCGCCCTGGATTCCATCAGGGAATCGCCGCTGCATGAGCCTCGTCAAAGCATCTTGAAGAGCCTTGGGCTCCCGCACCTCGTTGTCCTCGATCGTTTTCGCAGGTAAATATTCAACGTCAACGGCAATGAGACGCTTTTCACTTCGTTTGTGTTCAACCTGGGCAAACTTAATGGAGGAATGTCCAACATCGACACCAGTCACTAAGACTTCGCCCTTAATCCGACCAATCAAGTCACTAAAAGACATATAGGGATAAGTTTACTTTCCCTAAATCGGACTGTCAAGCCTAAATTTCACTTAAGGCCATATTTTTCAAGAACTTAGAAAAGCCGGGCCTACGGACTTTAGGTCAGTGCAATTGAGCTTCCTGACGCTGTTTCTCAAAAACAAACCGTACGATCCGCTCCTGGACGGGGCGCTGTACATCTTTGAAGGACAAAGAGTGCACATGGATCAGCTCCTCGGCGTTCTTGAGAGGAACGACACGGATGACTTCGACTTCCATGCCAATTATAGGGGTCTCGTTGAGCTGAAAATCCATCAGCATCCGCGACCCGACAGGCAAAGCCGAAGGGAGCCGCATGGCCATACCACCGCCGGACAAATCGGCAATCCGCCCCTTGATGGGGGGGCTCAGCAGGCCCGACTCGGCATCTTTGACCGAAACCACGCCCGGAATGCTTACATCGACACGGACCCAATTCCGCAATTGGCGTCGGGAAAGATGCCGGGTATGCTTAAAGCTGATGAAAAGATCCTTGACCTGCAATATCTCAGTATCAATGGTGTACTCCGCGTCGCCCCCGCGGGTCATAGAAAGCTTGGCCGGCTGGCCGGCGTGCACCCCAAGATTCCCTTCGAAGGGGTTTTCGGTGGACCAGGTTTTTTCATCCACATTCCGGATCATGGTCGCGCTGGCGACCCCTGCTTCGGGAACTTCGACAATGACACGAAGACCCGGAGCAAATTGCCGGCTCGAAACGAAGGGGGTTTCCACCGGAAGGGGGCTGAATCCAAGACGGCTACGGAGCTCGCGGAAGGCCTGAAGATCGTGTTCGGAAAATTGATTGACCCCTCCGGCATTGCGATAGACCTCGTCCCGGGCATTCTCAAAAACATGGGCAGAACTTAAAATGGAGTCGGCATTGGTGATGCGGGACTCCACCACCATCGATTCCAGGACCTTGATCTCGACTGGTGTCAATTTGTAGCTCGCGGCCTTGGCGTAAAAAACATCCCAGCTGATTTTCGCCCTGGCCTTTTCTCGGCCATCGGCCTTGCGGATTTCGTTCAACACCAGAACGCCGATCAAGACTAAGGCAACCAATGCAATGCCCAAGACTACTTCGGGATCGGCACCTTTCGAAAAAGTGTATTTGATGGAGCTAAAAAAATCAGCGGACTGCGCACTGTGTACCGACGAAGTTGCTCCCACCAGGAACAGCACATAAAATTGAAATATTCGGCTCATTTTTTCAGAATTGAAAACCATTATCGATCCTATCGGTACCAATCCTTCAAATTATATACATTTTTGAGGAATTCCCTAGGAAAAATAGAAGACCCATGAAGAAAGTTCCTGTTTCTGAAATTCAGGATGGAATGGTGCTCGCCCAACCCATCACCGGTCCTGGAGGCAATGTGCTTCTGGGTATTGGGATGACCTTAAGGGCAAATCTTTCGTCGCGCCTTACTGCGTGGGGCATTCCTTCGGTTTGGATCGAGGCCGAGGACCAAGAAAAATCCGAAACCTCAAGTGATGCTTCAGGTATTTCTGTGCGTGACCGCCTCGATCTGCTTTTTAAGGGCCGCCAAGTCAATTCAGCCATGCGCACCATTTTCGCCGCCATTCTTAAACATCGGGGGATCGACGATGGGCCAGCATGATAAAATCGAGAAGCTGATCGCAAATCTTGGCGAGCTCCCCACCCTCCCCGTTGTAATCCAGAAAATCAACGCACTGCTTTCAAATCCCCGCACTACTGCGGCGGAAGTGGGACAGGCCATCTCGACTGACCAAGCTATCGCAACAAAAATCATCCGCCTTGTCAATAGCGCATTGTATGGCTTCCCAGGGCGCATCAGCACCATTACCCATGCCATTGTGATTCTGGGTTTTTCCACCGTCAAAAATGTAATCCTGACCACAACTATCCTAAGTCGGTTTGACCTGCATAAAAATGTGCAGGGCTTTGACATGATGGGCCTCTGGAAGCACTCCGTCGCGGTAGGATCCATTGCTAGGCTTATTGCACAGGAGATCGGGTTCCGCGGAAAGGAGGAGGCCTTTGTCGGTGGCCTGCTCCATGATTTGGGAAAAGTGGTTCACGCCCTCTATCTGCCCGAAAGCTTTCTCCAGGTGGTGAACAATGCCCACGAAAAGCATGGCCTTTTTTATGATTCCGAGATGGAAATTCACGGAGCCACCCATGTGGACATTGGATCCTGGATCGCAGAAAAGTGGAACCTCCCCAATGACCTCGCCATGGTGATTGCCCACCATCACACCCCCACCAAAGCAGGGAACCACATGCTTTTGGCGAGCATCGTACACCTTGCCGACATTCTAGCCCGGGCATTGGAAGCTGGAAACCCCGGAGACCAAAGCATTCCGGTCGTTGATCTGGAAGCATGGAGCCAATTGGGGCTAACGGAAGCCCAAATTCTGCGAATCTTTGAACTTTCCGAGGGCGAAATCGAACGGGCCTCCGTGTTTCTCCAAGTGAATGATTGATTCCTCCTTCCGTGCATGATATAATCGATGCATGGAACCCATAAACACCCAAGAGTGGCTTGACGGCTTGTTTTTGCAAGACTCAGCCATCTTGCTATTGTTGGGACCGAATGGAGAAATCATCCGGGCAAGCGATGCTCTGGCCAGACTCTATCCAAGCCTTGCTCCGCAAATTTCCATTCCTCCCCATCACCCTCCCCTACAGCCCTTTTCAGTGCGCACGGTTTCAACCAGCAGGGAAACCCAGCTCCTTCAATTTACTCCCATTCCCCTGGATAATCTACAACGGGGCGCGACATTGCTTTTAGGATCACAAGACTCCAGTGCCACGACCCATCAGGACCTTGTCGATTTGGATACACAGAAGAATCAATTCCTTTCCTTTTTAGCTCACGAAATGAGATCACCTATATCGTCAATATTCTCCTGGACGGAGTTGCTACAAAGTGGATTTCTAAAAACCGCGGAAGAATGCACCGATGCCTACCAAATCATTTTTGCTGAAAGCCAAAAACTCAACGGATACCTGACAAAAGTTCTCAATTTCTTCCGCCTGGAATCGGGAGACGTTCCCCTGGAACCGCGAACGTTCCTTCTGCAAGACCTTTTGGATTTTTGCATTCAATCCTTGGCGGATTTAGCATCCGGGAAGCGCGTCACCATTTTTATTGATGATGATTTAGAGAAACAACCCATTCAGGGGGATTTTAATCTCCTTTGTATTGCCTTCACTAGTCTGCTGGAAAACGCAATTCTTTCGAGTCCCAAGGGTAGTGAAATTACCCTTTCCGCTGACCACTCCACCCACGGGGCTTTGTTCTGCATACAGGATCAGGGTTCGGGGATTCCTCAGGAGCTCATTCCCGTTTTGCTCAAGCCATTCCATGTGCCCCCAAAAGCACTTCGAACCCGAACGGGCATTGGCCTTGGCCTACCGACAGCCAATGAAATCATTTTGCGCCACGGTGGATCACTCCGTGTGGAGCCATCCCCACCGGGCACGAAGGTTTTTATTTCTTTGCCTCGGATTTCATAATGGCAATAGACAAAGCTTTGCGGGCGACTTCCTCATTGACAAGGGTCCGCTTGGTTTCCAGCATGTGATTGCGCCGCATTTCCTGGCGAATATGAAACCGCTTCCCGAACTTCAGGGAACGCAAAAACAAGCCAATGATCAGCGCGATCAACAACAGAAGCCCAGCCTGCCAAAGACTTATTTCCATAAATTCGTCCGCCAAGATCCATCAAACATGGTTCCTAATACCCTTCCCCGCAGCGTCTTTCCCAGCATGGGGCTATTGTGAACCTGGCCTGCAAAATCGGACATTTTTACCAGGCGTTCTTCACCGGGAGAAAAAACGAAAAAAGGTTCATCATGGCCTAAGGCAAGGGACCTGACCGGCACTCCCAAAATTTGGGCGGGGCCTTCAACAAAAAGCCGGATCAAAGCATTGCGCCCAGATTTCATGCGCAAAAGAGCCTCGGGAAGCAAGGCGGCGAAAGCTATTTCCAAGGAAACCGCACCGGGCACGGCATCTTCAAAATTGGTGTCCTTGTCCTGGGGAAGAACCGGATGGTGGGCACAGGAAATCGCCTGGACCGTCCCGTCCGAAAGTCCCTGCCAAAGCGCTTCGCGGTCGGTCAGGGTCCTTAGGGGCGGGAGCAATCGCGTATTGGTATCCAATTCAAAAAGACCGCTGTCATCAAAAAGCAAATGGTTGACCGAAACATCACAGGAAACATCCACTCCGCGTGCGCGGGCGTGGCGAATCAGATTCAAACTTTCCGCGCAAGAAATCTGTTTGAGATGCACGGGGACTTGCAACCAGCCCGCAAGCTCCAGAATCTGGTGCACGGCAATGGTCTCGGCCTGGGCTGGAATTCCTTGCATACCCAGCATGTCGGAGAAATGCCCTTCGTGCACACAGCCCTTGCCCACCAGGGATTTTTCCGAGGGCTGGAAAAAGCACCGCATCTTGGTCATGCTGGCGTATTCCATGGCCAGGCGCAGAAAGCGCAAGCCGGAGGGAAAATGATCGCCATCTCCAAAACCAACCACCCCCCCCGAAGCCAGTTCGAGCATTTCTGCGAGGGCCTTGCCCTGGTGCCCAACGGACAGCGCACCTAGGAAATGAAAGGCGAGGCCACTTTTTCCGCAGGCATCCTGCATGGCCTTGAGCTTTTGAATATCATCGACCGGATTGGCCGCACTTTCGTACAACGCTTCCGCAAATCCACCGCGCCGCATGGCTTCTAGGCCATCCTTCAGGGTGTATACATCGTCGCGGATGGGCTCCTGAAAATCCACACCTAAGGCAAAAAGACCCGGTATAATCCAAGCGCCATTTGCCTCAATCATTTCGGCATTTGCAACGGGTCCTGGGACCCATTTACCATTCTCCACCCAGAAATCTGCGGGAGCCTGCAAAGAACCGTCAACAAAGGCCTGTGCCCCGACAAAACAATAGGAACTATTCATCCGCACGGCCTCCGCTTAATAGATACATGACCGCCATGCGCACAGCCACGCCGTTGGTCACCTGGTCGAGAATTACTGAATTGGGACCATCCGCCACGCTCGAATCAATTTCAACGCCACGGTTGATGGGACCGGGATGCATGATCAGCACTTCTGGTTTTGCATGTTGCAAAGCCTCGGAAGTGACTCCGAAAAAATTGCGGTATTCGCGCAGAGTCGGCAACAGGGAATCCTCCTGCCGTTCCTTCTGCAGGCGAAGCGCAATCACGGCGTCTGCACCATCAAGGGCCTGGTGAATATCGGAAATAAACTCCACCCCAGCCGCTTCAAAGAAATTCCGGTTGCGTGGCATGAGCGTCGCCGGACCACAGAGGCGGACTTTGGCGCCCAGGGTGTGCAATCCCCATATATTGGACCTGGCAACGCGTGAATGTCGCACATCTCCCACAATGGTTACCACTCGTCCTTCCATGGAGCCATACTTCTGTTCCATGGTAAAAATATCCAGGAGGCCCTGGTTGGGATGCTCGTTCGCACCATCCCCGGCATTGATGATGATGGCTCCGGAATGCCGAGCCAAAAAGGCGGGAACCCCTGTTCCCTTATGGCGTACCACCACCAAGTCGATCTTCATCGCCTCGATATTCTTCATGGTATCCAAAAGGGACTCGCCCTTGGTCAGGGAGCTCGAGGACGAAGTGAAATTCACCGAATCCGCACTCAGGCGCTTTTCGGCCAGCTCAAAGGAAATCCGGGTCCGCGTGCTGTTCTCAAAAAACAAGTTGACCACGGTAATGCCCCGCAAGGAGGGCACCTTTTTCACCGGTCGATCCAGGATTTCGCGAAATTGCTTCGCGGTATCCAAAATGGTCCGCAAGTCATTCCTGGACACCCCGCGCAGGCCCAGCAAGTGTTTGGTTTCAAGGAACGACATCAGTGCGCCTCCACTTCAACGAGCCAAACCGAGCTCTCTGCATCAAGAGGAGGAAGGGAAAGACAAACTTCCTCGTTCAGACCTGTTTTCACCGAAATTCCAATATAATCTGCACCGATGGGCAATTCGCGGTGACCCCGGTCCACCAGGACGCAAAGCCGGATTGTCCGGGGACGCCCCATATCCATGAGGGCCTCCATGGCTGCGCGGATCGTGCGCCCGGTATAGAGGACATCGTCCACCAGGAGGATGTTCAAGCCTTCGACGGGCCTGGGCATCGAAGATATTTTTATGGATGGGTTCTGCAGGCGCTTGCGGTAATGGAAGTCGTCCCGGTAGAAAGTGGCATCCAAATTGCCCAGAAGCACCTTAGATCCATAAAGGTGATCAAGCCTTTGGACGATCTTTTCCGCCAAAGGGATTCCTCGGCTGGCCATGCCCATCACCAGGAGACTCCCTGGGTCTGGATGGTCGGCAAAAATACGCTCCGCGATCCCGTCCAGGGCATTTTCGATCCCTTCCAGGTCGAGCAATTGGCGGATTCGCTTACGGCTGTCCTTGTCTGGACTATGAGTTGTCATGGTATTTGGCCTCTTATTTGACAAGAAAATTAGTTTTTAGATTGACTAGTCTCAAGAACTCCCACGAATAACCGATACTTTTAATATGGCCGAGATCAGAGAATACAGAAAATCTACCCGCAAGCAGCTGGATATCGAACAATTACAGGATATCCGCTTCCCTGCGTGCATGATCCTGGGGTACTCCAAGATTACCGTCCGCGAGCTGCTGGACTTGCAACCAGGTTCCATCATGTCTGTGGACCGGGTCGCGGGTGAAAATGTCGACTTGGTGATCAATGGAAAGACCTTGGCCAAAGGGGAAGTGGTCGTGATGAACAACCTGCTCTCCTTCCGCCTGGTCAATCTACTCAGCCCCGAAGAACGTCTAAAGACCATTTAATTGGGAATTACTCGTTTGACTCCACCTCCAAAAAAACTGGAGCTGCTGCAGAATCAGGTGTACCCGACAGTGCATAAATGCACTGCTGGTAACCTCCCCATTCTGCTGACAGCCGGATTTGGGAGGTGGGCAAACTCGCAATTCCTGGAAAAAATTCGAATCTCAAACAGGGATGGAATGAACCAGATCACTTCCTTTGAAGTGGGTGGTTAAGCAATGGGCCGTAGGATTCAAGCCAACGGAGTCTTGCCCGTCGCTCCAGGTACTTCCTGCACGTATTTGGGTACCAGGTAACCTGGCAGAATTGCGCTCAAACCCCTCAGGATTTCCAAACCTTTTTGCACCGGAACCTCGAAGTGGGCTGTGCCACGGGCACGGTCCAGCTGGTGCAAATAGTAGGGAAGCACCCCTTGTTGGAATAATTTCAGGGACAGTTCGGCCTGCACCTCTGGAGAATCGTTGATCCCACGCAGCAATACGGACTGGTTCAGCAGGTGCACACCCTGGGCGCGCAGCTCCGCGAAAACCTCTGCGGATTCCGGGCTGAGCTCATTGGCGTGATTGGCTTGCACCACAAGAACACAAGGTCGCCCACATCCACCTAGCATCTGGATCAGTTCCGCCGAGAACCGGCTGGGGAGCACCAAAGGCAACCGGGTGTGAATCCGGAACCGTTCCACATTTTTCGCCCCCTGGATCACGGCCAACAATTCCCCGAAGGATGCGTCATCAAGCATCAAGGGGTCTCCACCGCTAAAAATGACCTCCCGCACCTCAGGGGATTTGGCCAAAAAAGCGGCGAGGCGGCCGGGCAGGCCTACGTTTTTTAATTCCTGGTAAGGGAAAGACCTGCGGAAACAATGCCTGCAATGGATCGCACAGGCGCCCGTGGGCATGACCAGGACCCGGCCATGGTATTTTTGCAGGACACCTTCAACCTGGGTCGCCCGAATATCTCCCACCGGGTCATCCACGAATCCCTCTACCTCAAGGGACTCTTCAGGGGCGGGCAATACCTGCAACAACAAGGGATCACGGGGATCTCCCTTTTGCATGAGGCCCGCATAATGCCGGGTAACTAAGGAAGAGAACCCCTGCTCGGCCGTTAAATTGCCCAAATCGGGAGACAAACCCAAAAAAGACAAGAGGCTCCGGCAATCCCGGAATGATTCAGCAAAGTCTTTCGACCAATGGAGTTGGAGGGTAGAGTGCATAAAGTTATCTTTGACAACCTAACAAAAAGAAGGCAGGATCATTATGGGAACCATTGGCACAAGCGAATTCCGGAAAAAGTTAAAAATAATGCTCGACGGGCAACCCTACATGATCGTCGAAAACCAATTTGTCAAGCCCGGCAAAGGCCAGGCCTTCAGCCGCGTCCGCGTGAAGAACCTCCTCACCAACCGCACGATCGAGCGCACCTTCAAATCCGGCGAAACCGTTGAAGAAGCCTCCGTGCCCCAGTCCGAAATGACCTACCTCTACAACGATGGCAAGGTCTGGACCTTTATGGACAAGGCCACCATGGAAACCCACGAGATCCCCAAGGAAAACCTTCAGGGTGCCGAACAATGGCTCCTGGACAATACCGATGTGGATGTGACCTGGTACGACGGCAAGGCCATTGAAGTCATTCCCCCGACCTTTATGGACCTCTTGATCACCAATGCTCCTCCGGGCGCACGTGGCGATACCTCGGGAAATGTCATGCGTGAATGCACCCTCGAGACCGGGGCCATTGTGCAGATTCCATTGTTCATCGACGAGGGCATGAAGATTAAGGTCGATACCCGCACCGGTGAGTACGTCGAGCGCGCGAAGTAGTTATCCCCGGAGCCCTTGTGAACAATCAACAATGGGCTCCTTCCGCCACAATCCAGACATGGCGAGCCCGTCAGGGCCTGATCGAACAGATCAGGTCTTTTTTTATGGAGCGCGCGGTCCTCGAAGTGGATGTCCCCACCCTTTCCCAGGCCATCGGAACTGATCCACACCTGGATTTCTATGAGACCCGTTTTGAAATTGGCGGCGCTCCCCACATTAGCTCAGAATCGGGCCTCCGGCGATTTCTCACCACCTCGCCCGAATTCCACCTGAAGCGATTGCTGGCTGCAGGATTTCCGGACATTTTTTATCTAGGAAAGGCGTTTCGCAATGGCGAAGCCGGGGACCGCCATAACGGGGAATTCACCATTCTCGAATGGTATCGCATCGGGTGGGACTGGGACCAGCTGATGGAAGAGGTCTTGAATTTGTGTGCAATCCTTGCCCAGAAATCCAATTCCCCTGCCGCAACCCTTGCGCGAAAGCCCGTGCGAAAAATCACTTGGCAAAATGCATACAAAGTACATTGCGGATTTGATCCACTAGATTCTTCCCTCTCCGAAATTGAGAATTGTGCAGAGCGCCTGGGGTTATCCCCATTTCCCGGAGCATCGCGGGAAGACTGGCTGGATTTATTGATGGGGACTGTCATTGAAACAAAATTAGGCCGGCAAGGTCCGGAATTTTTGACCCACTACCCACCCGCCCAGGCAGCGCTCGCCCAAATCGAAGAGATGCCCGATGGCACTCATTGGGCCCGTCGTTTTGAATTGTACTGGGATGGCATCGAGCTCTGCAACGGGTACCAGGAGCTATGCGACCCCATGGAGCAAAGGCAACGATTTGAACAGGACATTCAGCATCGAGAATTGCTGGGAAAGGTCAACCCCGTTCTGGACATGCACTTCCTCGCCGCCCTAGAGCAGGGGCTGCCCGCCTGCAGCGGAGTCGCGCTGGGAATCGATCGCCTGGCCATGCTGCTCCTAGGAAAGAACACCATCCGAGATGTTTTGCTCTTTCCGGATGCCAGGGCCTAAGCCCGGCGAATGCTATTAAACCCCGCATCACAGAGGAGGCGGGGCTCGAAAATTCACGCCGGTACTACGCTCCGGAAATGGGACTTTTTTAGTCCTTTATGCACCGAACAGAGAATCCGATCGTCTGACTGTAGCTACCATGGTACACATAAGGAATGCCATAGTACATATCTCGACCGTATGCCCCACTACCATTGGAGGTAGACGTCCACCAAAATCCGTTGTAGCCCATGTTGCTGAAGCTTCCTCCGAAATTGGCCCCACCGGGCAAGGCAGAAAAGCCAAAGTTGTCGCTATTCACGATTCCTGTATATGGATTCCACAATCCGGTCGCTTTAAGCACGTTTCCTGCCGTAGCATTCCCTCCAACTGCAGCTTCCAAAAATGTCCATTCCACATCGCTGGGCAAATGCCAACCCGTAGGGCAAGACGTTTTAGCGGTGGCCCAGTCATAAAGGCGACCATAGGCCGCACAGTTTGCATCGCTATTTTGGTAGCACTTACTCGCTGTTGCGGCAAAATTCAGATTCTTGGCCATCCAAGTTTGGGTGGCGATCTTTACCAAAGGATACACCTGGCCATCACGGGAATCGGTAAACTCATCAGTGCTACTCAGCTTCGCAATATCTTGGCGAATCACAGCATGCTCTTCCTTCAGCTCTTGCAACAAAGCGATGATGGTGGCTTGGTTAGCCAAAATAAGACTTATTTCCGCCGAGCTTGAGGAAGAACCGATAGAAGAGGAACTGGAGACTGCACAGGTTTTACTGGTGAGGGACCAGAACCATGGATCAGAAGGAGTGATCCAACCGTTGCCGAGATCACGAATGACTTCGTAGTTGCTACCATTGTAGGCAACCACAGAACCTACAGGGTAGGTCTCAGGGCGACCGACATAAGTGGGGCATGCCGCAGTGGCCCAGGTGGCCACGGTGAGAAGAGCGAGCAACAGTTTCATTGACATCTCCGTTCAGGTGAATTTGCGCGCAAGTATAAAAATTCACACACAAACTGTCTACAAGTAAATGTGACATAGCACACAAAAAGCAAACACACTTTGGCACCACCCTTTCCATAACAATCGTCATTAATTATTTTCCCGCCATTGTTGTCTGTATACAGAAAGGGAAAAATCATGAAGTTAATCCTTGCCATGCTCGTCCTTTTGGGTCTCTGGGGTTGTTCGGCATCCTCCCCACGCTTGCTTAAGGATTCCTGCGAAAAAAAGGGTGGCGAACTTGTTGGGCATTCCAAGAATGACCGCGCCGATGAGATCAAATTCAACACCCTCCCCGATTCCGTCCGATACATCCTCGCGCCAGACCAACAGGTGACCGCTGCCTATGATCTGCTAAAACGGAATTTGGAAGGGTCTACCGACTCCATGCCCTTCGCCCAGTATCTCTTCCTAATGCCGGGAATGTGGAAGGCCATCGAAAAGGATACAGCCCTCGCTCAAAAATTCCGCGTGAAAATTGACAAAATGAAATTCAAGGTCCGCAAAAAAACCTTCAAGTTTTATTACGGCATTCCCAAGGAGCCTAAGTCCACTTTGAGGGCCTGGAATGTAAGCAAGGCCTTGATGGCAAGCACCGGCAATTCCATTCGGACAATGAATACCGACGAAATGAAATTACTCTACAAGTTCTCTCCATTCGAGCTTGTAGAACCCCTGTTTGTCGTCAACGACAAATACATAGTAGGCTTCAACAAAAAGAATGAACTGGAAGTCCTCGACGAATTATCCTATTACGCCGAGGCTCTGGAACAAATAGAAGACATATTGTACAAATAATGTTCGCCGGGCGGCCACTCCGCCCCTTCAGCTCAGCTTGTCCCGGAACTGCTCGTAGGTAAATTTCCGCACCAAACGAAATTTGCCCTCGGCAGTCCAGATCCCAATGTCTGGATGCTTGACCCCGTTGAAGAATGTGGTCTTGACCATGGTGTAGTGGATCATGTCCAGGAACACCACTCGGTCCCCCACCTGAAGGGGCCGGTCAAAACTGAAATCCCCAATGACATCCCCGGCCAGGCACGTTCCCCCGCCGAGACGGTAGGTGTGCGCCTTCTCTCCAGGGTCTCCCGCAGCAATGATTCCCGGGCGGTAGGGCATCTCTAGGCAATCGGGCATGTGGGCACTCACAGATACATCCAGGATGGCCAGAGGCATTCCGTTGGTTACTAGGTCTTCCACGGTGCTCACCAGCTCGCCCGTGCGCCAGCCCACCGCCTCGCCTGGCTCAAGAATTACGTCCACACCCGGATACCTGGCCTTGAAGCCTTGCAGCACCTCGATCAGGCCCTCCACATGGTAATCCTCGCGGGTAATATGGTGCCCCCCGCCAAAATTGACCCACTTCATTTTTGGGATGAATTCCCCGAACTTTTGCTCGAAGCTTGCCAGCACCCCCTCCAACGCATCCACATCCTGTTCGCACAATGCGTGAAAATGGAGGCCCTCGACGCCCTCGAGCAACTCGGGACGAAACTCCGAACGCACCACGCCTAGGCGGGAGAAGGGCGAGCAGGGATTGTACAAATCCGTTTCCACTTCCGAGTATTCTGGATTGACGCGGATGCCCACGGAAATGGGGCGCGCCGAAATACGCAGCCGACGCTCTTCCACATCCTTGCGGAAACGAGTCCACTGGGAAAATGAATTGAAGCTAATATGATCAGCGATATCCAAAACTTCACGAATTTCTGAGCTTGCGTAGACCGGGGCGTAAACATGCACCTCGCCTCCAAACTCTTCCCGGGCAAGGCGTGCCTCGTTCAAGGAGCTGGCGGTGCATCCGGGCAGGTACTCGCGCACCAGAGGGAAGGTACTCCACATGGAGAACCCTTTGAGTGCACAAATGATTTTCACCCCCGCCTCCCGCTGCACGCGGGACAACAGCTCCAGATTGGCACGCAGTCGAGTCTCCTCCAGGACATAGCAGGGAGAGGGGACTTGGGAAAAATCAATGGATATTTTCGGATATGGCATTGCCCAAATATAGGAACCTGCATCCCATACAAGCTCGCCTTATACGCAAGAAAGGCCACCCGATGGGTGGCCTTTCAAATATTCAAAAATGATTCTCGGTTAATTCCGGGTATCTTCGCGCTTGCGACGACGAATTTCGGTTGCATCGGGGAACAGATCTGCCAAGGCAAATCCGATTCCCGCACCAAAGACTAAGCCGTAATCTGGAATAGCCTTGCCTCCGGTAGGGAGATAAATCTTCTTCTTTTCTTCCAGAAAACTAACGGGGTCATAATCCAATTTTTTGGTTCCGGGGAGCTTGGGACCTGCGTAGTAGGCTCCAACGACAAAATTCAAGAAATACCACTCGTTGGTGAGGTAGCTGATGACCAAGTCGCCTTCCCAGCCCTTACAAAGAATAATGGGCTCCACCACTTTGAGCGGCGCAGAAGAAACCGTATCTCCTTGTTGCCCATGATCAAAGTATACCGTGCCATAGGAAACGGAGATACCCAAATGCAACGGACTCTTGGGGAAGAGATAATAGGTCAAGCCGACGCGGCCACCGCTGCCACCCTGCAAGGAGTAGTCTTCAAAGGCTGGATCTGTGGACTTGAAAATAAGCCCATAGCTCAGGAACGGAGCCACATGCCACTGAGTGATGTATTCCACTGCGGCACCAAAGCCAAACGTAGACTTGCCCATGACGGAATACTTGGAACCCAGTCCGGGACCAACGATCAAGCGGTCCTTCAGCCAGTCACGACGACGAAGGGAGTTGGCGTATTCATCCTGCCGTTGATCTTCGTCTCCCTTTTTACGGGCGAGGCGGTCTGCAGTGGATGCATCATTCTGGGACCAGGCGACTGGAGCCAGAAACAGGGCGAGAAGTAGGATCTTCTTGAGCATGTTAATCCAATGGGCAAAAAGTTAAAACCAATATAAATTCTTTTATCAAAAACGAATCACCCCTCATGTAAAGGGATTGTAAAACCAAAATTTACCCAATGGATCAGGGTGGCAAAACCAAAGCGGCCTGGGACCAGCTCCGCAATTCAGCTCGGATAGATCCCACAGAAATTTTCGATTTCATGAGCACCGGAAGCCTCAAATAATCGTCGGTTAGCCAAATCCTCAGGCTGCCCTTGGCCTGAAACAGTCCATCTCCTTCGATCACCGGCTCCACCACCAGGCATTTGAAGGTTCCCGCCGAGACCGTCACCGTCTCCCGGCCATGGACAATTACCCGCATTTTGTACTTTTTCTTTCCGCTGATTGCGGACAAATGCAGGTCCGTTCCAGGAAGCAGGGGCATGGAGCGAACTTTATAGAACGCAGAAATGATGCAATGAAAATCGGCCCCCAGGGAAACCGTGGTGTCAAATTTGTATTTGATGCGACCTTTTTCCGTCAGGACCGAGTCCGACACCAAGGCGCGACCTGCGAGTCTATCAAAAAGAATCAGGGACCTCGAATGGAAGCCACCCTCATTGGTGATCTTTTTGAACGATAATGGAAGGTAGGTCCCACGGCGGACCACGGTGCGAATGGTATCCTTGACGGGATAAACGCTTTCAAAAAAACCGTTGTTCTGGGCCAGGGTCAAAAATTGCATCGATAGGGAATCGGGGCCGGCGCGAGTAATCAGAGAGGCCTCTCCGGCGGTCACGAACCCATAGCGGATATCATAATCCAGGCGCTCCCCGTTGGCCCAGCTGGGAGCCACTCCGCACCACACTTCACCCCAGGCGAAAAGAAGTGCCAAAGTTGCCTTCCAATTGCAAACCGATTTCAGGAGCACTTTCACCAATTATCCCTCAATGTCTCCGAGACTCTTTCGGTAGGCGACAAGCTTTGCGCGCAAGCTGGCATCCTGCAACGCCATAATGTGGATGGCCAAGTACCCCGCATTCTTTCCGTTTCCGATTCCTACTGTCGCAACAGGAATGCCCGGTGGCATCTGCACGATGGAATGAAGCGCATCCACACCCGAGAGCGGGCCGCCGTCACCTGGAACGCCAATTACCGGAAGGATGGAATGGCCAGCAAGAACGCCCGGAAGGGCCGCCGCCAATCCCGCGATGCCAATCAAAACCTGCAAGCCGCGGGACTCGGCTTCCCTGGCGTATTTGCCTGCTTTGTTGGGAGTCCGGTGGGCGCTTAGAATATTCCATTCCCAAATCACGCCGAATTCGTCCAGCACTACAGTGATCTTGTCCACAATGGATTTATCGGACGCACTGCCCGTTACGATTCCAACCTTGGCGCCTGCTTTTAATTCGAACATCTGGCTAATCCTTTTTGACCAATGTCATTACGGTAGAAAACCCCTTTATACTTCACTTGTGTCGCGCCGGCGTAGGCTTGCGCCAAGGCCTCGCGAAGATCTGACCCTACTCCGACAACGCCAAGAACGCGTCCTCCGGCAGTCACCAATATCCCAGCTTCCATTCGGGTTCCGGCGTGCAAAACCTTGGCTCCCGTAGCCTCGGCCTCTGCGATGCCTTCAATGGGAAGGCCTGTCGGGTAATTGCCCGGGTAGCCTTCGCTGGCCAGCACAATGACTGCCGCGCTGCCTTGGGACTGGGATACGCCTGTGTACTGGGAGAGCGCGCCACGCTCGGCATGCTCCAAAAGGGCCAAAAAGTCACCACCAAAAAGCGGTAGAACCACTTGAGCCTCGGGATCTCCCAGGCGACAGTTGTATTCAACCACGCGGGGTCCCTTGGATGTGGCCATAATTCCAACATACAAAACACCCGTATAGGGAACCCCTTCCAAAATCATTCCCGCCAGAGTGGGCTCGATCACTTCGCGGCAGACCTGCGTCACCAAGGATTCCGTAGCCACGGGAGCGGGAGCGTAGGCGCCCATGCCCCCGGTATTGGGGCCCAGGTCATTGTCAAAAATCCGTTTATGGTCCTGGGCGGATGCCAGCAACACATAGTCCTTTCCGTCGCAAATAGCAAAGAGGGAGGCTTCCTCGCCATCCATGAACTCCTCGATGACCACCGTTTTCCCCGATTCGCCAAAAATCGCCTGGGGACCCAGCATCTCTTCAATCGCCGACTCCGCTTCTGCGTCGGTCAGGCAGACCACGGCCCCCTTGCCTGCGGCAAGTCCGGAAGCCTTGACCACGATGGGCGCTGGATGGGCCTTGAGAAATGACTGGGCGGATGCGAGCTCGGTAAAGGTTTCAAAAGCCGCCGTAGGGACGCCGTACTTTTGCATAATGGCCTTCGAAAAAGCCTTGCTGCCTTCGAGCGCGGCCGCGCCGGCCGTAGGTCCAAACACGCGAAGTCCGTGGGTGCGGAACAAATCCACCACTCCATTCACCAGAGGAACCTCCGGACCCACGATGGTAAAATCCACAGCCTCATCCTTGGCCAACTTCAGCAACGCAGCGTTATCGCTCACATTTACCGGGACACAACGCCCCTGGTTGGCCATTCCCGGGTTCCCCGGGGCACAGACAATACCCGAACAAAGCGGAGACTTTTGCACCGCGAGGGCAATCGCATGTTCCCGACCGCCACTTCCAATGATCATAACCTTCATGTAGGTTCCTTTGCTATTCCATTCCTTGACGATAAAATCTAGAATTATGAAATGGGATATAAGGTTAGAATTACCGCACTCGCTCCGGCCGCCAAACAACGGATCGAACATTTGGCCGAACTCTTGGCAAAACTTCCGGGGCTAACCCAGGAGGTAGCCCTGCACGGCCTGCAGAAACCCCCTCTGGACTTGCCTGAAGTCCAAACCGAAGCCGACGCGCAAAAACTGCTCCAGGGCCTGCGAAAAATGGGAATGGTTGGCGATATCATTCCGCATCAGGAGGCATCCTCTCCGCATGTAGCTCCTCCCAAACTGAATTTCTTCGATGACGAACCCAAGCAGGAGAGGCAACGCATCGAGCTACGCGAAACACCCACAACGGTGGTCCAGACAAAACGAATCCGAGGCTCAAAAATGCTTTGGATTTCAGTGACCGTTTTGGTGGCTCTTTTTGCCACATTGCTTGTGATCGGGAATAGCACAAGCCCAGCCACCCCAACCCTGAACGCTAAGGAACCCACCACTGCGGAAAGGGCAAAGCAACGCAAACAGAAACAGGCCCGGGCCCGCTTCGATCAAGCCCTGAAGCAAATGTCCACTTCCGAAAAATTTCTTCGTGATGCGGAACGCACGCCCGACATTCTCAAGTCCGCGGAGCTTACGCAAAAGGCCCTGCAGTACAATCCATACAATATGAACGCCTGGACCAACCTCGCTGCAAAATACCGCCGCCTCGGAAACGAAAAGGCTGCCGTGGCCTGTGAAGTTAAATACCGCCAGAGCGAAGAATTGCACCGCACACTGGAAGGGATCGCAACCTACTTTCGGGGCAAGCCCAAGGTGGAAATCAGCGTCAGCCAAGTCCGCTACACCGTCTCGGACTCCGGCTTGACCCGCTTGGCCTTCCACCAAAAAACCGCGCGCCTCTACGACACGGTACACGCCATGCATCCCGAAAAGGAATTTGACGTGGAAACCCAAGGCAAACAACCGCTCAGCGTCAAAGTTCTCCCGGGGGACTCCTTCCCGGATTTCGATTCCTGGGAAGACTTACAGAAAAAATCTTCGCGTTAGCGCAGGAACATGGTGATGCGGGACAAATCCTGGAACGTCAGGTAAACGAAAAGGCCGATGAATACGAAGGTGGCCACCTGCTGGATTTGAGCTTGCAGTTTCCGGGAAAGAGGTCTGCCCCGCAAAGCTTCCAGGCCTAGAAACATCAGGATTGCACCGTCGGTAATGGCCAGAGGAAGCAGGTTCATTACACCTAAATTCACACTGATTAAAGCGAGCATCATCAAAAAGGTCTGAAAACTCTCGAGCCAAGAAAGTCCAATGATCGGCACAATCCCCACAGGACCGGAAAGGGCTTTGGGCTTCACTTGCCCCTGCACCATGCGCCCCAGATAGCGAAAAATACTGGTGGCCAGCTGCCAGGAGGTCTGCAGGGACTTGATGCCGGCGGCTATGGGGCCACGACGGACGAGCACGGTTTCATTCATGGCAAAAAGCCCCATTTGAATGCCGACCATGTAGCGTTTTTCCGATTCGTTGTAGCGAGGAGAAATCATAAAGGAAAGCGTGTCCGCACCACGCAGGGTCTTGACCTCGACTGGCTTTCCCTTGGATAGGTTAATCGGATCCACAACATCCTTATGGGTAGTTACAAAAACCCCCGAGACGCTAAGGATCGTATCTCCCTGATGAATCCCTGCGGAACCGGCTGCGGAGGAGGGCTCGGGCTCCATGGCCACAATCACGCGATGGCGGGGGTGAATTCCCGCCCAGCCGATCCCCAAATCCCGGAGTTCCTGGGGAATAACGATCCGCTCATTGCGCTTTCCGTCTGCGGAAGCGATGCTCAACTTGACCGGAGCACCGATCCTTGTGCCCACCTCTTCGCGGAATTTGTCCCAGCCCTTGATGGGCGCACCATCCAAGGAAATGATGGTATCGCCCGGAACGATTCCAACCAAGGATCCTGGAGAATTTTCCTCCACAAATCCCACAATTAATCGATCCGTAATGGGCTCCTGGACACCGACCATATACAGTACAAACAAAATGAGAACCGCAAAAATCACATTGACCGCAGGTCCCCCGAAGGCTATCGCGGCTCGGGCACGAATGGGCTGGGCCGAAAAGTCATCGGGCTTGGAAGTGTCATTCTTTTCGTCAGGATTCTCACCGGCCATGGCCACATATCCGCCAAAGGGAATCACGGATAAACAATATTCCGTTCCACCACGACGAACTGTAAATAATTTTTTACCAAACCCAATGGAAAAAACCCGGACGCGAACCCCAAAATACTTGGCCATGGCGAAATGGCCCAGCTCATGAACAAAAACCAGGACGCTTAGCCCAAGCAATCCCAAGACGATTTGGGCAACAGTTCCAAGACCAGCAATCATTTCAGACTAACCTTCCGGGCGATATATGCCCGAGCAAATTCCCTGGCATTCGAATCCGCTTCCAGTGCCTGGGCAAGAGTCAAGCGACCCTCACTCATCGAAACCGAACTCAAACAAAATTCTAGACCTCTTGGAATATCCAAAAATGCGATCGATTCGTCTAGGAAAGCGGCTACCAGAACCTCGTTGGCGGCATTCAGCACAGCCGGCGCGATTCCACCCATGCGCCCAGCGTCGAAGGCAAGTTGCAGACAGGGAAAGCGATCAAAGTCCGGTGGAAAAAATTGGAGCTGCCCAATGGCAGGCAAATCCAGCCTTCCCGTGCGAAGAGAAAGACGCTCAGGCCAAGTCAACGCGCATTGAATGGGGACCTTCATGTCGGGGACACCGAGCTGCGCCATCAGGCTTCCGTCCCGGAACTGCACCAAAGAATGGATGATGGATTTGGGATGAACCACAACCTGAATCTGATCGTACGGGACACGGAATAAATAATGGGCTTCGATGACCTCCAAGCCTTTGTTCATCATGCTTGCCGAATCGATGGTGATTTTGCGACCCATGGTCCAAGTGGGGTGCTTGAGCGCTTCCGCAACCGTGATGTGGGCAAAACGGTCCTTGGGGAGCTCCCGGAATGGTCCGCCCGAAGCGGTCAGCAACAGGGTTTCGACCTCGGAAATGGGGCGGCCCGCCAAGCACTGAAAAATCGCGTTGTGCTCGGAATCCACCGGAACAATGCTTGCCCGGGGGTTTGCATCCAGCGCATCCTGAATCACGGGCCCAGCCATTACCATGGTTTCTTTGTTGGCCAGAGCAATGGTTTTTCCGTTTTCAACGGCTCGCAGGGTTGGCAAACAACCCACCGAACCCATCAATCCGTTTACCACCGTCTGTATTTGCGGATCCTGAACCAGCTCCAGCAAGCCATCCATCCCACAAAGGACTTCAAGGTCAGGGGCAACCTGGGTTAATTGAAAGGCGGCGGTGGCATCAAACAGGCAAACCCGTCGAATCTTGCGGGCCCGGGCAATCTGCAGAATTTTTTCCCAATTGGTATGGGCAGCCAGGGAATGGATCCGGAATTGATCCGGGTGCTGATCCACCACGCCCAGGGTCGAATCGCCGATCGAACCCGTGGCACCGAGAAGACAAATATTTATCATGGAAGATCCTAAGGAATCAGGAGACGGCTTTCACAACGCCAAGAAGGACAACGGTCAGTGGAGCCGCCATAAAAAGGCTGTCCAGCCGGTCCATTACGCCACCATGTCCGGGGAACACCTGGGATGAATCCTTGGCTCCGGCCCAACGCTTGACCACGGATTCAAACAAATCGCCCGTCTGGCCGGCAACGGAAAGAACCAAACCCAGAACAACATTGGTCCAAAGACTGGTGTGGAAGGCCCAATTGCCAACGCCGACAATGAATGCCACGGTAAAAATGGTTCCGCCAATGGCGCCTTCCCAGGTTTTCTTGGGGGAAATTTCTGGAGCTAACTTGTGCTTGCCAAAAAGCCGTCCAGAAAAATAGGCAAAGGTGTCGCAGACCCACATGGCAAACATGACCACAATAAACTGCGCCGAAGATTCAAAACCATGGCCTTCGCCCATGAGCTTGATCATCATTCCGCCCCAAAGCCCGAGGTACAAGGCCCCAGAAGCATGCATGATGATCCAAGGGAACAAATGCTCGATTTTTACCCGGGAGAATCCAACCAACAAATACAACAAGGTGATTTCGCTCCCGACTACCAGGAGGATTCCAGGAATCCAGCGCTCGATCACCCAGGCCAAAACCAGTAAGCCCGTTGCAACTGGAGATCCGACGCTCATGGCGGGTCCAGGAATCTTCATGGCCACCATGCGGGACCATTCCCAGGCTGCGATCGAAAGCAAAGCGATCATCATCCCGAACCGGGTGAGTTCATTGTACCAGATCAGGAAGAAAACGACCGGAGTTCCCCCCAGGGCAAAGAGAATTCGGACCGTCAAGTTACTCATCGATGACCTTCCCGAAACGACGCTGGCGAGTGGAATAAAACTGAACCGCCTTATCCATGTCTTCCTTGGAAAAGTCGGGCCATAGAACGTCGCTGATAAAAAATTCACTGTAGGCGGCCTGCCAAAGCAGGTAGTTCGAAAGCCGGTATTCCCCACCCGTCCGAATAACCAGATCGGGATCGGGAGCGCCCTTCAAATAGAGATGCTGGGCAAATAGATTCTCATTGACATCATCAATCTTCAATTCACCCGACGCAACTTTGGATGCAATGCCCTTGCAGGCATCCACAATTTCCTGACGTCCACCATAGGAGATCGCCAGATTCAGCTGCATTCCGCTATTTTTTGCGGTTTGGCGAATGGCATCTTGCAACTTCATGCGGGGTTTTTCGGGAATCCGCGTGATGTCGCCGATCACCACCAATCGGACATTCCGAGCCATCAAATTGGGTAGCTCCTGCTCTACCATTTCAATCATCAAACCCATGAGGTAATTGACTTCAATGGAAGGGCGGCTCCAATTTTCCGAAGAAAAAACGTAGAGCGTCAGGTGTTCAAGCTGAATATCGCAGCCGTAGCCAACCGCCATGACCGTGGACTTTGTTCCGGAACGGTGTCCCAGGAAACGCTCCAACCCTTTGGACTTGGCCCAACGGCCATTTCCATCCATGATAATTGCGATATGACGCATTGCGGCCATGAGCGAGGCCCTATCAGACCTTGGTTAGGTCTGCTTCCTTGGCATGGGCGAGTTCGTCAATCTTGGCAATGAACTTGTCCGTGGCCTTTTGAACTTCGTCCTGGAGGACCTTGACCTGGTCTTCCGGGGTATCCTTCTGCTTCTTGATGGCATCCATGGCTTCACGCCTAACGTTGCGGATTGCCACACGGCCCTCTTCGGCGTGCTTGCGCACGATTTTTGCCAATTCCTGGCGACGCTCGGTGGTGAGGATGGGCAGTGAAACGCGGATCGACCCGCCATCACGCATTGGATTTACACCAATGTTGGCCGCCATGATGGCTTTTTCAATCGCTTCGATCATGGGCTTTTCCCAAGGAGTGACCAGTAAAAGGCGGGGCTCGGGAACAGTGATGTTCGCCACATGCGAAATGGCTGTGGGAGTTCCGTAATAGTCGATGCGAATATCGCTCAGGATAGCAGGAGAAGCTTGTCCGGCACGGATGCGGGCAAACTCACGCTGAGTGGACTCGATGGCTTTTTCCATTTTTGATGCGTATTCCATTCGGATATCCCTTGATTAGTGCAGTTTCCAGAAAATTAACAAGTTACCAAAGATCCAACTGAATCGTCATGCAATGCGCGGGTTAAATTCCCCTCGACCATTTTAAAAATTAAAATGGGCATTGTGTGGTCCTGGCACAGTGCAGTAGCAGAAACGTCCATCACCCCCAGACCGCGAGCCAATACCTCGCCATAAGTGATGGAAGCGAAGCGGGTGGCTGTGGGATCCTTCTTGGGATCCGCAGTGTACACGCCATCGACCTTGGTGGCCTTCATGATCACATTGCAGTCGGTCTCAATAGCGCGAAGAGCCGCGGCAGTATCGGTGGTAAAAAACGGATTTCCCGTTCCTGCACCGAATAGGACAACCGAGCCCGAAGCGAGCAGGCTTGTGGCTCTGCGACGGTCAAAGAATTCACAAATCGGCTCCATGCGGATTCCCGACATGACCACCGATGGACAATTCTGCTTGTCCAGTGCGTCCTGCATGGCAAGACAGTTCATGACCGTTCCTAGCATTCCCATGGAATCGCCTGCAGCACGGTTCATTCCGCCAGCACTGGCTTCGACACCACGGACCAAATTACCCCCGCCAATGACGACGGCCACCTGAATACCAGAAAGCACCACGGCAGCAATTTCGCTGGCCATGGCGCTTAAAATGGCGGAGTCAATTCCATGCCCCTTTGCCCCGGCCAAGGCCTCACCTGAAAGTTTCAGTAGAATCCTTGAAAACCGAGGTTCTGGTGACATAGGCTATCCTTTATTTTCCGAGTTCGAACTTCATGAACTGAGCAATCTTCAGAGAAGAAAGGCCCAGCTTGTCGCCGGTAGCTTTGACATGATCCTTCACGGAAATTTTATTATCGCGGAGGAACATCTGGCTTTCCAGACAAATACCCTGCAGATACTTCTTGACGCGGCCATCGACTTGGCGATCCACGAAATCAGGCTTGGTCTTGCCTTCATTGATGATCATTTCCTTGGCGATCTCGCGTTCCTTGGCAACTAGCGCCGCAGGCACACCGGACTCATCGAGCGCAACTGCGTCGAAAGCAACGGCCTGCATGGCGATATCTTTTGCCAAGGCATTCAGTTCATTCAGATCGGATGGAGTGCCTGTATAAGCGAGTTTCACAACCGCTCCGGCTTTTCCCATCAGATGCGAGTAGGTGACAACGAGCTCGTTTTCACCAAAGGACATATTGGCGAGGCGACGCACGGTGATCTTCTCACCGATCTTAGCCATCACTTCCGAGAAGCGGCCATGGATATCGATTTTGCCAACCTGGATCGCCATCAGCTCTTCAGCCGTGGTGATATTGTTGGAGAGCATCGCATCGACAACATCTTTGGAGAGAGCCTTGAAATCGTCGGACTTGGCAACAAAATCAGTTTCGCAATTGATTTCGACCACGACAGCCTTGCCCGCGCCGGTAGCGAGAAGGATTGCACCTTCGTTCGCATCCTTGTCAGCGCGCTTGGCGGCAACGGCAGCACCCTGCTTGCGCAGGAGCTCGATGGCCTTTTCGATGTCACCCTGGGTTTCGGTCAGGGCCTTCTTGCATTGCATCATTCCTACGCCAGTCTTTTCGCGCAGGGCATTGACCATAGAAGCGGTAATATCCATGATTATCTCTCCGCACCTTCAAATTTAGCGGCAACGGCGCTGGCTTCTGTTTCGCCGAGACCATTGGCACGAGGAGCAATCTGCTCGGCAATGTAGTCAAGGATGAGCTTAACGGACTTGACCGCATCATCATTGGCAGGAATTGGATAATCAACCAATTCTGGATTCACATTGGTATCGCAAATGCCGATAATGGGGATATTCAAACGGCGGGCTTCAGCTACCGCAATGTGCTCGTGCTGAAGGTCGGCAACGACCACCAAGCCTGGGAGACGTGCCATTTCACGAATTCCGCCAAACACGATCATCAATTGATCTTTTTTGCGGTTCAAGTCCAAGACTTCTTTCTTGAGCATGGCTTTGAAAAGGCCTTCTTTTTCCATTTGCTCGATCTTGTCGATCTGCTTTACGCTCTTGCGAACGGTCTGGAAATTGGTGAGCATGCCACCGAGCCAGCGATTCGAAACGCTGAAGTGGTTGCACATTTTAGCGGCTTCTTCCACGACAACGCGGGAAGCCACTTTTGTTCCAACAAAAAGGACCGTGCGACCTTCGGCGGAAATGCGATGAGCGGCTTCGCCAGCAAGCTTCAGCTGGGAAACGGTCTTCTCAAGATTGATGACATAGATTCCATTCTTCTCGGTGAGAATGAATGGCTTCATCTTTGGGTTCCAGCGCTGAGTCTGATGTCCAAAGTGGGATCCTGCTCCAAGCAGGTCTTCAACGGTTGGCAGTGCCATGGTGAGCTCCTTTCGGTTTTACTACCCGGTACGCACTAGGCCGCCCAAGCTGGATTGCTCCAGCCACCGAGGCGCCCTGCGTACCGGTGATTGATTGTGGTGAATTAACGCTTGCTGAACTGGAAGCGCTTACGAGCCTTCTTGCGACCGAACTTCTTACGTTCGACTGCACGAGGATCACGAGTCAGCAGGCCTTCCTTGCGGAGAGGGGATTTTGCTGCTTCGTCGTTCTCGACGAGAGCGCGGGCGATTCCGAGACGGACTGCACCCATTTGGCCGGAAATGCCGCCGCCATTGGCGGAGACTTCCACATCCCATTGGTCCGCATTCTGAAGAATGAGGAACGGGAGGTTGGCGACCATGTTCTGGGTTTCAGAATGGAAATAATCGGCAAATTCGCGGCCATTGATGACGCGCTTGCCTGTGCCGGGCTTAATGATCACGCAGGCGATTGCGTTCTTGCGACGACCGGTACCCCGGAAAACTTTCTTGGCGACTTTTGCGGTAGCGATAGATTTATCCTCCGATTAAAATTACAGGGTAACCGATGTTGGCTTTTGGGCAGAATGCGGATGTTCCGCACCAGCGTAGATCTTCAATTTTTTGATCATCTCATGACCCAAGGAAGAATGCGGAAGCATTCCCCAGATGGCGGCTTTGAGAGGATAGGTGTTGTCCTTTTCCATCCATTGCTGGAAAGAAGTCCAGGTTTCGCCACCCATCATGCCGGTGTGATGGAAATACTTCTTTGTGGTTGCCTTTTTGCCAGTGAGAAGAATCTTCTCGGCATTTACGACGATCACAAAATCGCCGCAGTCCACATTGGGGGAACAGATGGCCTTGTCTTTTCCCATGAGCATACGGGCTACTTCGGTCGCTAAACGCCCAAGAACCTTGTCTTGTGCATCAACGATCTTCCAGCTCCGTTCGACTTTGCTTGGATTCACCATTACGGTCTTCATATTCTATCCTCAAAATGTTGGACTGCCCAGGGGGTCGGGTACCCTGAACTTCGGTAAAGTGCGCTCAATAATAGTAAAACCCTACGAACTGGAAAGGGCTTCTATTCGCATTCCCCAAAAAAAATCTCCTGATCCTTCCTGAAAATATGGGATTACTTTCAAATCATGCGAAAATTGTCCTGCTTTCTATCCATTCTTTTTTTGTTGCCCAGGGATTCGATGGCCCAACAAGGGCTTGAAATTTCCGACACCGGCCTTCTCCCCGGTAGCGCGGAGAATCCCGCCGAACCCAACGCCCTCGTCAGTACCTTGGCCCTGCAGACCATTATCCGCAGCCCATCCTTCAGCTCTAAATATTCCCCGCTTAGCGAAAATGGGCTCCATCCCATCAATCCCCTGATCGTCGACTACGAGCTCCAAGCCTTCGCCATGCCATCCTATGCGTTTCAATCCAGCGACAACCAGGGGAATTCCCAGGTCCTGAGGACCCAATGGTCCCGAGAACTCCCCGGCGGAAGAGATGCCTGGGGAATCCGGGCTCTCGCTCAATATATTTCCCTGGAAATTCCTGTGGACCAGGATCCGGTCATCTATGAGAACTTTGGGTATTTGAATTTTTCGCTGGGGGCTTTTTGGGAGCGCAATCTTTCCAAATCCAGCGACCGGCTTACATCTGTAGGAGCAGGGATCGACCTATTGGGGTATGACCAAGCCTTTGCGGACAAGGCTTTGCTGAATTCCCCCATTGGGGGCCAAGTTTCAGGCTTTGCCAGGACCACCAAGTGGATGGGTATTCACAAACTGACCGGGGGGGCTATGCTTCTTCAATCCTTCGGCGGGGTGTTTTTGCAAGGCTACGCGGGTCTCGCCGGGGAATGGGTGGCATCGTTCCATACCAAAGTGGACCTTAAGGTTTCAGGGCTTTACAAACTTCTTCTTTATCAGCACATGGTGGGTCAGCTTCAGCAATCCGATCCGACCACCCGCTCCAATATGTTCCTCGGGATCGGCGGAGTTTACTGGATCAAACCAGGAATCGGAATCGATTTGGGTTATCGCACCACCATGCTGGTTCCCAACCTTAACACCCACACCTTGCTGTCCGGGGTCCGCTTCTCCTATTGACAGGCCACTAAACAACCCCATTTCGTCCCGTTCCGGCTGCAGATGACACGATTGTGCGTCACCCTCCTTGGCGATATTTTTTGAATATCGCCTCGTCCCACCTCGCTCGGAACGGCCTCAAAAGCGAGTTATTAAGTCGCCTGTGATGAAAAAGCCCCCGCCAATCGGCAGGAGCTTTTTAATTTTTGGAACGCTTTTTTATCGCTTGATCCATTCCTTGTGGATCTCGGGAATATCGTCAATTAGCTGAATGGTTACAGGGCTCTTGGGATTGAGGGCCACTTCATCAGGGACGCCCGACTCAACAATTTTGCCTTCGTGCATAATGAAAATACGGTCGCTCACATAATAAGCGAGGCCGATATCATGGGTCACAAAAACAATGGTCATGCCGAGCTCTTGCTTCAGCTTCATCAAATAATCCAGAATGTTTGCGCGAACGCAGGCGTCCACCATGGAGGTGGGCTCATCGGCCAAAAGCACCTTGGGCCGTAGCGCAAAAATGCGCGCGAGCAACATGCGCTGCATTTGTCCTCCGGACAGTTCAAAGGGGTACTTCCCTTCAATATCCGCCGGGGTTACATTCACAGCCAGCAAAGCACGGTCAACGCGCTGGTCGATCTCTTCCTTGGTGAGCTTGGTTTTCAAAATCCCAAAGGCATCCTTCAACTGAGCGCGGATAGTGAAAAACTGATTGAAGCAGCTAAATGGATCTTGAAACACCGACTGGACGTCGTTCCAATGATCACGCTGATTGGTGATATCGTTGCCGTGATATTTGAATTCACCGGAGGTCTGCTTGTACAAGCCAAGCATCACTTTGGCCAGCACGCTTTTTCCGCAACCAGAACCACCCACGATGGAGATAATCTCACCGTCAGCAATATCAAAGGTTACATCATCAACAGCCTTGACCAATTTTTTGCCATGGCCAAAGTGCATCGAAACATTTTTTGCAGAAAAAATTGGATTAGTCGGCATATTCGCACCTCACCTGGCGTCCGGCTACCATGCGAATCGCTTGGCTTCGGAGTTTACAATCGGGACGGGCAGAGGGGCAACGCTCCGCAAAACGACAGCCACTAATGATCTTTGCCAAGCTGGGCGGAGCGCCTTCAATGGCAACGGGCTTCTTTTCGCGCTGACCTGGCTCGGCGCTCAACATGGCGCCCATCAAAGCCTTGGTGTATGGATGACGGGGGTCGAACACGATTTGTTCCGCCGTGCCGTATTCCACAAACTCGCCTGCATACATGATGCCGATATTATCTGCGACATGACGCAACAAGGGGAGCTCATGCGTGATAAAAATCATGGTTGAGAAAATATTCTTTTCGAGCAAATCGAAAATCATTTTGATCACAACCTTTTGCGTGCTTACATCGAGCGCAGAAGTGGGCTCGTCCGCAATCACCATCTGAGGATTCAGCAAGGTTGAAATCCCGATAACAGAACGCTGGCGTTCACCTGCGGTCAGCTGAATCGGGAACGAATTCAAAATCCGCTCGGTGTCCATGCCAAACAGGTCAAAACGTTCGCGCAAAAGATCGTAGGATTCCTTGCGGGTAACGCCACCCTTCTGCAAATGCGCAACGATCACATCCGCGGCGATATCCTTGACCTTGCGGGTTGGGTTCAACGCATTGAACGCACCTTGGGGGATCATGGACACTTTGCGGGACAAAATATTGCTACGAATGTCCTGCGGAGTCCGATTCATCAAGGACTCGCCATTCACACGGACATCACCCGAGGTCGGGTAAAGTGGCGGAATAAATAGACCCATCAAACCGTTCACCAATGTGGATTTTCCACATCCAGACTCGCCAGCAATTCCCAAAATTTCTCCCTTCTTCATTGAGAAAGAAACATCGGTAACGGCATGAATTTTCTGTCCCCAACGCGACAGGTAATGGAGGCTCAGATTTTCTACTTCGAAAATAGCGGACATGTGCACCTACTTACTTGCGCAGACGTGGGTTGAAGACGCCTTCCATGGAGTTGTTGATCAGGAATAGCGCAAACACGATAACAGTGATAATAATTGAAGCAGGGAAAATACCCCACCAAATTCCATCACCGAGCGCGCCCGCATTTTTTGCCTGATTCAAAATCACTCCGAGGGAAACGTTATCCATGGGGCCTAGTCCAATCATACTGATCGCAGATTCGGAAAGAATGCCCGAAGCCACCTGCATAATAAAGACCATGAACACATAGGAAGCCAGATATGGCAGGATATGCTTATAAATGATCTGTAGTGTGTTGGCTCCGTTGATTCGGGCGAGCGAAATGTGGTCACGGGACTTTAGGCTCGACGCCTGGGCACGAACCGAACGAGCCGTCCAAGGCCAAGTGGTCGCACCAATCAACAAGGCAATAATGGTCAAGGAGCGACCTTGTTCGAGACTTGCGCTGACAAGAATCAAAACCACAAAGGAAGGAATCACAATGAACAAGTTGGTAAACATGTTCAAAATATCGTCAATGATCCCACCCTTGAAACCACCGTAGATCCCCACCAGAGTTCCGACGGTCGTCGCCAAAACACCGGCCAAGAAACCAACATAAAGCGAGGAACGCAGGCCCTGCAAAAGAAGCTTCACATAGTCCCGACCCAAGTCATCGGTACCCAGCCAAAAGCTTCCACTGGGCTCCAGATACTGCCCGCCCACACGATCCATTGCAGTTTTCAAATCGATGAAAAAAGGTGCAAATATGGCAAACAGAATGGTGCCAAAAAACAACACGGCTCCGATAACGAACATTGGAGACTTCAAAAGATTACGCAATAACTTCATTATTTGCCTCCCATCTGCATACCGGCCTTGACGCGGGGGTCAAGGAAGCCGATCATAATATCCACCGAGAAGTTCGCGACAAGGACGCTCGTGGTTACCAGAAGCGTGCAACCTTGAATCACTGTGTAGTCGTTGCTTCCAATCGCTGTAAGCATGGCCATTCCCAAACCTGGGTACGAAAAGATCATCTCAGTAATCAAAGCACCACCCACCATGGAACCGATGGATAGGGCTAGACCCGTCAACTGCGGCAACATGGCGTTGCGGAACAGGTAGGAAAGAATTTTTGTTTCTTTAAGGCCAAGCCACTTCGCGTACTTGATGTAATCGGTGCCCAATTCATAGATGCCCATGGAGCGCATACCGATGGCCTGACCACCAGCAAGAATCAAGAAAATGGAGAAGAACGGAAGAACATAGTGATAGCCCATGGATCCAATGAATTCAAGGGATAAGCTGGGATTGAGTGCGCCCGAATAGGCCTCCATGGCGGGGAACCAACCCAGGACAACAGCAAACCAGTAAACCAGCACCATACCGAACACGAAGAACGGTACGGAACTCATAAACAAGGCCATGGGGAAGATGACCCGGTCAAAAACGCCACGGCGGTACGCAGCAAGGGCTCCCAGGACGTTTCCAAAAATCCAGCCGAGGAGAATGGAAGGGAACTGCAATGCCAGCGTCCAAGGAACGGCTTCGATAATGATATCGGAAACATTCTTTGGATACTTTTGGATCGACTTCCCAAGATCACCCGAAAGGGTCATTTTGAGATAGTTCAGGAACTGATTAAAGCCCGACACCTTGACCGTTTTACCGTTGGCATCATGAATGATCTTGCCTTCGGCAGTCACTTCGATCAAGCCGAATTCCTTTTCAAAGGACTCGCGCTTTTCCTTGACGGCTTCGTCGGAAAGACCTTGAGAGGCCTTGGCCATCATGATGTCAACCGGATTGCGGTCGCCAAGACGAGGAAGGATAAAATTGATCGCAATCGCTACCAAGAAGGTGAGGAAATACCACACCCCCCGCTGTAGGATATATCGAAGTGTCGGGTACTGCTTGAGCATGTTGGATCCTTATTGGACGGGCTGCAACTGCCAGAGAGAGTTGGTACCTGCGCTCACCATAGGCAGCTGAGCGGGACCGTATGGATTCTTTTCGCTCGGCCAGTTGGTCCAATGAGCAACGCTGAACTCATAGAACTGTTCTGGGAGGTAGCAAAGAGGAATGGCGGGCTGGTCATCCATAAAGATGCGGTTCAGTTCGGCGTAAGCAGCCTTAAGAGCCACCTCATCCGCAGTAATAGGAATGACCTTCAGCAAGCTGTCGACCTTGGAATTGTATTCCTTGGACTTGGGGCTGTTGTAGCGACCTTGATTTTCGTTCATGCTGCTGCCACCGCCGATGGGCTTCCAGTTACGCGAGGACATCACCGCATCAAAGCGGCTCCAGGGGAGAGATGGGGTCACTGCGGAGGCGGGCTTGTGCATGATCAAGTCAAAGTCACCGGCAGGAAGAGCGGGCCAGTAAAGACCAGCATCCACAAAGCCTTCACGCACATCAATACCGGCTTCGCGCAGGCCCTTGACGGCGATCGTAACGGTCGCTTCCCAGTCAGACCAGCCAGCAGGAGCCTTGATGGTGAGGGTTGGGAGCTTTTTACCAGCCTTGTCGGTCATATAGTCAAGAGTTCCATCGGCTTTGAACACGGACTTGACGCCTGCAGCGGCAACGAGAGCCTTGGCACTGTCGAGATTGAAAAGCACGCCACGAGCTTTTGCGTCCTCAGCAACGAAGTACTTGGACTCAAGCGGCGATGAAGCCATGATGAGGCCAGGCTGAATGTCGGGAGAATAACCCGAAACCGCGAGCTCCTTGATGGAGGAATAAGAAATCGCAGCAGCCATGGCACGACGGAACAATTTGCTGTTCAGAGGGGCCTTGGTGGTATTGATCAACAGGATGGGCATGGCACCGGAAACGAAATAAGGAGCTTGATCCATCCAAGTCTGGACCTTGTCCTTTTTCTTGAGCCAGATGCGAGGAATGAAGGTTTGCGAAGCATCAATGTCACCCTTTTGCAATGCAATGGCAAAATGATCGTTGCTCTTGTAGATCGGATGGATCACAAAAAGAGGAACGGGGAGCTTGCCCTGATGAAGACTTGCGTTTCCCCAATAGTCCGCGCGACGCTTGATTACGATTTTTTCGTTGGAGTAGGAATCAAGCTGGTAAGGGCCCGAGACCACTGGAACGCTATCGATCTTAAGCTTTTGTACTTCAGCCAAGTCGTTCTTGTTGGCGGTCAGCAAGGCTTCAAAAACATGGGATGGGACGATGCGGATTGCTTGCAACAAGTCCAGGATCACGAGAGGATTGTTGCGACCCTTTTTGTCCACGAGGAAGCTCAAACGTTCAACCTTGGCACCATTGGCTTCAACGGTGTCGACATTGATGCCGGAGATGAATTCGATGGCAAAACCAGTGGCAGCGCCCTTGAAGCGACGGCCCAATTCAAAAATAAATTTGACATCGGTGGACACGACAGGCTTGCCGTCAGACCACTTCGCAGTAGGGTTGATATCGACCACAATGCTGTCTGCATCGGAGAGAACTAGTGTACCGAGCAATGGTTCGAACTTACCGGTCTGGGAATTGTAATTGATGAGCGGTTCGTACATCAAATTGAAGCGATCGGAAACGGGCCAGGCCGCTTGCCAGCTTTCTGCAAGAGGATTGAAGGTGCTTGGATCGCCCCATTGGGAACCGGCTAGGTACAAGGACTTGCCACGAGGGAAGCCCCCGGCGGCGCTATCGTCTTGACCTTGAGTCTGTGCTTGCTTGTCATCCTTACAGCCAGCGAGTAGGACGAGTCCAGTAATCGCCAAGGAGATGCCAAATTTGTTCATGCCTCTCATTGATTCCTCTCTTCAAAAAGCCCCGTCCAAAAATGGAAACAGGGCAAGGTTTAAGCTAAGTCAGTTTGCGAAATATAATTCAAAATGAGCCATCTGAAAGGCTATTGGGGGAATTTCTCGGTACCTCCGTATACGGAAAGGTCCGAGAATGGCTGGCGCTTAGCCCTTGGTATGGATTGCCGAGGCGAACTCGCGGACCAGGCCGGGGTCGCTGACCTTTTCCCAAATGGTACCGGTCACAATGACATGGGCACCGGCCGCCACGCGTTGGGCTGCCATTTCGGGGGTGACCAGGCCACCACCGGTAATGATGCGGAGTCCTGTCGCCTTTCTGGTATAGGCGATATGTTCCGGCGGAACCGGATTTTCGGCCCCGCTACCCGCTTCAAGGTAGATCCAGCGCATACCCATCAGCTCGGCGGCAATGGCATGTACCATGGAAAGCTTGGGCTTATCGGCAGGAATGGGACGGGTGTTGGAAATATATTCGACTGCAGTGGCTCGACCGCTGTTGACCAGTGCGTACGCTGTAGGAATGGCTTCAATTCCGTAGGCCTTGATTAGGATGCCACCACGGACCTGTTCTTCAATCAGGTACTGGGGGTTGCGGCCACTCACCAAGGTGGTAAATAAAATGGCGTCAAAACCGGGAACGACTTGCGAAGAACCACCGGGAAACAAAATGACAGGAACGGGCAACTTGGCCTTAAGTTCCAGGATTTGCTTGGGTAAATTCGGGTTGCCCATAAAGGAACCACCCACCAGAAGCAGGTCGGCACCGTTCTCGACAGCCATGGAACCCGCCTTGAGGAGGGCGCCTTGGTCCGATGTGTCGGGATCCAGCAGAACGGCGAACAGCGCACCGCGCCGGTCGATCTGTTCGTTCAGGGTTGTTTCGATCTTTCCAATCATGAGGGCACTAAATGTAATTCCATTGGATTGGTCTGTGCTACCCCCAAAAATCATTTATCCACATTTTTGTGACTGGAGTCACACCCTGCTACGCAAAAAAAGCCCCCGGCAAAGGAGGCTTTTGAATAATGATTGGGGTGAATTTCAATTTACAGCAGCGAGGCAATCAGCTCGGCACTTGCCTGCACGGCGTCCGCAATTTTCGCGGGCTCGCGCGTTCCGGCCTGGGCTCGGTCCGGACGACCACCACCACGGCCACCGCAAATCTCCGCGAGCTTCTTGATCAAGTCGCCGGCCTTGACGCCCTTTTTCACCAGTTCCGGATGAACCACCACCGCGATCGCCCCGGCGTCGGACTGGGTGTTCGCAAGCACGGCCACGCCTAAGGAAAGCTTCGTCTGCACGCCATCCAGAATCGCGGAGAATTCCTCGGGGGAAACTTGGGTGTTGATGGTCCAAACCTGGACGCCCTTGACCTCGGCGGGGTTGACGAGCAAATCGCCCGCCTTGGCTTGAGCCACCTGGCTTTTGAGGCTGGCGAGCTCCTTTTCCAGTTTACGGGTGTTTTCCGAAGAAGCCTCGAGACGCTCCAGAACCTGTTCGGTCTTGCAACGCAGGCGATCACGCAACGCCGCTACGATTCCAGATTCCTCGCGGGCCTTGGCCAAAGCACCAAACGCCGTGGTGGCTTCAATGCGACGCACGCCTGCAGAAACACTCGCCTCGGTCAAAATGCGGAAGGATCCGATTTCACCCGTGTTGGAAACATGCAGGCCACCACAAAGTTCCTTGGAGAAGGACCCCATGCCAATGACCCGGACCACATCGCCATATTTTTCGCCAAAGAGCGCCATGGCTCCAGACTTTTGGGCCTCGGCAATGCCCATTTTATCGCAACGCACGGGCAGGCAGGCCTGGATCTGGGCGTTCACCAAGTTTTCTACGTCAAGCAATTGTTCCCAGGTTGGCGCGATCAGTGCGGTAAAGTCAAAGCGCAGAATATCGGAAGCCACCCGCGAGCCTTGCTGGGCCACGTGGGAACCCATCACCTTCTGCAGCGCAGACTGCAAAAGATGGGTGGCCGAATGATTTTTGCGAACAGCGGCCCGTTCCTCGGAATTGATGGTCGCCACAAACACATCGCCCATGGTCTCGGCATTGGCGACACCCTTGGTCACCTTTGCACGATGAAACCAAATGTCGTTCAGCTTGATGGTGTCGACGATTTCAATTTCGAGGCCCTTGCCTTCGAGCTTTCCCCGTTCACCTACCTGGCCACCGCTCTCGGCGTAGAAGGGTGTGCGGTCCAGAATAATGGACAACATGCCGGCATCTTCTCTGAAACGCAGGACCTTGACTTCGCAGCTTGGCAAGTCATAACCCAGGAACTCGGTAGAACCTTCGGCGTAAATGGTCCAGCCTTCGGAGCCGCCGGCGCTGAGTACCTGCTTCTGGGCGCCACGGGCGCGCTCCTTTTGCTCGTTCATGCTTTTTTCAAAACCAGGCTCATCGATGGAAAGCCCCTTTTCTTCAGCGAGAAGGCGCGTCAAGTCCGGAGGAAATCCATAGGTATCGTATAACAAAAAGACCTTGTCGCCCGCAATCACGGTGGTGCCCTGCAGCTCTGCGGCGATCTTGTCGAAACGATCCAAGCCAGCATCCAAAGTGCGGATGAAGCGCTCTTCTTCGGAACGGATTACTTCGGCCACAAAGCTTGCACGCTCGCGAATTTCTGGGAAAGCGTCGCCCATGAGTTCGGCGAGAACCGGAACAACCTTGTAGATGATCGCTTCCTTTTGCCCGAGCAGGCGGGCGTAGCGCGACGCGCGACGCAGGATACGGCGCAGCACGTAGCCTCGCCCTTCGTTGGAAGGAAGGGCGCCGTCGGCAATAGCGAAGGAGAGGGCGCGGAGATGGTCGGCGATGACGCGGTGAGGCATCCCGGACATATCTTGTGCGTATGGGACCCCGGAGAGCTCCGCGATTTTGGAGATAAGTGGAGTAAATACATCCGTATCATAATTGGAGCGAACATTCTGCAAAATGGCGCAGACGCGCTCAAAGCCCATGCCCGTATCAACATGCTTATTTTTGAGCGGAAGCAATTCGCCCGTGCTAATGCGTTCAAACTGCATGAACACATTGTTCCAGATTTCGATGTAGCGGTCGTTGGTTCCGTTTACGCCCTTCTCGGGGTCGGCGAAGGTGCTCGCCTGCGTAGCCAGATCGCCCTTGTCAAAATGAATTTCGGTACAAGGACCGCAAGGGCCGGTATCGCCCATTTCCCAGAAGTTGGACTTAGCGCCAAAGCGCATGATGCGGTCCTGGGGAAGTCCCGAAACGCGGGTCCAGATTTGCGCCGCTTCGTCATCGTCCTCATAGACCGTCACAAAGAGACGGTCCACCGGAAGTTGCCAAACCTGGGTCAAAAGCTCCCAAGCCCAGGTAATTGCCTCTTCCTTGTAATAGTCTCCAAAGGACCAATTGCCGAGCATTTCAAAAAGGGTGTGATGGTATGTGTCGCGGCCCACTTCATCCAAATCATTGTGTTTTCCCGAAACGCGAATGCACTTCTGGGAATTGGCCACGCGCTTATAGGCTTTGGGATTGTCGCCCAGGAAGCAGGCTTTGAACTGGTTCATTCCCGCATTGATGAACATCAGGGTCGGATCATCCTGAGGAACCACAGGCGAGGACCGCACAAAGAGGTGGCCCTTGCTTTCAAAGAACTTGATGAAGGAATCGCGAATTTCGACGGAAGTCCGGGGGACTTGATGGGTATTTTGGCTCATAGTGGAGCAAATTTAGAAAACATCCGCCAATGAATCAGCTAACCCCTTTCTTGGCCCAGGGCTTACGCATTAAAATGACATTTTATCAATTGCACCGCTTTTTCAGGGTTTTGTCACCCTCGCGCAGGCGACCGATGTGCTGCCAGTTACCCGTTTGGTCCACTGGCAGCTATGCAAAGCTCGGCCACTTGCGGCTTTGCCCTTTCCACACAGTGGATATGTGCCTGTAACCGCCGA
>CAIRAY010000182.1 GCA_903876665.1 uncultured Fibrobacterota bacterium | reverse complement strand
AGTGGCTAAGTTCCGTTTTGCTAGCAAATGAGCAATTTCATCACCACGGTTTTAGGTAAAATTCGGTAGCTATGTCTTGCGGGTAGGCATAGGTGGGGGTTTCTAGGTAGGTCCACCCGGTTTCGAGTCTGAACTTTTGTCCAAGATCGAATTAGGGCTGGACATTTTGACACGACTTCCTAGCTTTAAAGTGGGAGGGAGTATGTCATGGGGATTCAGGGACCTCTACGGTTCTGCGGTCATGAGGTAACAGAAGCTGAGCTTGGGGTTGTTCAGCAGTTAGTGATCGAGTTTCCAAATTTGAGTCGGATGCAATTGGGGGCCACTGTCTGCGAGGTGCTGGGTTGGCTCAGGCCTAACGGTTTCCCGAAAGCGCGGGAATGCAGGGAATGGCTCGAAACCCTTGAAATCCTGGGCCTATTGACCCTTCCGGTTAAACAGCGCGGCCGTCCGGTTGGTTCTGTAACACACATACCCATCACAAGGGATGGAGACCCGGGAAGCCCTTTGGAAGGCATAGTTGGTGAGGTTGGGCCGATCCTTATTGAACGGGTCATTCTCAAGGCTGAGAGGAAGTTATGGCGGGAACTGGTAGACCGCTACCATTACCTGGGGCATGCGGTTCCATATGGTGCCCATTTGCGATATTTAGTGTGGGCTTCAAGGCCAGAACGAATGGTTATCGGGTGCTTGCAGGTCTCCAGCCCGGCTTGGCGGATGGCTGCGAGGGACCAGTGGATTGGTTGGGATGACACGACTCGTAAGCTAAATTTGCAGCGGGTTGTATGCAACAGTCGATTTCTGATCCTGCCATGGGTCCGGGTGAAAAATCTGGCAAGCACAGTGCTGGCGAGGTTTGCGCGGCAATTAAGAGCGGATTGGTTGGACCAGTACGGCGTGGAACCCTTTCTCCTTGAAACGCTTGTTGACGGCGAGCGGTTCGAGGGCACGTGTTACCGAGCTGCTGGGTGGACGGCTCTGGGGGACACGACGGGCCGGGGGCGCATGGACCGGGAACATCGAAAAGAGGGGCTATCTCCCAAGAAGGTATTTGTGATGCCTTTAGTCAAGCGTGCCAGCGCAAGGCTACGAGAGGCTACTGAAAACGGAATTGTTTCAGAGCCAACGAATAGAGATAAGAGCCCTGAGTACAATCTATGCAACCTTCCGATTGCTAGGAGGTAGATATGGACATGGAAGCTCGTGTTTTGCAAGATTTTGTTCCAGCTTTTGCCGGGCCGGATGAGACCTACGTAAAGATAAAAGACTACCTGGGGTCCATGGAGGCGCTAAAAATGGACCACTCGAACCTGGAGAGAGAACTGGACACGAAGGGCATGGCGTTAATCCGCCAACTTTTGCAAGCCCATCTGGATTTTCGAGGTCCTGGAGAAGCGAAGATTGTAGTGTGCGACTCGAAGGATTTGCTTCATAAGCACGCCCGCCTTCAAACGTGTGAACTTGAAAGTCTTTTCGGCACAGTAATTGTGCAACGGTTGGGGTACGGCGCGAAAGGAACGGAGAGCCTGCACCCAAAGGATGCTTCCCTGAACCTTCCAGATGACCGGTATTCACTGGGCGTCAGGCGGCATATTGCGCTGGAGGCTGCTCGTGGTTCCTTCGATGCCGCCAAAGAGCAGGTGGAGAATAACACCGGTGCCCACGTTCCCAAGCGCCAAGCAGAGGAGCTTGCTTGCCGGGCGGCCCAGGATTTCGAGGCGTTTTACCAAGCACGCCAGAAGACGACCCTGGTGAATGCTTCGTCGGGACAGATTTTAGTGCTCAGTTTCGATGGGAAGGGCGTGGTTATGAGAAAGAAGGATTTGCGGGAGGCCACGAGAAAAGCGGCAGAGGATGAGAAAAAAACCCACAAGCTTCAGACGCGGCTTTGCAGGGGGGAGAAGCGGAACGCGAAGCGCATGGCAACAGTGGGTGCGGTTTATACGGTGAAGCCTTATCCGCGCAAACCGGAGGACATTATCCAGGTATTGAATGGGAAGGGTTCACCGGAGCCAAAACCCGAACTACATATTGTTAATGAACCGGCGCGCCCTAGGCCCGAGAGTAAGCGTGTAATGGCGAGCCT
>CAIRAY010000181.1 GCA_903876665.1 uncultured Fibrobacterota bacterium | reverse complement strand
TGAACCGGGTGGTCGACTGCCAGAAAAGCCTCCACGCAACTATTCCCCACACACGCGGGGATGAACCGTCAATGTCCAGGTATAGCCAGCTCCCGCAGCACTATTCCCCACACACGCGGGGATGAACCGAAATGGGATGGTTCGCGTATTTGTCGCCATTCCTATTCCCCACACACGCGGGGATGAACCGTTATTTTACAATTAAAACAAAATAACCGTACCCTATTCCCCACACACGCGGGGATGAACCGTTGTCACGCTTGATTGCGTCAAGTATGGCGAGCTATTCCCCACACACGCGGGGATGAACCGTCAAAACTAACGGTGCAATGGGTCGAGGTAGCCTATTCCCCACACACGCGGGGATGAACCGGCCACCGCCTCCACCACCACCCGCAGGAAATACTATTCCCCACACACGCGGGGATGAACCGGGCCATAAGTATATCCTCCATCCCTAGACATGCTATTCCCCACACACGCGGGGATGAACCGGTTGTCTATATGGCCCTTACGTTAGTTACTGGCTATTCCCCACACACGCGGGGATGAACCGACGATCTATTCCAATGAGGCGCGGACTATTGCCTATTCCCCACACACGCGGGGATGAACCGGTAGGAGTCTGCTAATGTTCCGAAATAGGTCTCTATTCCCCACACACGCGGGGATGAACCGGGCGTATATTCGGTTAGCGGAACGGTAACTCACTATTCCCCACACACGCGGGGATGAACCGCTCATTGTACTCAATAGGGATGCTGACCACATCTATTCCCCACACACGCGGGGATGAACCGCGTTAGATTCGGCTATTGTTTCTGGGCGCACTCTATTCCCCACACACGCGGGGATGAACCGTACGCTTCCATGACCTTTTCCATTTCCTCGATCTATTCCCCACACACGCGGGGATGAACCGTCTTGCACCTCTTCGGACATATAGAGCGCACCCTATTCCCCACACACGCGGGGATGAACCGCATCTATTAGATAGCTAGACTGAACAGATATTCTATTCCCCACACACGCGGGGATGAACCGCAGATCAATGTATTTTAATGACTGGCTTGCTGCTATTCCCCACACACGCGGAGATGAACCGCGATCCAGAAAAGGCAAAACGGTTCACCTGGTTGCTACGACACCTGTGGTTGCGTTATTGGCCTTGTGAACCTCAGCTTTCTTTTTTCTGGGGTCGACGCCGACGCTCTTTGTTTCTACGCCTGCACCTTTGGCACCTTGCGCTTGGGTTCTCGGGGAAAATGAACGCAGGATTCCATTTGGGTCCACAGAGTATGTGAGCTTGATTGCCGGGGCATCCTTGAGGGCCCTGGCTTTTGCTGCAAGATCCTGGAGAAGCTTCGCATCAGAGATGTGACTTTGCACCACGCTCCATAACGATGAGTGGTGGTTCTCTGTGCAGGATGTGGTTTTTGCTTTGACTGACAGCGAAGATCCAAAGCAATACATAAAGAAGATGCGAGCGAGGGATGACGCCCTGGAATCCAACTGGGGTACAATTTGTACCCCCCTTCCTTTGCTCGCTCCCGACGGGAAGATGAGGGAGACAACCTGCGCCAACACCGAAGGCGTTTTCCGGATTATCCAAAGCATACCATCCCCCAAAGCGGAACCATTTAAGAAGTGGTTAGCCAAGGTGGGCTATGAACGCGTCAAGGAAATCGAGGATCCCGAACTGGCAAGCACCAGAGCGAGAGAACTTTATAAAGCAAAAGGCTACCCGCCTGATTGGATTGAAAAACGAATGCGTTCCCATGCAATTCGGAAGGAATTGACTGATGAATGGAAAAATCGTGGCATTCAGGAAAACCGAGACTATGCCATACTCTGACGAGGAATGTATTTCTGTCTCCGGCCTCCAGCACTTGGCCTTTTGCAAGAGGCAATGGGGACTCATTCATCTTGATCAGGAGTGGGCAGAAAATCGCTTGACCGCTGAAGGTAAAACACTCCATGAACGAGTGGATGAAGGATATCGAGAATTCCGAAAGGGTCTTCGTCAGTATTCTGGCTTGCATGTGCGTAATCATAATTACGGGCTTTATGGCCGACTTGATGTGCTGGAAGCATCTGAATCATCTGGGCCCTCCGTGGACATTCCTCTTTTGGGCCTGTCAGGAAACTGGGAGCTTCATCCAGTTGAATTTAAGCGGGGCAAGCCAAAACAGCACGACGCTGACACAGTGCAACTCTGCGCACAGACCCTTTGTTTGGAAGAGATGACCGGTTTAACCATCGGTGATGGGTCTGTTTTTTATGGTGAAATCCGCCGAAGGATCCATGTCCCGATCACGGATGCCCTCCGAATGAGGACAATAGAACTCGCAGATGAAGCTCACCAGCTTCTGGCATTGGGAAAGCTCCCGGTAGCGGTGGTAAAGTCTGATGTGAAAAGTGGACCGTCAATAACTAAAGCTAGTTGTAAGAAATGCAATTGTGAGGCATCTATAGAAGAATCATATGGCTTTAACAAGCCTGACCATTTTTGAACATTTTTACAGCATATTACACAAGCGGTCTCCTGTATCTGAGTCCTTGCTATTTGCGAATATTTAGTCGACTATTGCTTAGGAATGATTTATTCATGGAAAGACTGAAATGGAAGAATAAATTTATAGGGGAATGCAATTTTTAATCAGAATCGCCCAATAATTGTTTATATGATGTTGATATGGTCTGGTTATGGCATTTGATTTTAAGATGCTAGATTGAATTGAAACGAAAATGTGTCCAGTGAAAGGGTTTTTGAATGGCAAATGAACAGAATAGCAGGCTCGCAGGTTACGATTACCTGCTTGAGCACTATCAGATTGCTGATCAGCCCCATTGGCACCATTCCCGTATCGCGGGTTCTAGATTCGTACGCATCGAGGGTGCTACGGTTCTCGAAACATTTCCAGCATCCTTTTGGCCTGGTGAAAGTCCTTGGGATCACCTTGAATTCGCCTTGAAGTATGATGGCATTCATTTAGGCATCCTCGACCAGATCTTCAAAGTTGCTCCCAAAGATGCTTTGATCGAGTTCATTCAATCTAAACCGACAGGCATTCATTGTCGCACTATTTGGTTCCTTTATGAGTTTGTACGACAAGAGGTACTTCCCATACCAGATGCGCCCAAATGCAATTATGTACCGATACTGGACCCAGAAAAGTATTACGCATTAGATACGGGTGTACGCATACCTCGATACCGAATCATTGATAATCTGCTTGGTCCTAGGGACTTTTGCCCCGTAGTTAGGCGAACAAATGAACTTCAGAAAATGGAGGCCGCTAACTACCCGCAACAATGTACAGACATCTTCAAAGATTACCCACCAGAACAACTAAGGCGAGCTCTAGGGTATCTATTTCAAAAGGAAACTAAATCTTCATTTGAAATTGAGAGAGAGGTGCCAGACTCTACCCGCACTGAAAGGTTTGTATCTCTACTGCACTTGGCTGAGCGCGATGATTTCTGTTCAAAAAATCGCTTACTGGAGCTACAGAACCGCATTGTTGATGTCCGTTTTGTAGATAGCGATTACCGTAGCACCCAGAATTACGTTGGACAAACCATTCAATTTCAAAACGAGCTTGTTCATTTCGTTTGCCCAAAGCCAGAAGATATTCAAGCTCTGATGAATGGACTTGTAGAGTCCAATATAAGGATGGGAACTGGTGGCGTTCATCCTGTAATTCATGCAGCTGTCCTTGCTTATGGCTTTGTATTCTTACACCCATTTGAGGATGGCAACGGTCGTATCCATCGCTTTCTAATCCATAATGTGCTTGCGCGCAGAGGCTATACACCCAATGGGATGGTGTTCCCTGTGTCTGCAACGATGCTGAAGCATGCCAAAGATTACGATGCATCCCTTGAAGCCTTTTCACGTTTGGTTCTTCCTCAGGTCCAATACTCACTAGATCACGAAGGCAAAATGCTTGTCCACAATGATACAGCGAACCTGTACCGTTATATGGATATGACCGCTCAAACGGAGGCACTTTCGAGCTTCATTGAGATTACTATTCATGAAGAACTGACTACTGAGCTTGAATTTTTACGGCATTACGATACAGCCAAAAGAATGCTTCGCAATATTGTAGACATACCGGATCGTCAAATGGACCTGTTTATGAGTCTTTGTGTCCAGTCCAAGGGTAAGATTTCTGCTGCAAAGCGTGCATCTCAATTTGGCATGTTGACTGATGTGGAAATTACAGCAATGGAAAATGCTGTTCGGATTGGATTTGAAATGACGGAGATCTTATGATGGGCGCCATAGCAGACCACCTCCGCCGTCAATTGGAACAGGATATCCGTACCAAGGGTCTTCTGATAAATTCGGCGTACTTGCGCGGTGTGATACCGTCGTAGGTTTCAATTGGGGTATTCGCAAATGGGAGCGGCCGCTCCGAAAGATTGTTGTCGAGCGGAATGCGGGCGTCCGCAAGAAAGCGGGTCTTGCGCAAGGATGTTGCTTGCGGGTGAGGTTGGCAAGCCCATCCATGCCCACGCGCATATCCGTCGGCTCACATCGCAGGAATATTCGAAGCCCTGGGGCTGGCGTTAACATTGCTGCAGAGCCCTTGTAACTAGGGCAGGCATCACAGAATAGTGCTGAATGGTGCGGTGATGGCCGTCCCGGCCATGACAAATACAACCCCCAATCAAGTCAATCATGCCTACAGGCTAATAATACCAATGGCCAGACGAGCTGCTTTTGATTCTTTAGGCTGCCCGACAATCCCTACTTGAGCACCCGTTGCACGGTCCTTCCCGTCAAGGTGAATCGCCGAAGCTTGCTGACTTCGTTTGTCTGCAATTGGGTCTGCAAGGTGTTGCCACGGATTTTGGTTGGAGCATCCTTGATCGTCATGCTGCTGAGGACATACCACCCGCTTGCATTGCGACCCGTGTTGCCGAGGCGGTAGTCCGGGCTTGCATTGGCCTTACTGGTGAAAAGCCCAAGGGCAAGAGTGTAGCTCCCCGATGGTGCTTTGAGAAATTGAACGTTGGACGAAATATCGATGTTGCCTGGTCTCCAGGTTTTAGGATCCACATTGGCAATCCAGGAAGAATCCACAACCTGCCCACTGGCGTTCAAAAGAGCCAAGGCGATGAAGCCATTCTCGTTGTATAGGTTGGTGGTGCCACGGTTTACCCATTTCATGCGCACGGGAAAGGAAGTGCCCTTTATCAGGTTATCCCAGGGCAGAGCGATGGAGCGTAGTACAAAGTGATACCCGATTTTGTTGGCCAGGTTCTTCATATAGGAATCCGCAGCGGTCATAAATTGAACAGGGTCACCACGACTGATTTCTGCGTAGGAGGCATGCGCATTCAAAGCCGCCGTGGTGACCAGGGAATCATTCCAAACATTGGATGTAACCATATCAGTATAATTGGCCGTGTACTCCACCACCGCAGGCTCCTTGCCATCGGCTCGGGCAATGTCGGTCCCATCGCTCCAGTCGGGGAGCCCGTCCCGACGCATGCCAATTCCGTTATTGACGGCCCAATCGTAGGCTACATTGTGTCCCGCATGACCCCATGGCAAAATGAGCTGGGTCTTGGGAAAGGCCGCTAGGAAGGGTTGGTAATAGTCCGTAGTCATGGCCGTAGAAGTGGGTTCCGTAATGGTGGCGCCGTTCATGTCTTTGGAGATTCCCCCCAGGTGTCCTTCTCCCCAGTTGCCATAACTGCGAATATCAATCCAGGAAATATCCGGATTTCCATTGTATCTTGTCCCCATGGCTTGGATGAATGCGTTCATCTTGGTAAAAAAGACGGGATTGTTGGTCCAATAAGGGATGGTATTGTAGAGAGTCGGCCTCCGAATATCCTTTACTCGGTAATAGGTTGCGCCAGCATCAAATACCCACTTGGGCGTGGCATAGCCGTCATCCGGACCCCAATCCATGCTGATATTCATGATTCCGAATGCGTACTTGATGCCCTGTGCCTTGCAGCGGGCGATTCCGTTATCAATGGTGGCCCAATTGAAGGTCCCTTCCTGTGGTTCAATATCTACCCAGCTGAAACGGCTGTAGCACACGCTTCCCCGGGCTATTTGATCTGCAGTCATGCCATTGAACCAGGTCGTGTAAAATACCCAACCCTTTCCTGGATTGCGAAAAATCGGCGTGGTATCTTCGACCAGGGAAAGCGTGTCGACAACTTTGTTTTGGGCAAAACAAGCCGAGATTCCCAGCAGAATCATACAGGCCACGATACGAGCCAGAACAAGGTGGCTTTCAAAAGGTTTCATCATGGCTCCATTGAGACGGGTTTGATTGTTTCAGGCTGAAATATTTTTGACTTACTAACAACGTTACTGGTATTGCGACATGCATAGTATTTATGGATTGTCATGCCCGTGCCGGGCATAACCCATGAACACCATTGAGTGAATATAGACAAAACGGGGTGCCGGATGGAGTCGAATTTCGTAGCACAAAACCGAAACCGCATTTTTCCTATTCATTCACTACTGTCCAAAAAAATCTTGTCTAAACTCGTTAGACCATTGGTATTATTGGCCTGTAGGCATGATTGACTTGATTGGGGGCTGTTTTGTTTTTGTCGCATAATTAACGACGATGTTAGTAGGCCTTGCCTGCAACGAGTTCCCTGATGGTAACGGCCCGCTTTTTTCCGATCACGGTTTCGAGTTCTTCAGGAGTCGCAGCCAGGAAGCCCGCTTTGGTCTTCCACTCCTTGAGGATTTTATTCTGCAAGGCGGGCCCGACTCCGGGCAAATCCGAGAGCCATTCCACGCGCAAGTGGGCCTTGCGCAATGAACGCTGAAAGGTGATGGCAAAGCGATGCGCTTCATCGCGGGCGCGTTGCAAGAGCTTGATCGCGGGGCTTGATCGTTTGAGCAGAATGGTTTCTTTTCCCCCCGGAAATACGATTTCTTCGAGGCGTTTCGCAAGTCCAATCACCGGGAGTTCAAACAGCCCCAGACTATGTACCACAGCCCATGCGGCCTCCACCTGGCCCTTGCCTCCATCGATCACCAGAAGGTCGGGCAGAGGCTTGTCTTCTTCCATGAGACGCTTGAGGCGACGGCCCACAATTTCGCGCATGCTGGCAAAATCATCGATGCCTTCCACCGTCTTTACCTTGTAGCGCCTGTATTGGGAGCGCTCGGGCCGTCCGTTGCGGAAGCTCACCATGGAAGCCACCGTGTCTGTTCCCCCGAGGTGCGAAATGTCGAAACACTCGAGGCGAAATGGCGTGTGCGCAAGTCCCAGTTCCTTTTGCAACACAAAAACCGATTGGTCGATTTCATCATACTTGAGTTCTTTACTCTTTAATTCAATGAGGAGCATTTCGGCATTGGCGCGCGCCAGGCGAAGGAATCCGGGCTTGTCGCCCCGCTGGGGGGTGTTGATATGAATTTTCCGTTTGGCTTTTTCCGAGAAGGTTTCTTCAAAAATCTTGACATCTTCCAGGTCATGTTCGACCAAAATTTCCACGGGTGCGGTGCCATCCTGTAAATACCAGGCGGGTAAAAATTCTGCAAGGATTTCGCTTTCTTCCTGTTCCAGATTGCATTCAAGCGGAAAGTGCCTGCGCTCCACCAGCATGCCCCCGCGGTATTCAAGGATTACGGCACATCCCAGCGTTCCGGTGCGACACACAGCAATGGCATCCAGATCAATGCCCGCGTTGTTGAGGTCCGCTTTTTGACGCGAGGTGGTGGCCTGCAAGGCTTGGATGCGATCGCGAATTTTAGCAGCTTCCTCGAAGCGGAATTCCTGAGAAAGGGATTTCATTTCCCCTTCCCATTGCTTGAGCAGGTCGTCGCGCTTGCCTTCGAGGAGGCGAGCGGTCTGCTTCACTTGTTTGCCATAATCTTCGATGCCGCACTGATTGGCGCAGGGCGCGTCGCAACGCCCAATGTGCCAGGCCAGACAAGGGCGGATGGGTGTTTTGAGTGGCAGTTTGAGATCACATTCGCGGATGTGGAAGAGCCGGGGAACCAGGTCGAGCAAGTGACGCATGGCCCGCACATTGAGGTAGGGTCCAAAATAAAGATTCCCGTCATCGCGAATGTGGCGCACCACAATCAAACGCGGATAAGGCTCGTTCATGGTGAGCATCAGGTAGGGGAAATGCTTGTCGTCCTTTTGCCGGACATTGTAGCGGGGCCAATGCTTCTTGATCAGCGTGGCTTCAAGCACTAGGGCCTCGTGCTCGGACTCACAAAGCACCCATTCAATATCCCGAATGTACGGAACCATGAGGCGCGCGGCCCGGTGCCCGGATTTGTCACGCCCGTCAAAATAGCTACGTACCCTGCGGTCCAACAGCTTAGCCTTGCCCACGTAAATGATGCGAGCCTTGGCATCCTTCATCAAATACACACCCGGCCGCGCGGGAAGCTCCGCAAGGCGCTGGTTCATGTGGACCTGTTCTTCCGCTGTAAGGGGTGTTGCCATAAGGAATTTTTAGCGACTCCGCCAACGTTGCGTGGCTGCTTTTTCAAAGAGCCCGATGGTGAAGGCCCAGCTTTTCTCGTAGGGGTTGCCACCCATTTCAATGCGCACCCGGTCGATGGCCGGGAGCACCAGGTGCACGCCTCCGTAGATGGCCGAACGATAGTTTTCAGGTCCCGGGATTTTTTCGCCTTTCCAAAGCCACGCACCATCAAAGCCTGCGACCCACTGCAGGGCCCAGAATCCTTGCACACCTAAGAGCTTGATCGATCGGCGCTCAAGTAATGCCTGCCGCCATTCCAAATTGGTGATCACCTCGGAATTTCCCCACACCGAACTGTCCGGGTTGTTTCCTCGCAATGTATTTGAACCGCCCTGGTGCAAGCGGTCGTAGAGTCCAATGGTGCCCGGACGGTAGCGCGTAAGCATTCCAGCGCGCACTATGCCAGGGCCCGCAGGCAAAGTACCCTGCAAATCCCACAGCATTTCGAAATAGTCCGCTGGCCCTCCCAGAATTCCGCCATTCTGGGTCAGGCGAACCTCGCTGTAAACTCCGCTACGCGTATCCAGGCTGGCGTCACGGCTGTCCCAAACAAACGCAGCGCCCACGCGGGGCACCCAATCCCAGGAAGATCCGGAAAGCCAAAAGACGGGATCCGAGGCTTGGCCTATGTGGCGCAATCTGCGGAATCCACCCGAAAGAATCCCGCCGAAGTTACGCCCGTTCATCTGCTCCAGATCCAGCTCGCCGTTCAGAGAGCGGTCGTGGAAGCCTCGCAGGGCATCCCAGGAGTCGGTCTGGATCAGCTCCGTTTTCCAGGAAAGCGGAACCGAACCCGCCCAAGGAGCGTTGGCGTAAAAAGCAAATTCTTTGGCACGCAACCAAGGGTCCACCGTGCCCCGGGCCTGCAGTTCTGCTCGGATGTCGTAACCAAAAAGGTTCAATGCGGCGAGCGCGCCACCGAGCATCCACCCATCCTGGTCTGTTTGTTTGACGCTGGGGGCCGGAATATACTGGAATAATTCGGTAAAGTGATACTGCAGCTCCAGTTCACCCGTCGGCGCTCCAGGCTGGGTGTCGGCAAGGCAAGTCAAGCTGACTTCTGCGAACAGATCCAAATCCTGGAGGCGCTTTTTCTCTGAATTCCAGGAGGCCAGAGAATAGGGGTTGTCCTTTTTGTGGAGCAGTTCCCGCCCGACGACCGTCTCCCGGGTATGGGCCAGGCCCGCAAAGGATATTTTGTTGATTTTTGCGCCTTCAACACAGGAAGAGGGCGATTCCGAATAGACACTGTGGCAAAAAAGGGATACAATGATCCAGGAGCTATGAATGAGGGATTTTTTGCTTATTTTCGAAATCACGCATAAAACCTAGATTAACAAACGATGAGTTGCCATAAATTGCATTTTTCTTCTATTCTGGTTTTACTCTTTTTGACCGTCAACCTGATGGCCGAAGAAGTGACATTTCCACTTCAGGCCAAAATCATCGATGTCACCATTGATCCGTACAACGCTAAAGGCGATGGCAAAACTGATGATACCGAAGCCATTCAAAAAGCCTTGGATGACCATCCCAATGGCAATTACCTGATTTATCTGCCGAAGGGCGTCTACCTGGTCAGTCGCACTTTGACTTGGCCCAAGGGCGCCGATACGGCCCAAGCCTACCGTCGCACCATCCTGCAAGGGCAGGACATTCAAAAGACCATTATCCGCTTGGCGCCCAAATCCGTTGGCTTCGACAACCCCGAAATCCCCAAGGCAGTCATTTATACGGGCCTGGGGCCCGCGCCCCGCTTCCGCAACGCCATCCGCGATCTTTCTCTGCAAGTGGGCAAAGGCAATCCTGGCGCCGTGGGCATCCGCTTTAACGCGGCCATGCAGGGCACCATCAACAATGTGAAAATCATTGCCGAAGACCGCAAGGGCGTGGCGGGAATCGACATGTCCTTTGCTCCATTCATTGGCCCGCTATTGGTGAACCATGTGGAAGTGGTCGGATTCGATGTGGGAATTCTCACGGGGTCTCCCTACAACGGAATGACCCTGGAGCACATTGTCCTTTCAGACCAGAAGAAAGCCGGCCTGCTGAATCAGGGTCAAATGGTGACCATCCGTGCCCTGAGCGTGCGGGGCAATGTGCCGGGCATCCACAATCTGGGCCCCACCGCAACCCTTACTTTAACGGATGCGAAATTCGACCATACCCGGGAAGGAGAGCGGGGTCCTGCCATTATCAACCAAGGTGGAGTATTGTTTGTCCGCAATACCGTGGTATCTGGATATTCCAAGTCCATTGTAGACGACAAAGGCCCGGGTGACAAAGAACTGGATGTCTACGAATATTCCTCCCACGGGGCCTTGCAACTTTGTTCATCCCCCAAACTGTCCCTGCGTCTGCCCATCGCCGAAACGCCTTCGGTTTCTTGGGGAAACACCGGAAACTGGGTGGCTATTTCGGGTGACTATGGTGGAAGCGTAGGCGATGGTTCTGATGATTCCAAGGCCATCCAACAGGCGATTGATGACGGGGCCGAGACCATCTATTTCAATCCCGGCGGGCGTTACACCATTACCCGCGATGTCATTATTCGCAAGCAAGTTCGTCGCATTATTGGCATTGAAGCCAAAATCGATGGCACGGGAAAATTCATTATTGCGGATGGCGTGGCTCCTAAAATTTCCATTGAGCGCTTCGAAAGTTTTGGGGCAGGAATCAAACACTTGAGCAACAGGACTTTGATTCTCAGGAACATGGGAATTGGATCCTATGAATCCCGTGAAATAGGGAGTGGCGATGTCTTTTTTGAGGACGTTAGCGCCTCTGGCTCCTTGAGCTTCAATCTGCAGAAGGTATGGGCCCGGCAATTGCATCTAACCTATGATCAGGGCACACAAATTGCAAATCATGGCGGAACCGTCTGGATTCTGGGCCTCACTACCACTCGTGGCAACAAAATCATCCACACCCACATGGCGGGCGAAACCGAAGTCCTCGGTGCGCATGTAATCGCAGGGCCTGGTGCCAAGAACCAGCCCATGTTCACCAGCGACACTTCTTCCATCAGCATCGCCGGCCTGCGGGAATCTGCCCCCGCCGGCAACGAATACCCCATTCTCATCGAAGAGGAGCGCCCGGACCAGTCCCTGGGCCTCAAGAAAGAAGTCATTCCGGTCAATGCGTCCGGTGCAAGAACCATTCCCCTTTTCGTGGGCTATGTGCCCAAAACTGGCTTAAACTTGCCACCCAAAGTCAATGCCGGAAAAGACCAGCTTTTGGTTCTACCGCGTAGCGCCCCGTTGGCTGGCTTTGCTGACGACGATGGCCGAGGCACCGGTCTTTGCGCAATCCCCGTGACCTGGAACAAAGTGGGAGGAGCCGGACGGGTTTCCTTTTCGCGCCAAAAAGATTTGAATAGCCTGGTGTCGTTTTCCTATTCAGGAATTTACGATTTGGAACTTTCCGCCACCGATGGAAAACTGACCCGCACCGACACATCCAAAGTGGTCGCCTGGGACCGCAAAATCACCACCCGGGACCACAACGGAGACAACATCCCTTCGGGGCGCGGAGCAGATGCCGTTATTGCGGAGGAATATCCGGATTCATGCCTGGGCAAATCACCCGAACTTCCCGTGCAGTTCTCCCCGGGCAAGAGCACAAAAATGCTTTTGCGTTTTGACCTTTCCGCATTGCCTGGACCTGTTTCCGACGCCGCCTTGCAGTTCAAACTGAAACCCCGCAAGGATAGCCTGCCCGTGATCTGGAATGTCTACGGAATTCGCGAGCAAAAATCATACGGGGCCGGCAAGCTGGGCGAAATGTGGGCGGAAGATTCGGTGACTTGGAACAACGCTCCGGGCTCCAATTCCATAGGTGGTGGTTATTACGATGAAAAATTACATGCCGGTGGAGGGGCCGAAGCTGAAAATGCAAAGTACCTGGGATCCTTGACGCTCAATAGCCAATGGCCGTTCGGGTATTACTTCCAATCCCGGGCGCTCAATAATTTTCTCAAAGAGGATCCCAATAGGATTATATCCTTGTTGATCAGTTCCGAGGCCAAATACGGTGCACCCGACATTGCCGCCTCCAAGGAGCACTCCAAAATTGAGCCCCCATCCCTCTATGTCAATTTTATCGATCCCAACCGCTCCGTTGGGGGCGATGTGGTTCCCGGTGGCTACCGAATGAGTCCCGTGGATGTAGATCCTTACGCGCTTCAGGTTTCCTTCTCACTCCTGATTGCCAATCCCCAGGTCGTGAAGGTCGAAGTGTTCAACGAACAGGGACGCAGAGTCCTTTTGGTGTACGAACAGCAAATGGAAGGCGAAAAGCTGACTCCATTCCAGTTCAATGCCAAAGACCTCGAGACAGGCGTATATACGATCAAGGTTCAAGGCGAAGCCTTCAAAGGCGAAGAAAAATTTGTTCTCTTAAACTAGGGCTGATTATTCATGGATGAAGATAGCAACACCATTCTACTGATTGAAGATGAAGAAGCTCATGTTTACTTTATCCACAAGGCTTTTCGCAAGGCCGCGAGTTCCCTGAACATTCATTCCGTGGCTACCCTGCAGGAAGCCCGGGAATGGCTGTCGCAGCACACTCCGGTTTTGACCATCACGGACTTGAATCTGCCCGATGGCAAGGGAATCGAACTGGTCGAAAACGAACGGCACGAAAAAAAACCCGTTATCGTCATGACGAGTTTTGGCGATGAAAACGATGCGGTGCGCGCCCTGAAGGCTGGTGCCTTGGACTATGTGGTTAAAGCAGAGCATTCCTTTTCGGAAATGCCTCACATTGTAGATCGGGCCTTGCGCGAATTCGGTCAGATCCAGGAAAACAGACATTTCGTGGAAGAAATCCGCAAACTGTCCCACGCCATTGAACAAAGCGCATCTTCTTTGGTGATTACGGATGTCCATGGTATAATCGAATATGTGAACCGATGCTTCACCCTGACTACCGGCTATACTGCCGAAGAAGTGATCGGAAAAACTCCCCGCATTCTGAGTTCCGGCGACCCTGCAGGCAAGGTGAACACGAGGGAGCTCTGGGATACAATTCTTTCGGGAAACACCTGGAAGGGCTTGTTCCACAACAAGCGCAAGGACGGGTCCCTTTACTGGGACGAGAGCACCATTTCTCCCATCCGCAACGAAAAGGGAGTCATCACCCACTTCGTGGCCGCCAAAGAGGACGTCACCGCCGCGCTCAAGGCCAAGGAAGATCTTTCCCAGATGGAGGCCCAGCTCCGTCGCTCCCAGAAAATGCAAACGATCGGCACATTGGCGGGTGGCATTGCCCATGACTTCAACAACATCCTGACTCCAATTTTTGGCTTTGCCCACATGGCCCTGCAGAGCTTACTTCCGGAAAACCCGGTCTACGGCGATGTGCAACACATTGTGAAGGCCGCGGAGCGCGCCCGGGATTTGGTGCGTCAAATTCTCGTTTTTGGACGACAAGGCGAAGCTGCGCGTACTCCCTTGCAGGTTTCCAGCGTGGTCAAGGAGGCCGTGGGCATGATGCGCGCCATGCTTCCCTCCACCATTGAGCTTAAATGCCGCATCGCTTCGGATTGTCGCTTAATTCTTGGCGAACCCACCCAAATCCATCAAATTCTGATCAACCTTTGCACCAATGCTTCCCACGCCGTGGACCAAAACGGGGGGATCATCGAGGTGCGTGTCCAAAACGAATACCATGACGAAAAATTCTGTCGCCTGAAGACTCCCAACCAGCAAGCCGGCGACTATGTGGCCATTACCGTCAAAGACAATGGATGCGGAATGCCCCCTACCGTAATGGAACGGATTTTTGAGCCCTTTTTCACGACCAAACCCGTGGGCAAAGGGACGGGTCTTGGACTTTCCGTGGTGCACGGAATCGTGGCAAGTCACAAGGGCGAACTTCTGGTGGAAAGCAAGGTCGATGAAGGCACGAGCTTTGTGATTTATTTTCCCGCAATTGCCGGGGAAACGGCACCCGTGGAAGCGGAAAAAACCATGGAGCGTGGGCAGGGGGAGCGCATTCTCCTGGTAGACGATGAGCCCGAAAATGTGCACATGGAAACCAAGGCCCTGCATGCGCTTGGCTATCAGGTTACGCCTTTTGAATCCAGCCTTCTGGCCCTAGAGCATTTCAAGGAGCATCCCCTGGATTTTGACCTTTTGGTCACCGATCAGACCATGCCGGGCATTTCGGGACTTGAACTATCCAGAAATATCTTGCAAATCCAACCGAAGTTTCCGATAATCCTCCTGAGTGGATATTTGGAAGCCGATGCTCCGCGCGAATTGCGCGAACTGGGCCTCCAAGCATTCCTCACAAAACCTGTGGTTCTGGTCGATTTGTCCATTGCGATTCGCAAGGCACTTGCCAGCAACCACGCACCTGAGGGCCTAAAATCTGAAAACGATACTCGTCATTGATGATGAACCCGAAATCCGCGAAGTCCTACGTGCATTTCTGGTGCGCTCCGGTTATCATGTGGTCCAAGCAAACGATGGCCTGGAAGGGGTTAAAATCATTCAGCAAAACTCCGTCGACTTGGTGATTACTGACCTGCTCATGCCCGAGCAGGAGGGCATTGAGACCATTCTTCAAATGCGCAATGACCACCCCAATGTCCCCATCATTGCCATGTCGGGCGGAGGCCGCATGACTGGCACCGTCGATATTTTGCAGTCGGCAAAACTTCTGGGCGCGGTCCGAACTTTTTCCAAGCCCTTCAACCCCATGGAAGTCATTCAGGCCATCAAGGTTATTCTGGGCGAAACGGTTTGACTGGGTTGTATTACATCGCACGATTTGCACATGTCCACTGTGTGAAATGCCAGGGATGACAAGATGCCCGAGGATGACCTGAAAATCCTTTTTGCCAATTGTTTTGGACAGTAATGAATACATATATTAACTGCATGACCTGCCAAAAAAAATTGCTGAGATGCACGCTGCTTTGCTTTACCTTGGCGCTGGGTGCTTGTTCCTTTTTCAATGACAAAAAGGATCCCGATAAAACCTCTTCGTCCTCCTCTAGCCTAGGGACGTCTTCCTCCTCAGACCCCGGTGATCCTGATCGCGCCGAAATCGAGTACGGCGACACCATCTTTGTAGACGATTCCCTGGCCTACCGGGTTCCGGATTCCGTGGCGGAATCTTCACCATGGAACCTTTATCTGGGACATTACCCGCGGGGAACCGTTCTGCACCTTTCCCTCAAATCCCGAGGCATCGAGGCTGGCGCAAAATTTCGCGTAAAAAACGAATCCGGATTGATTCAGTTGCCCACGAACATTCTACCGGATTCGACCTACGCCAATTACATGGTCGCAGCCGATTCCCTTTACCTCACCAACCATTTTGTCCTCATGGATACGGGTTACTATTTCCTGGAGATTACTGGCGAGCGGAATTCCTTGGGACTAGCGGATTCTATCCCCGACCTTTTTGCGAGCCTGGATGTCGACACCGCTTTCTTCAAATTTACGGGATCAGAAGATTCCCTCACCCTTGCTTCGAACCTGGATTTGCAAGGCTGTTTTCGCCTCGATCGTCAAGAAGACTCCACGATCTTTCACTTCAGCTCTTATGCGGGCAATAATTTGACCTTAACGTCTACGGGTCAAAACCTGGACGGGGTTCGCCTTTTTGACGAAGCGGGCTCCTTGCTGGATTCGGTCAAAACCGAGATGCGCCGGCAATTGCTTCCCCAGGATTCCACTTCCTGGACGATCAAGCTGCGCACCATAATCCCCGCTTGGAACAGTGGAAACTACGCCTTCTTTACTTTTCGTCTGAATTCCATCAAGCTGGGGAAGGGTGAATACCTGGCATACCCTGACACCATGCCCCAGGCCGGCGACACGCTTTCCATTGATCGCAAAGGCTCGGACGCGTCGGGCTGGGATGTGCGTCATGACCACTATGTTTGGCTGGGGAACTTGACCGTTGGGGACAGCCTCCACATTTGGTACGGGATGCAAGGGATCAACAAAGTGCAAAAACTCCTCCGCGTCCTGGATTCCGCAGGAACCCCCGTCGACACGCTTTCCCAGGTCCTCACCAACAACTGGATGAAACAAGACCCCAATTTGTTCCAGGTTCCCAAAACAGGCAAATATTTCTTGCAATATACCGGTTTGGGCAATTCTGAAACCTATTGGATTGATCCAACATTTACCATTCATCTGAATTCCATGGTGCAAAAACCAGGAAGCCTGCTGAGCTGGACCGTAACCCCGGGTACCCTTTACGCCTCGGTGGGTGACACCCTTTTCCTTGCGGATTCGCTACAATCGGTCACCGCCACACCTACTTCGGCCAGCGCGCACTACTTATTCCGCGTGCCCCGGGAAGACCGCTCCGTTCTCAAGGACAGCCTGGACATTGCCCTGGAATCCATCCAGCCCACGGGAGACCAGGTGATGTCCGCCTGGATGAAAGCCATTCTTCCCGAAGGCATTACCAGGGATACGGCCCTTTTGCTGATTCAGTCTACCGCGGATCCCCGGCAAGTGGACACCTGTCGGGTCATCGTGGAATAATGATCCAAGACCCCCGGTCCGATTGGATTGTGGTTTTTGGGTTTTTCGTGGTTGCGTTTAAATGGGAATTTCGTATCTTTACCTTTTGAACGTAATTTCGCCTTCTATTATATTGTTTATTATTTGGTTTTCCTGTTCTGAGGCCCTATGGATTTAGCTTTGCATTCCTTCCACATTCCCGTTATGGGCACCGGTTTTACTGCGGATACTCCAGTCCGCGTGGCACCCTTCGGAATTTCGTCCGTAATTTCGCTCGTTGACGACTTGCTCCTCGAACATATTCGCGAACATTACTGCAAGGCCAACAGCCTGCAATACGAACCCATTCCCCGCAAGGCTGAAGATGGCCGCGCCAAACGCATCACCGCTTATCTCGATCTGGTTCACGACCTGGTCTACAGCAAGCTCGATTCCATTCGTAGCCAGCCCTTTTTCGAAGGAACCGAGAAAGACCGTTATTTCCGCCTTCTTCCCGATACAAGCTCATTGAAGCAAGCTTGGAACGCCATGCTCGCCATGCCCAAGGGAGCAGAACGTCAAATTGTGGAAGACGAGCTCACGGCCCGGATGGATGCGGGTTCCATTGATGTAAACATCATGGTTAAATTGGATCGTTTGAATCATGACTCCAAGGGTCATGTCCTGCCCGAAGAATTTTCCGATGCCAAAGCAGCCCTTCGTGGCTACGCGAATTCCAAGCTGAATTCCTGTATTGTTTTTAGTGCCGGCATCAATCAAGGCCTCTACAATTACATGTCCCAGTTCCGTGATTTTTATCGCGATTCCATGGGCGACATCAAAAAGCGAATCGTGATCAAGGTTAGCGACTTCCGCTCCGCCATGATCCAAGGCCGCTTCCTCGCCCGCAAGGGAATCGAAGTCCACGAATTCCGCATTGAGTCCGGACTCAATTGTGGCGGCCATGCCTTTGCGTCTAATGGCGCCCTTCTGGCCAGCATTTTGAAGGAAGTCCGCGAAAAGCGCACTTCGCTGGTGGAGCAATTCAAGCCCCTGGTCGAAAAGTACTACAAGTCCATGGGCTGGGACCTGGCACCCCTCGAAAAGAACCGCGAACCTCTGGTAACCGTGCAAGGCGGTATCGGAACCCACGGCGAAGACCTTCGCATGCGCGACTATTTCGGCATGGACCGCACGGGCTGGGCTTCGCCCTTCCTGCTTGTCCCCGAAGCGACAGCCGTTGATGCGGTGACCCGCGATCAATTGGTGCGCGCCACCGAAAAGGATCTTTACCTTAGCGATGCCTCACCCCTGGGCGTCCCTTTCAACAACCTTCGCCATTCCGGTTCCGAAGAATGGCACATGCGCAAAGCAGCTGCCGGCAATCCTGGGTCCCCATGTCCCAAGGGATTCCTGGTATCCAATAAGGAATTCAGCGATCACGACGTTTGCACCGCGAGCCACTTTTATCAAAAGCGCAAGCTGGCCGAAATCGAATCCACCGAAGTCTCCGAAGACACTAAGGATACCCTGCGGCGCAAAGTTCTTGAAAAAGCCTGCATTTGCGATCACCTGGGAAACAGCGCCCTGATCAATCTGGGTGAAGCGCGCGACGGCTGGACATCTCCCCAGGCCATCTGCCCGGGTCCCGGAATCGCCTGGTTCAACAAGGTTTACACCCTCGACGAAATGATCGACCATATCTATGGCCGGCGCACCTCCTTGGTCCCCTCCGAGCGTCCACACATGTTCGTGAAGGAAATGGAGATGACCGTCGATTGGCTCGAAAAGCAAATCGGACAATGGGACAGCACTCCTGAAGCGCTCAAGAATTTCCGCGACTGGGCCCAGAACATCGAAGATGGAATGGCCTACTGCATCGAAATTTCCCGAGAAAAGCCTTATCCAGACGAGAACCTGGCAAGCATCGTTCCGGGTGTCGCCAAAGAACGGGCCCGTTTGGCCCTGTTGCTTGAGCAGATCCAAAAGAATTCGGAAGAGCTCGTTAAAACCTAATCCACCCGTTTTCGGTAAAAAGAATGAAAGCTGTCGTCCCCGTGGGGCGATAGCTTTTTTTTGGTGCCTCGGTCTTAACCCCGCATAAGGGATTTTGGATGTCCACAGGAATTAATACATACGGGCGAGGCCGGCTACTCAGGCTTTGGTGCTCTCGATGTACAAAGAATCCAGGCAGGTAAAAAGCTTGGTGCGAGCCTCTTCAAAGCGCTGCAGATGATTGTAGGCATCGCTAAATTTTTTCTGTTCCATCGCCATCGCAACCTCCTTGGCGCTCTGGTGCACAACCTCGTGATGCTGCCCAAGCTCCTGAAAAATCCGGTTGCTCCGCAATGCGCCCGAATCTGTGCCGAAATACCATTTACCTAAAGCACAGGAATGATGGTCGACAACATCCTCGGACTTTAATTGTCCTGCCCCAGAAACGAGGGCCTGGAGTTTTTTGTACCAAGCCATGTGCCCTGCTTTGATCGCTGAAATATCAAAGATGGGGTCCGAGGAATATTTTTCCGCATGGCTATGAAGGTTGGTTTTCAAAAGACTCAGTCTGGAAACGCCCTTCTGGTTTCTAAAAGTGACATTGGCGAGCTGACTACAGTTATATTCAATGTCCTTTCCTTGGGAGGCCATGGTGCTCATTGAATCCGTAACCGAACGGATCTGGGTCGTCAGGCTTTGTCCCGCCTGATTCATGGAGCTGATCTCAGCCGCCAAGGACTTCGCGGTCACACTTTGTTCTTCGGTAGTCGAGGCAATATTGTTCGAAGCCTCTGAAATCGCTAGGACAGAATTCTGGAGGCGGCTCATGCGAGTCCCCACATCATTAATCTTGCCAAGAATATTTTTGATTTTTTCATCGATTTGCCCAGCAGAGGTCCCACTTTGACGGGCCAGCTCCTTGACCTCACTGGCCACCACAGCAAAGCCTTTGCCAGCCTCGCCTGCGGAAGCAGCTTCGATCGTTGCATTCAAAGCCAGTAAATTGGTTTGGGATGCAATTTGCCGAATCAGATCCACAACCGTTCCAATACCCTTCGCCATTTCGGAAAGCTCCTCAACTACCCGCAAGGTTTCGTTTGCACTCTGACTGGCCTCTTTGCCCTGATTGGCCACGGTGACCACATGGGAAGACACATCCTGGATTGTGATGGAAAGCTCCTCAATGGCGGCAGACATGGTCGCAATCTGATCACTGAATTTTTGAGATGTTCCGGCAATCTCCTGAGTGGATGTACTGGCCAATTCTCCTGACTTGGCAAGGGCCCGGTTTTCCTGGGCGATTCGATCTGTTCCTCGCTCACCTTGCTCGATGATGTCCAAAAATTCGGTCTGAAGTGCATCCACGCTGGAGGTCGTGGCAGAGAACCATCGCACAGATGTTGCTATTTCTTTTCGCAATTTTTCGCAGGCAATGCCCAAATCTCCTGTGGGCGCTTTGGTAAATGGCATCACATTTCCTTTGGCCATTTGGGCAAGACAGGCGCGCAGGGATTTTTCCTGTTCCAGGCGCTTGCGCAGGATGAGCATGAAGGAAATGAATGTCGCAACCAGAAGACCAACCAGAAGACCAAGCATGCTGTTCTCTCCGAAATAAAAATAATTCCTTATGGGAATACCATTTTTGAATCCAAACGGCAAGGATTATGTTCTTCCTCAATTTTCCGAATTTACTTCGGGAAATCTTTGGCAAAGCGATGGATCCATTCCAGGGCGGCCTCTTCACCGGAAACGGTTCGGCCTTCCTTTTCTTGAATCTCTTTTTTGAAAATTTCGATGTGGCAGATTTGCTCGACCATGCGCATGCGAAAACGATTGCTTTCATCCACAAAGCGGACGCCCACTTCGAAGCGGCCTTCGCTTTCGGGACGGCACCAAACCACAACACCTTTCATGGAAACTTGCGGATGCACCACAGGAATGTTGATATCGACCAATACTCCTTCGGCGATTTCGCTGACCGACAGAAAAGCCAGCCCACCTTCAGAAATGTTCCGCAAATATTCTGTTCCCTTGACGGCCACATCGGCAAAGCTCCATGTGATGGGGATGTCGGAGGGATGCCGAATAAATTGCCGCTGGGAATTGGGCTCATCAGTCATAGAATGATGATAGCAAAGTTAGATGTGGTTTGCATAAAAACTCCAAAATAAAAGGCTGCGTACATCACGCAGCCTTCCATGTTTGTTGCAAGGTTTTCGGGGCTAAATCGCCATCACTGCAACGCTTCGACTATCCCGTAGCTCCCATAATTTTCTGCTCCTGCGGCGAGCCGATCGAAGATCGTTTCCAGGCGAAAGTGCAGAATGTGGCCCGCACCAAAAACACCTGGATCGCAAAGATCAGAAAGGGCCATGAGGATAGTTTCCGGAACCTCTCCCTGTTCCACCACGGAAAACCCCATGGCGCGGAAATAGAACTCCGCCTGACAGGTGAAAAGGTAGATCGATCCAAGACCCAAAGTGGACGACCAGTCCAGAAGACCGTTCGCTAAAAGGCGTCCCAAACCCATCCCACGAAAGCCAGGAACCACCGCGAGGGAATGCCCCACCGCGCAGGAACCCTGAATGATCATTCCGGCTACACCCACGACACAACGCCCGGAGCGGGCAACCAAAAAGCGCCCCATATCGGCGGCACACAGGTTACCCTCGGGCAGGCCACACTCCCGAAGTACGGCTTTCACTTCGTCGAAGTCGGCTGTGGATGTTCGCTCAATGACCATGTAACTAATCTACTCCTCTTGCCTGGAAACGCATCAAACCATTAAGGCGCGAATAGTGCAGGCAACATTGTTCTCTAATGGACTAATACGAATTCCATTCTCCCTAATTTCTCCTAGATTTGCATGGCATGTGTGATTTGGCGCACACACCCTATTGACTAAGGAATTTTTCGTGTACGAATATCAAGGCATTTTAGCGGTCCTGGTTGCGGTAATGGCATGGGGTTCCTACACGGTGCCTCTCAAGCGGGCGACGGGTCTTTCTCCCTTCTGGTTTCAGATCTGGTGCAGCGTAGGCATTGGAATTTCCTCCTTGGCGCTGGGTGCCTGGCGAGGTTTTCCAAGCTTTTCCCCATGGGGTGTTCTGGGTGGTTTGTTCTGGTCCGTGGGTGCGGCATGCTCCTTTCTTGCGGTGCAAAAGGAGGGCCTTTCGGGGGCTTCTACCCGGTGGATGGGAACGGGAATTCTGGTGTCTTTTCTGTCGGGAGTGTTTTTGCTGGGAGAACCGGTCCATTTTTTGCTTGCCTTTCCCGGGATTCTTCTTTTAATCGCTGGCCTGTTCCTGGTTTCCCGGGCCTCTCCACCTAGCGCACCCGGCACGGCGAAATCCCTTTTTGCCAACTGGCGGTCCATCGTAGCGGGGGTGATTTTTGGAGCCTACCTTCTGCCCTTGCAGATCGCCAAAGTGGAATCCATGGATTTTGTGGCCCCCATGGGTCTTGGGATTCTTGGAGGAGCCTTTTTGATTTGGATTATTTTCCGCCCTAAAAGCAGCCCCGGGATGCGGGTTCTTTCCATGGGCTGCGGACTGGCCTGGAATTTTGCCAATCTGGGAAGCTTGATCGCGGTCCAAAGCCTGGGAATGGCGGTCGGATTCCCCTTGACCCAGCTTGCCCTGCTGGTCTCCATCGCCTGGGGAGTTTTTGTGTTTAAAGAGGCTCCCTTGCCTTCCCAGAAGCGATTTTTGGCCCTGGCCGCCCTGACTCTTTTGGTCGGTGCAGCACTTCTAGGAATATCTCGCGGATGAAAAGTTAAGTTTGTGCAATGAGCCAGATTATTTCTATTGATTCCCTGATGTCCCAATCCGGAGTTGCCTTCGGAACCAGTGGTGCCCGCGGCCTCGCCGTATCCATGACTGACAAGGTTTGCTGGACCTATACCAAGGCCTTCCTGCAATACATTTCGGCCAAGGATCCCGACACCAAAACCATCGCTTTGGGCGGAGACCTGCGACCAAGCACCGCGCGCATTCTTGCCGCCTGCGCCCACGCAGCCAAGCACGCCGGCTGGACTGTGATCAATTGTGGTCAGGTTCCTTCCCCCGCCTTGGCTCTTTTTGGCCAAGAAAAAAAGATTCCCTCCCTGATGATCACCGGAAGCCACATTCCCGAGGACCGCAACGGGATCAAATTCAATACCGCCACCGGCGAAATCACCAAGGAAGACGAGGCCGGCATCCGCGCCCAGACCGTCGAAATTCCTGACCGGGTTATTGATACGCTGGGCGGGCTTACGGTCCGCCACAAGCCTCCTACGGCCAAGCCACGCCCTTTGCAGGCATACGCAGAGCGCTACATCAAATTCTTTGAGATTGGCTCCCTGCAGGGTCTGCGCATCGGCCTTTACGAGCACTCCACGGTTGGCCGCGACGTCGCCTACGAAGTCCTTTCCGGACTCGGCGCAAAAGTCACTCCGTTCAATCGCTCCGAAACTTTTATCCCCGTGGATACCGAGGCAATTCGCCTGGTGGACGTGGAGCTGGCCCGTCGCTCCTGCCTCAAAGGCGATTTTGATGCCATCGTCTCCATGGACGGAGACGCCGACCGGCCACTGCTTTCCGACGAAAAAGGCAAGTGGCTCCGGGGCGATGTGCTGGGAATTCTGGCCGCCAAAGCTCTGGGAATTTCGCACCTGGCCATCCCCGTTTCGTGCAACACCGCGGCCGAACTTTGCAAAGCCTTTGAAAAAATCGAGCGGACCAAAATTGGTTCGCCCTATGTGATCGAAGGCATGGAAAAGCTTATCAAGGAAGGTGCCAAAGTTGCGGGCTACGAAGCCAACGGTGGCTTCCTTTTGCGAACGCCCCTGGTGGAAGGTGGACGCACTCTGAATGCGCTCCCTACCCGTGATGCATTGCTCCCCATCATCGCCGTGCTGCGCTGGGCCAACCACTACAAGGTCCCGGTCAGCGCGCTTTTGGGCACACTTCCTCCGCGCTACACTTCGTCCAACCGCCTGAAGGACTTCCCTTCCGACCAAGGCAAAGAGCATGTGGAAGCGCTCGGCAAGGGCACCAAGGCCTCCATCAAGTCGAAGGTTAAAAAGCTCTTTGGCGATATGTGTGGAACCCTCACGGAAGTCGATAAGACCGATGGCCTGCGCTTGACATTTGACTCGGGCGAAATCATCCACCTGCGCCCCTCCGGAAACGCTCCCGAGCTGCGTTGCTACAACGAAGCCGCCACCCAAGTGCGGGCTGAAGAGCTCACGCGCAAGTGCCTGGAGATCATGGAAAAGTGGCGGGTTGTGGTCGACGAGGAATAAGGCGGAAAGCGGGTTCGCATAGCCTGAATGCATTCGCTCCGTATTGGTGATGGCCATTTTGGCCATGACATGGGTGAATCTCCCAGTATCATTGTGAAACAAAATCAACGGCAGAGGCTCCTACCGTTGCCAATGGGTTCGAGACGGAGCTGATGTTCGGCCCGGCTTACCCCACTAGCCAGCGGCCGATATTGCGCGTTGTTTTATCGAATTCCACGCCGACTTTGACCACCGTTCGTCCATCGACCTTGAAAGGAACACAGTAGCCCTTGGCGTCGATCTGCGCTAACGCTTCTTCAGCAGTGCCGTTCAGCTTGAATTCAAAGACGAAAATATTGTCTTGCGTCCAAACTACCGCATCGGCGCGACCCTTGGCGGATTTGACCTCGGAGCGGATGTATTGCCCGAGCAGACTGAAGATCAGGTAAAAGACCACCTGGTAATGGCGCTCCGTCTTGGTATTTAAATCGTAAGGAATGCCTTCGAAGAAAGAGATCATGCGGGTCAGGAATGCTTCCACATCACCGGCGCGTAGCTCTTGCGAGAACTTGCCGATGTGGAATCCGCCCTTGTCGCTTTGTTGCGGAGTGTAGCTCGGGAGCAGAAAGCTGAGGAACCCATAGCGAACCTCGTCATTGGGAAACCCCAGCTTATAAAAGCGTAGCACTGGATCGTAGTCCTGTATGGTCAGGTATCCGCTTTGGTAGATCACAGGCAAGGGACGGTCTGGGTCGGTCTTGTAATCTGAAAATGCAGAAGCGGGAATTTCAACGCCATCCACTTCGCGCAGGTCGGTGTCGCTCTTTTTAAGGAGCTCGACCAGGAATGTAGGGGTGCCGGTCTGGAACCAGTAATCCTTGAATTCCTTGGAACGCAACAAGTTCAAGGTGCTGAACGGATTAAATACGCTGGGGCCTTCCTGATGGAACTTGTACCCGTTGTACATATTGCGCACCTTGACAAGGCATTCGTCAGGGCTCAATTTTTGCTTAATTGCGAGCGCCTCAAGTTCGGGCGCAAAGTTTGCAAGCAGCTCCTGTTCCGTGATTCCGCACAGGTCCGCAGAAGCAGCATCGAGTGACAGATCCGTAGGTTGATTCAAATCACTGAAAACGCTTACTTGGCCGAATTTGGTCACACCGGTAATGAACGCAAACTTGAGCCAGGCATCGGCGCTTTTGAGTACGCCGTAAAAGGCCTTGAGGGTGTTTTTGTATTCCTTGAGCAACTCTGGACTGTCAAGTACACCCAAAAGTGGCTTGTCGTATTCATCAATCAGAACCACCACGCGACGACCGGTTTGAAGGTAGGCTCGTTCGATGACACCGATAAACCGCTCCGCCAAGCTCCTATCTACATGCCCGCCAGGAAACTTGCTTTCCCATGATTCTAAATGCCGATTGAGGATCGATTGTAGCGCACCGACCGACTCGTATTTCTCGGCATTCAAGTCAAGCCGAAGCACCGGATACTCAATCCAGTCGCTCTCGAGCTTCTCGATGGCAAGCCCGGTAAACAGTTCTTTGCGGCCATCAAAATAGGCACCAAGTGTGGAGAGCAGCAGGCTTTTGCCAAAGCGGCGCGGACGCGAAAGAAAGTAGATACGGCCTTCGCTCACGAGCTTATAGACAAGAGCGGTTTTGTCTACATAGAGGTAACCATCCTCGCGCATGGAGGGAAAGTCTTGGATGCCGATAGGGAGTTTGCGAAGGGCCATAAAGGGAATATAGGAAATTCAGATTACAGAGCTAGACAGCTCTCACTTCATCTCCGGTATGTGCGAATAAACTACATTTCCCATCATTGCGGGACAACACCCATACATCATATCGGCACGGACTTTGCGTCCGTCCGTAATTTCCCTCTCCTTTCGACATCGCTATTCCATGGAGGTCTTGTGAACACAAGGCTGGTTCCTCACATCTTGATTTTGGCGTTTATTATTTCCGTTAGATTTTCTTGGGCAGAGGATGTCGAGGTGATTTCGATCACGAGCCTTGGCAAAGAAGAGTTTGCGCGCAAACAGGCGGAACTGAACAAGATGCTTTCCGATGGCGCGTTGAGTGCCGATGACAAAGTAAGCTTAGAACAATTGCGGCAGAAGTCCATCGAGGTTGCCGCACTCAACGAAGAATGCAAAAGCTTCGATATTAGCTCTATTCCCAATGAGCGCTGCAAAACCTTTTATCGGATTGAGCTCCCCAACTTCGAAGAAATGTTTGGCCGTATTACCGGCGACTTGTACCTGAATCGTTTAGGTGTAGTGAAGGGCCTCAAGGAGCGCAAGGACCAGATCAAATCCTGCATTGGCGCCATGGCCGCATTTTTGAATCCGGGTTCGCTTCCGCAGAACTTGGTCAAACCCCGCACCTTATTGATTCGGCAACTATAATTGTAAAACGACTTGATTCATCCCCGGCACGGCCGATGTGCTGCCAGTTACGGTTACTGGCAGCTATGCAAAGCTTGACCACTTTTGGCTTCGCCAATTTCCACACAGTGGATATGTGCCTGTAACCGCTGAAGCGGAAC
>CAIRAY010000180.1 GCA_903876665.1 uncultured Fibrobacterota bacterium | reverse complement strand
GACTTGATATGCCTGTTCCGCTTCAGCGGTTACAGGCACATATCCACTGTGTGGAAACAACCAAAGGTTGAAGTGGCCAAGCTTTGCATAGCTGCCAGTAACCGTAACTGGCAGCACATCGGCCGTTCCGGCCATGACAAGACTGTGGCCATGACGAGATATTTGCGTTTATTGTCTGTTTGGTTGGTCCCACCTCCCCGGACGCTTAATTTCCTACTTTGAGGAGATGTTGCGCCCAGGTCTATTTCTTCTTTTTGCTTTTGCCTCCTTCTTTCTTTTGCAGGGGTGCAGTTGTTGCATTTATTACAACCACATGTTCAATGCCGAGCGGGCTTGGAATGAGGGTCTGGCTTTGCAAAAGACTCGGCTGGACAGTCTTCCCACGGATACGACTTGGGTGCTTTTGGCCGAACGCGCCAAATATGACCGGGTGATCGAAAAATGCTCCCGGGTGCTGGAGCGCTTCCCCGATGATGTTTCTTCCAAGCCCCGCGCGGTTTTTCTGATTGCGGAATCCTTCCGAAAAAAGGGTGAATGGTCCAAAGCCATCAATAAGTACGATGAGTTTGAACGCTACTTTTCGGATCATGATTCCATGCCGGCGGTGGAATACCAGCGGGCGTTCTGCCTATACAAAAATCGTGATTTTGCCATTGCCCGCTTTGCCCTGGATCGCATATTCGCCAAAGGGAAGGACTTCCTTTATTATACTGAATCACTACAATTGATGTCCCTCCTGGAAGAAAACGCCAACATGCCCGATGAGGCCATCGCCGCCCTGGAGAAGGTCCTTGCTGGTGGTGGAGGCACTCCCTTTATGCGGGCGCGCATGCATTTGCGCCTTGCCGATTTGTATTTCAAGCAAGGCAAATGGGGTAAATCCCTAGAACACTTTCAGGCCAAGGAAATCCTGGGTCTGGACGTGAGGGAGCGGGGCGAGGCGGCCATCGGGGCGGTGGAGTGCCAAGTGTTCCTCAAGCAATTCCCTTCGGCGATCGAAGCTCTGGAACGCCTCGAAGCGAATCCCGAATTTTCCAAGCGTCTCCTCGACTTTCAGGTGAGACGGGGCGAGGTCCTGCTTTTAGCAGGTAGTGGCGACAAGGGGATTGGGCTTTTGCAAAAAATTGCCAGCGGAAATCCCAAGACACTTTATGCCGCCCGGGCTTGGTATGGCATGGGGGATTACGAACAGCTCATTCGCAAAAATTACCCCACTGCGATTGTCGACTATGATAGTTCCTGGGCTTGTTGGGCTTCCTCCGAATGGGGACGCAAGGCCAAGGGCCGACGTGACGCCCTCGACCAAGTGGTTTCTTTGCAGAAGAAGGGCTCTGCTTCCGCAACTGGGCCCAAACTAACCTCCAAAGAGGAATTCCAGATTGCCGAGCTTTTTCTGTTCAAGCTTTCTGAAGTCGATAGTGCCATTCGCACCCTGGACCGCCTGGTGGCTACGGGGCGCGATTCGGGGGCAGGGGTTCAGGATCCCGAAGTTTTGGCTCGCGCGCATTATGCCCGAGCTTTTATCTACGATGAATTCAAGAAGGATTCGGTGCGGGCCGATTCGTTGTACGGAGAAATTGTCGCGAGGTTTCCTGGAACCGATTTCGCGAAGCAGTCTCAACAAAACCTAGGCCTGCGCGTGACCCAGCGCAATACTGAGGATTCTGCCCACGCGGCCTTTATCCAGGCGGAAAGTCTCTGGGTTTCCATTACCCTGGTTCCGGTGGACAGCATCGAGCGCATCGATTCGTTGTTTGCCCATACGCTTCGCGCCTACGATTCGGTGGCCATTTTGTTCCCCAAAACCCAGCATGCTGCACGCGCTTTGTGGGCCAAAGCTTGGCTCTACGAGAATCAGGCCGGCCAGGCCGACAGCGCCCGCGTGGTGTACGATCTCCTCCGTACCCAGTATGGTAACACCACCTGGGGAAAGGAGGCTGTGGAAAAGCTTCAGCCCAGACTCAAGGTCACGGATCAGGAGCTCGAGCGCCTCCGCCGCAGACTGGAGCAAGGTGACGCTTCCAATGAGCGCTACCGGAAGCAGTACGAAGAGGACATGAAGAAGAAACAGGAAGCTGACCGAAAGAAACTTCTGGATGGTCCCTCCGTCGACGAAGTCCTTGAAAATGACTACAATAGCTTGTATGACTTTCAGTAAAAGCGTTATTCCCGGTTTGTTGGCTTTGGCGCTGGTGCTGGAGTTGAGTGGCTGTGCGGCTGCGAACAAGTCCATCGCTGCGCGGCGGGGTTTTAACCGCGAGCAAAGCATGCAGGGGTTCTACGAGGTAGAGCCAATGGATGTGGGTGAATCTTTTTCGGGCGAGGCATCCTACTATGGTCCTGGATTCCACGGAAAAAAAACCGCCAATGGCGAGACCTACGACCAGAACGCCATGACCTGCGCCCACAAAACGCTTCCCTTTGGCACCAAACTCAAGGTAACCCTGCTCTCCACAGGGAAGAGTGCCATCGTCCGAGTGACGGACCGCGGGCCATATATGGACGGTAGAATTCTGGACCTGAGCGTTTCGGCCGGAAAGCAGGTTGGTCTGGATCTGGTTGGGGTTGGAGAAGTCGAGGCCGAAGTTGTGGAGTGAAGCTTGTAGAGGGCAGATGCATTAAAAGGATGTTTTTGGGTTCCTTCGAGAAATGAGCGGGTACAACAAGTCTTATAAGGGCTGGAAAATCTAGCTTGTCTGCTGGGGTCCAAATGTACGGGCGCCGTTGCTTCGCAACCAAGACCCTAACTTGGATATGTGCCGTTAACCGCTAATACACGCGTGTGTATAAGTTCCCGTAGTCCGCTAAAGCGGAACGGTCACTATTATACACAGGGGTGTATAAGTTCCCGTAGTCCGCTAAAGCGGAACGGTCACTATTATACACAGGGGTGTATAAGTT
>CAIRAY010000179.1 GCA_903876665.1 uncultured Fibrobacterota bacterium | reverse complement strand
GACTTGATATGCCTGTTCCGCTTCAGCGGTTACAGGCACATATCCACTGTGTGGAAACAACCAAAGGTTGAAGTGGCCAAGCTTTGCATAGCTGCCAGTAACCGTAACTGGCAGCACATCGGCCGTTCCGGCCATGACAAGCTTGTTGCAGTTGGGCTCGTGCCCGGTTGTCTCCTGCCCGGCATGACGGTGTCGTGGGTAAACCCTAGTGATTTGGTAATGGGTATTGACAAGCTCCCATTGAATTTGATATAATCGCGCAAGATTTCCCAACCCAACCAAGGAATGTAAATGCATCGGATTTTAGGACCCATAATCACTCTCCTCTCCGTCATGATTTTGAGCGGTTGCGGTGGAACCTTGGTTGAAGTGAAGCTTTCGGACCTCAATTCTGGTCTCAGAAAATATGAAGGCGATACCATTTATGATAATGTGACAAATAATATCAGTTACAAGACTTATGATAATGCCAAGTACGATGAAATATTCCGTGAATCCGCTCTGACCAAGGCGACTGTTGACCAGATCCGGTTTTCTTTGGAACGGGTTATCGGTGACTCCGTTTCCTTTCCCAAGAATGCAAAAAGCAAAAAATTCGGCATCGAAATGGTGAAGATGGCCAAGAAGCAGGTGCAAGAATTGCCCACGCGGGTTATCAAGGTGACCAAGGGTGTTGCAAGCTTGAGTCCCAAAAGTGACTTTAGCGGCATGAGCAAGTCGAAAATCCCCCAGGTATTGATTTCCCTAAAAGATGCAGCCCTGCAAATGAAAGACGCGGGCGAAGGGGTGGTTGAGATCGGCAAATTATTGAAGAAGGCCGTAAAAGACAAACTTAAAGACCCCAAGTCGCTTTCCCTCCCAGGCTCAACGGAAAACCCAACCCAAGACAGCGACCCCATCGCGTCTGCTCCCGTAACGAAGAGTGCAAAAATCTACCGCGAAGTGACGATTGGAACTCAAACTTGGATGGCGGAAAATCTGAATGTGGCTTCAGGGAATTCCTGGTGCTACAACAATCAAGAAGCCAATTGCAAAATGTATGGACGACTCTATGATTGGCAAACCGCCACCAGCGCTTGTCCTCAGGGTTGGCATTTGCCGAGCAACAAGGATTGGAAGGCCTTGGAAAAATTTTCGGGCCTGTTACCCGATGCGGATTTGGAAGAGGAATCTGGCGATGCCGGAAAGGGTGACTTTGGTTTCTCGGCCCTGCCCGGAGGCTACTATGTCGGCCCAGCATTCTCCAATATTGGCGTGCATGGCTACTGGTGGTCGGCGACCGAAGACGATGCGATCTATGCCAGCATTCGGCATCTGGGCCCCAATGGAACCAATATCGGACGCTACAATTATGACAAGTCCTACGGGTTCTCCGTTCGTTGCCTCAAAAACAGCCCCTGATTACAAACATCGTCGTTAATTATCCGACATCATTGTTTCACCCTCGCGCAGGTCTAGGAACGATGGTGAGCCCTAAAAGTCCTCGGGCTTTCTCAATTTCTTTACTGCGCCACGCAGCCCTTTGCCCACGAGCCTGCGTTCCTTGGATGCCCGCGTGGGCTTGGTTTCTTTGCGCTTCTTGGGCGTGAACGCAACTTGTCGGAGCAGGTCCTCCAGGCGCTTCAAAGCCTCTGCGCGATTTTTTTCCTGGGTGCGGTGCTCCTGGGCTTTAATGACAATCTCGCCCTCGGCGGTAATGCGTTGATCAGAAAGGATTAGCAGGCGAGTTTTGAGTTCGGCGGGTAGCGAAGAATGTTGGATGTCAAAGCGAAGATGAATGGCGCTGGCAACCTTGTTGACATTTTGCCCGCCGGTACCCTGGGACCGGATCGAGGTAAACTCAATTTCATCGTGATTCAGCTGGAACGGAATAGAGGGCATGGAGAAAATGTAGTCAACTCCCCTTCGGCCGTTGTGTAATTGATCAACGGCAGTTTCCTTTTGGACGGAATGGATTTGGCACTAGCGATATAATTTTTTTGTCAAAGAGTTCTCTTTCGAGGTATTTATGCGTTATTCCGTCATCGCCTGGCTATCCCTGCTGGTCTGGATTCCCGGGCAGGCCGCTAATCTCACCATCAATCTGGCTCAGAAATACCAAACCATCGAGGGCTTTGGAGGGGGTTCCGTTTACTACACCAATTGGCTCACGGCTCACCCCAATCGGCAGGCTATTTACGATACGATGTTTACCGGGCTTGGCCTGTCCTATTTGCGCATCGGAAACTGGAATCAGGATACTACCGCCACCCTCGTCAATGATTCAACCATTGTGGCGGAAGGAAAGAAGCGTCTCGGAGGGCGACTACGGCTCTTGATGTCCTCCTGGTCCGCGCCAGGTTTTTTGAAGGTGAGCGGGCAATCCTCGGGGACCAAGAACGGCGCTCAGCTCCCGCCTTCGCAAAATACCTTGCTCAAAAAAAACGGGGTCTACGTTTATGCCGACTTCGCCCATTGGTGGAAGCAGACTGTTCTCAAATACCGGGCAAAAGGCATGGGCCCCGATGACATCTCCCTGCAGAACGAGCCCGACATGAATGCGAGCTACGAAGGAACCATTTTTGCGCCCACTCAAAGCGATACTCTGGCGGGTTACGACCAGGCCTTCCGCGCTGTTGCGGATTCCGTGCATGGAATCCCTTCTGCTCCACGGGTGCTTGGGCCGGAGGTCCTGGGAATCGGGTGGAACAATGTCACCAAATTCACCAGCAAAATGGATCTATCCAAGACCGACGCAGTCAATTATCATCTGTATCACGCAGGAAGCTACAGCAACCCGGATGGTTATAATTCGGACATTGCCTTGATTGCAACTGCCGTTCCTGGAAAACCCATCATCATGACAGAATACTGCAACATGGATGGCGCCTTTTCCTATAACATGATCAATGGAGTCCGGATTATCCAAAACCTTTTGGTCAAAGGGAATGTATCGGGCTATATCAATTGGGAGCTCTTCTGGGGTGGGGGAGGCCAAATGGTGAATGTGGAGAACCCCTGGACGGCTTCGGCCTGGACGTCCACGAATGGTTACATCGTCAATCCGGAATACCATGGGATGCGTCATTTCTCCAAGTTCACCAGTCGTGGGTGGAAGAGGGTGGGCACCGTTTCGAGTGATTCCCTGGTGCGTTCGGTGGCCTTTCTGAGCGCCATCGAGGACTCCTTGACCGTGGTCACGCTCAACCTCACGGCAACGGATCAGACCCTGAACCTGAACCCAGCAAATTATACCCTTAGGGCCAGGTGGTTCTCCCAAACCAGCGGAAATATGAGCCAAAAGATGAGCCTGACTGCAGGACAGGTCTCGTATTCCTTGGGCGATAGCTCCATCACTACCTTCGTTTATACGAAAAATTCTTCGTCCTCATCCAGCTCTGTCATGGCATCTAGCTCAAGTGTGTTTGCAAGCTCCTCGAGTGCCAAGGTCAGCAGCTCAAGTGTGGCAATGCCCTCTTCGTCTTCCCAGGGGCCGACCCAAATTCAGCCCGTTTTCAAAGACCATTCCTCTGAGCAAAGTCGAAACATATTTGACCTGTTGGGTCGATTATTTGAATGATTTTAAACGTATTGGCCGGCGCACCAGCCGGACGACCATGCCCACTGAAGATTGTAGCCACCGAGCCAGCCGGTTACATCCAACACTTCACCAATAAAAAAGAGTCCGGGGAACCCAAGGGCTTCCATTGTTTTTGAGGAAATGGAATCGCAGTCCACGCCGCCACGAGTCGCTTCGGCTTTTTTATAGCCTTCGGTCCCGGCAGGAATAATTTTCCATTGTTGAATCCGGTCGCTGGCATCTTGAAAATCCCGGTCGGAGCAATCCACGAGCTTGCGGTCCGCCAGGTCGTCGTAGAGGAAAATAGCCAGAAGTCTTTTAGGGACAAATTCACTCAGGATGGACCGGAGCATTTTTTGCGGTTGCCGGCCCCTTTGGATTTTTAGATGAGAAAATAGATCCAGACCGGGAAGCATGTTGATGCGAATGGTTTGGCCCGGTTTCCAATACGAGGAAATTTGCAAAATGACTGGGCCACTCAAGCCCCGGTGGGTAAACAGCAAATTCTCCGAGAAGCTGACCTCTCCCAGGCTTACACAGGCAGGAACCGCGATACCCGAAAGGGGTGCAAAGCGTTTTGCTTCCTGGGCGGAGAGGGTAAAGGGAACCAGTGCGGGCGAAGGAGCCACAACCGGGATTCCCACCTGCTGGGCAATGTCGTAGCCCAGGGCGCTGGCGCCAATGGAAGGGTAGGAGAGGCCCCCGGTGGCCACTACCAAGGATTCGCAGGAGGCGTTGCCTTGTGAGGTTTCCAAGGTGAATTTGCGTTCGCCCAATATTTCAAGTCCGCTGATTTCTGTGCCAAACCAGAAGGTAACCCCATGGTCCCGGCATTGGGAGAGAAGCATTTCCACGATTCCGTTGGCGGAATCCTTTCCGAACAACTGGCCGTGGGACCTTTCCTCAAAAGGAATTTCGGCCTGCTTGATTTTGTTGAAAAAATCCCACTGGGTGAATCGGCTGAGTGCGGATTTGCAGAAATGGGAGTTTTGGGAGAGATAATTGTGGGGCTGGACGTTAGTGTTGGTGAAGTTGCAGCGCCCCCCGCCAGAAATGCGGATTTTTAGCCCGGCCTGTTTGGCGTGGTCAATGATCAGAACGGAACGGCTTCGCTTGCCCGCCTCGAGCGCGCACATGAGCCCAGAGGCTCCCGCCCCCAGGACAATCACATCAAATTCAGCGGCCTTCATTTCCATGGGGCAAAGTTAGCTTTCATGCGGAAAAGTTTCTATCCTAGGAGCATGCAATACCTTTCCTGGCGGTCCGCTTCAGCAATGGGGGGCGGATGACTCCGGCAGACCAAGAGCTTGAGGTCGACCCGGCCAGCGGGCGCGAGGTCTATGTGCTAAATCCCCCGGCAGATTAGTATCTTTAAGCCATGACACACCTTACAAAAATTGAATTGGACGAGACCATTCCTGAAAACTGGGAACTCCGTCCCCTGGGCAAAGGTCAATATGAATTCGTGGAGCCGGTCTGGAGCCACGAAATCGAAGACCTTCTGGATGAGGGGTTTGAAGCCTCGGAAGAATTTGAATATGATGTTGCCGAAGAGATCATTTTAGAAGTCATCAAGCGGGCTCCGAACCTCCTGGAAGCCCATCTCATGTTGGCCGATCTTTATTTCGATATGGACAAAACCGACAAGCGGCTTGAAGCGACCCAGCAAGCCTACAATTTGTTGCTAACTCTGCTTCCCAAGGATTTCAGTCCCAGTACGCACAAACTCTCCTGGGATCTGGAAGGCAACGCCATTTTGTTGCGCGTGCTGTATTCCCACGCGTGTGCGCTCGCTGACGAGGGTGATTCCAAAACCGCCCGCGACATCTTGGAAGATCTGCTGAAGCTGGATGTCGAAGACAATCAGGATTCCCGCTACCTGTTGCCCCAGATCTATCTGGAATTGGGCGAGCCCGCTCAAATCTTGAAACTCGTGGAGCAGTTCCCCGAGGACCAAGGTGCGGACATGCTGTGGAATCGTGTTTTGGCCTTGCTCGCCCTCAAACAACCCGACCAGGCCCGCCTCGCCATTCAGGAAGCCTGGGCCAAGTCTCCCAAGGTTGCCCAAGAGCTCCTGCGCTCCAAACATGACGCCCCCACGGACCTGCCTCCCAATGGCATCGAAATCGGTAGCGAGCATGAGGCCTTTGCCTACTTCCTCGACATGGGCGATGCTTGGGCCGACCAGCCTGGCGCCTTGCAAATGCTTCGCGAAGTCGTCCAGCCTTAACTGCCTTGAATGTACGGGAAAAAGTCCAAATCCGTCTTGAACATGTGTTGGTTAACCACATCATAGATGAGAAAGCTGACGAGTTCACCTAGGGTTAGCTCGTCGCGTTGGAATTTGCCTGCCAGCACCGTTGCTCGCTCAACAAGCTCCGCATGAATTTTGCTGTGGGAATCAGCATCGGGGTAAGCGGTTGCTTGAAAAAGCGATTCTTCATCATTAAAGTGGGTTACAATGTCGGCAAGAAGCCTTGCAAAGGAGCTGGCGCATTCTTCTTTGGCCTTCCCTTGAATCATCGCGGACAATAGCTCGTTGGAGGATTCAAAAAGCCTGCGGTGTTGCTCATCGATGAGGGGGTTTCCGCAATCATGCGCAATGTTCCAGATCATTTGCACAAAGCCAGATTCTGTGTTGACCGGGGCTTGACCTGAATTTTCGTAGGCATTGATGGTTTCCACCCGATTTCGCCCACCCTTTTTTGCCCGGTATAAGGCTGTATCAGCAAAATTCAAGGCTTGCTCCGTCGTATCGAGCTTGGATGGATCCAGGGTTGCGACACCAAGGCTCGCGGTGACATAGGCCGAAGTTTCGGAAGAAGGGTGGGGGATGGAAAGCTCTTGAATGTTTTTGCGGATTCGGTTTGCCAGGGTGACTGCGCCACGATGATCGGTCTCGGGCAGGATCACGACAAATTCTTCGCCACCGTAGCGGGCGACCATATCGGGTGCCCGTCCGACGGTGACTTTGAGGGATGCACCGATTTGTTTCAGGCAATCGTCGCCGGCCAAATGACCACAGGTATCGTTGAATTGCTTAAAGTTGTCGATATCCAATAGAATCAAAGACAAGGGTGATCTGGAGCGCTTCTGTCGGAAAAACTCGGTGTTCAGAATTTCATCAAAGTATCTGCGGTTGGCGATCTTGGTCAGGCCGTCGGTCATTGCGATTGTTTGTGCGTAATTCTTTTCGATTTCAAGTTGACGAACCAGACCTTGAATTTGCCTCTCGGCTAATTTTCTTTCGGTAATGTCGCGGGTAACGCTGATAATATGCGGAACCCCTTGCAAGGGGATTATTTTTGCAGACATCAGTCCGTTAATCACGCTGGCGTCCTTTCTGCGGAAATCTGCCTCAAAGGCTTCACAGGATCCCTTTTCCCTTAGGCAAGAAACGAGACGTTCCCGGTCATTTGGATCATTCCAGACCTGGATTTCAAGGCTGGTCCTGCCAATGATTTCTTCGCGGGAAAATTTGGATAGATCGGAAAATCTTTCATTGCAATCCACATAAATTCCGTCGCTGGCTCGGTTGATCGAAACCGCATCGGGACTGGTGTTGAAGATCACTCGAAGATTCTCCTTATCTTCACGGTGTTCCGAATTTAACCGTTGGTTTACCAAAATGATAAACCCAAAGGTCCAAAGCGTGCTTACCGTCAAGATCACTAGGTAAATAACACTGTGTGCTAGGGTCGGAGAAAATATGGCATTGACAGGATGATCAGAAAGGGTTGCTAGCATGCGCAGTAAAAAGAAAACCCCGGTAAAGCCAAAGACCACAGAAAGTGAAGTTGCCGATGAGGCAATTGCCCGGGTCTTGTGTTGATGAAGGAGCCAGGCACAAGCAAGGGACAGGGCAGCCAATGCAATAGAACCTGCGATGCGCCTTCCACCTAAATCGGGATGGAGGTAGGTAAAGTAGAGGATAGCCAGTAGCGCAGGTACTGCAATGGCCAAAAGCCACTGACTTTTAACAGGTGCGCGGAGAAAGGTCTTTAAGCCAATGAAAAAGAATGCCAGGGCCGAGAGGAAGAGTACATTGTTGGCAATGATGGCCATGGACCCCAGGGGACCGGGTGTATCCCGCACAAAATTGAATGCAAATCCGAGAGCCTCGAAAAGGCTTCCCAGTGTCCACCAGCCCAGACCTGGCAAGGGTTTTGCCAGGCGGTATTGCACAAATAGGGCTAGAACTTGTAATAAGTTGGTGATGCCCAGAACAAGGGCCAGTGTGTGAATGTCGATCATATTGCAGGATTATACCAAACAAGTATTCGGATTGGGTAGGCTCAAATTTTACTTGCCCCGGAGCTTCTGGAATCCGCTGACAATTCCTAGACTGACCACTCCGGCCAATAGCCCAGTGGCAAGGCCCAGGCCTGTGTTGGCGAGGGAAGAGGATATTTCAAGGCCATGGGGGATCCCATGGAATAATATTCCGCCACCAACCAAAAACATGGCAAAGGTTCCAACCACGGACAGGAACTTCATCAGGAGGGGAGCGGCCAACAAAAGTCCGAGTCCGGCTTTTCGCAACAGGGGGAAAGGGAATCCGGCGCCATTGCGTTTGGTCAAATAGAGCCCCAAATCATCTAATTTGACAATGGCTCCAACAATGCCATAGACCGCAAAAGTAATGAAGATTCCCACGGCCGAAAGGACAAAAACCTGGGTGAGAAACGGCTTCATGGCGACAGTCCCCAAAGCAATTACAATGATCTCCGCCGAAAGGACAAAATCCGTGCGGATCGCGCCCTTGATCTTGGATTTTTCGAGAGCCACCAAATCCAGGTTGGGATCGGCAGCTACCTGAACCATGGCGGCACGTCGTTCATCACGGGTGGTTTTGCGGTGCTGCAAAAGGTGAACGACTTTTTCGAACCCTTCGTAGCAGAGGTAAGTGCCACCAACCATGAGCAAGGGAGTCACCAGCCATGGAGTGAAAACGCTTAGCGCGAGGGCCGCCGGAACCAGAATCGCTTTATTGCGAAGGGATCCGAGGGCCACGGCCCATACAACGGGGAGCTCCCGGTCTGCGTTGACACCCGCAACTTGCTGGGCGTTCAGGGCGAGGTCGTCACCTAAAACACCCGCCGTCTTTTTGGCGGCGACCTTGCTTAAAATGGCAACATCATCCAGGATGGTTGCGATGTCGTCGAGTAGTGCGAAAAAACTGCTTGCTGCCATGCGATGAATAATAGAAACCTTTCTGGCTCAGGTTCGAGGGATTTCCGTTAATGGATGTCCTCCCCCAAAAATGGTTCACTCCCTTTGTCATGGCCGGAACGGGCATAACGGATTATTGCTCTATGCCGTCTTTATAGAATTTTTCGGCAGTTTTGTGGCCGTCTTCGTCCCACCAGGTGGTGGTTCCGTTGAGGTCTCCGTTTTCATAGAAGCGCAAGGAACGTTTTTTACCATTCTCATACCATTGGTAAAATGGGCCTTCGAGCCTTCCTTGGAAGTAGGTTCCCTGTTGAGATTTTTGGCCGTTTTCGAACCACTCGACGAACTCCCCGTGGTTCAGGGTGTTGCCATTTTTGTCCTTCATTGTCCCGATGCGTTGTTTGAGCTGGCCGTTGCTGTACCTGTCGCTTGGGCCACAGGAAATAAGCAGAATCAGGGTAAGGAATATGAAAGTCCATTTCGCATGCATGGGAATCCCTTCTGTGGATTGAGGCATCTGGTTATTATAGCTAAAAAATGGGGTGAAATTTGTGGTATTTGTGCAGATAAGCCGGTGATGTCAAAATTATTACGGCCCAGCATTGGCATTCTAAAATGGGATAGGGTACACTGATATACAGTAACCCAAGGGAAATTGATGCTAAAAATTCATAACTGGTTCATCACCGGCTATTTTCTGATCTTGATGCTGGGCCTCAGTAGTTCTTGGGCCACGCCGTATACTTGGACAGGGGCGGTAAATTCGGACTGGAACAATGCTGGCAACTGGTCGCCTAACGTTGTTCCTGGAGTTTCTGACGCAGTAACCATCGACCTAGCTGGTGGTGCAAACATTTCATTGAATGCAGCCCAAAGCGTCAATTCCCTGATCCTGGGTGGAGTTAGCGCTGATGCCATGACAATCGTCCCCGGAACAGGCGGTACTCTTTCGATTGGCTCCGGTGGAATTTCCTCTCCCTCAGGTTCCCTGGGGATCCATGCAATCAACAGCCCAGTCATTCTTTCTACATCAATGACAATATCTGTCGTGAATTCAAGTGGTGTGATCTTAATTTCGGGCACGATCAGCGGGGCCGGTTCCATTACTAAAACCGGGGCGGGTCGCCTGAGCCTGAACGGATCGAATACCTATACCGGAACTACGACTGTTGCTGGAGGCCTTTTGTCGGTGATGGGGTCTCTGGGCTCTGGTAACGTTACTGTGCTGACCGGTGGGACTCTTAGTGGTAGCGGAACGATTTTGGGACCCGTTCAAGTGAATGATGGGGGCGGGATTTCGGCTGGGGATGTGAATCCTGGGACTTTGCATGTTGGTCCGCTGACGATCGCCGGAGAAACATCCGCGATAAAAATTCGCATCGGCACGGTCAGCGATCAAATTGTAGTTACCGGGAATCTTACGAACAATGGCGTGGTCCATGTGATCGCAGCGCCTGGATTTGTTCACGGTCTTTACACCATGATTACTTTCACCGGTATATTGACCAATAATATTCTCACCATGGGCACCAATCCTGGTGGAACTCAATACACCTTTTTGCCTCCGACAGCAACCGAGGTCCAACTGCAAGTCGGTTACCCTCCCGTCATTACGAGCAACGGGGGTAGCTCGAACGCCGCAGTAAGCGTGACAGAAAATTCAACGGCGGTGACCACTGTGGTCGCGACCGATGGGGATGCCACAACGCCAACTTATGCACTGAATGGCGGGGCCGATGCTGCACTTTTCACCATCAATGCGACTACCGGGGCTCTATCCTTCCTAGTTGCCCGCGACTTCGAGGCCCCAGGCGATGTTGGTGCAAACAATGTGTACGATGTGATCGTGCGCGCAACCGATGGAGCCATTTCCGATAATCAGGCCATTGCGGTGACGGTGACGAACGTGACCGAAACGGCGATTACCATCACGATCTCTGGGCAGACAAAAACATATGGCGATGTCCTTTCATTGGGCACAACGGCATACACCATTACCAGCGGGGTTCTAAACAATGGAGGAGACATCACCGGAATTTCGTTGACAAGCGTAGGAGAAACTGGCACGGCGTCCGCTGGCACATACGCCATCAACTCTAGCGTAGCAATTGGACCCAATGCCGCAAACTACACGATCACTTTTGTTCCCGGAACGCTGACGGTGAATCCCCGTGCGATCATCGTGACGGCGTCTGCGCTGAGCAAGGTGTTCGGCGATGCAGATCCTGCGTTAACCTACACCGTGACCACCGGTGCGCTGCAAAATAGCGACGTGTTTAGCGGTGCCCTTTCCCGCGTTGCGGGCGAGGCCGTGGGCACCTACGCGATTAACCAGAATACCTTTGCGCTGAGTGCGGATTATGTCCTTACATACAACAGTGCGAACCTGAGCATCACCCCGAAGGCCATCACCATTACCGCTGCTGACCGCATTAAGACTTTTGGTGATGTGCTGGCTTTGGGCACGACAGCCTACACCATCACCAGCGGGGCGCTGAATTCAGCGGGCGACATTACGGGCGTGACCCTTGCGAGCGCCGGAGCGGCAAGTCCAGCGACGGCGGGCACCTACGCGATTACGCCAAGCCAGGCTGTGGGCCCCAATGCCGCCAACTATGCAATCACTTATGTGGATGGAATGCTGACGGTAAACGGGACAAATGGTGCACCTACGGACATCAATCTCAGCAATAGTACCGTAGCTGAAAATGCCGGAGCCAATGTTGTAGTGGGCGCTCTGAGTTCTACCGATCCGGATGCAGGCAACACCTTTACATACACCCTTGTGGCAGGCACGGGTGGCGATGACAATGCCAGTTTCAATCTCAGCGGTGGAAACCTACGGGCCACAGCCAGTTTTGACTATGAAACCAAATCGAGCTACACGGTTCGTGTGCGCACTACCGATCAGGGTGGATTGAGTTTCGAAAAGGCGTTTGCTTTGACTGTCACCAATGTGAACGAAGCGCCAAGCATCACCAGTGCTGCCACCGTAAACGGCGCTGAGAACCAGACCGCCGCGATCACAGTTACGAGCACCGATCCCGATGTGGGTGCGACTAAAACATTCAGCATCACTGGTGGTGCCGACCAGGCGAAGTTCAGCATTGTCGCGGGCACCGGTGTTTTAACTTTTATTTCTGCACCGAACTTTGAAATACCTACCGACGTTGGCGCCGACAATACGTACAACGTGACTGTCCAGGTGACCGATGGCGTGTTGACCGCTTCGCAGAACATTGCCGTAACGGTAACGAACGTGACGGGAATATTGATTTCTTCCAATGGTGGCGGAGCCACGGCAGCAGTGAATGTGGCCGAGAATTCCACTGCGGTGACGACCGTCATTGCCTCAGATGAAGGGGGCGCGGCACCTGTATACAGCCTTAGCGGTGGTGCCGACCAGGGGTTTTTTCTCATCGACCCATCTACGGGTGCCTTGACTTTTTCCGGCGCACCCAACTTTGAAACACCTTCCGATGCCAATGCCGATGGCGACTATGTCGTAGAAGTGACGGCAACAGGTTTCGGTGGCGTTACGGATGTCCAGACCATTACAGTGACTGTCACCAATGTGAGTGAGGCACCCTTTTACATGACGCTTTCTCCCATGTATGTGAGTGAAAATAATACTCCTGGGATTTTGGTGGGAACCTTGTCCAGCATGGATCCCGATGTTGGAAACTCCTTTACCTATAGCCTTGTTGCCGGCGCAGGCGACAACGACAATGGGCAATTTTTACTTTCAGGAAATTCCTTGAAGCTGAATGTTGCCGCGGATTATGAGACACAGCCATTCTACTACATACGTATACGAACAACCGACCAAGGTGGATTAAATTTTGAGCACGCCTTTTCGATTTCGGTAATGAATATGAATGAAGCGCCGGTGATTACGAGCAACGGTGGCCTCGCCTCCGCATCCGTTAATGTCGTCGAGAATCAAACCGCCGTGACGAACGTAACCGCGACCGATATGGATGGCACGACTCCTACCTTTATGCTGAACGGTGGCACCGATGTGGCTTTCTTCACAATCAACACCACCACGGGAGAGCTCGCATTCCTTAGTGCTCGCGACTTTGAAACCAAATCCGACGATGGTGCAAACAATACTTACGAAGTGATCGTGCAGGCCACAGATGGAACAATGACCGTTGACCAGGCCATTACGGTGACTTTAACAAATGTGAATGAGGCACCCACAATAACCAGTACCGCGACCCTCAATGCCCCAGAAAAGCAGACTTCTGTAATCACGGTAGCGAGCACGGATCCCGATGCAGGCGCTACGGCCACCTATAGCATCACCGGTGGTGCGGATGCGGCCAAGTTCAGCATCGTGGCTGGTACGGGCGGATTGACCTTCCAGACCGCACCGAACTTTGATATTCCCACCGATGCGGGAACTGACAACGTTTACGAGGTGACGGTCCAAGTCTCCGATGGCGCTCTGACGGCTTCGCAGAATGTCGCGGTGACTGTCACGAATGTGAGCGAAATCCCAATCACCATCACCGCCTCTGCCCAAAGCAAGGCCTACGGCGATGTGCAAACATTGGGCACTACCGCCTACACGATTACAAGTGGCGCACTGAATAATGCTGGAGACATCACTGGCGTAACCCTTGCGAGCTCCGGAGCAATAGGCACATCCGCCGCAGGCGTCTACGCGATCACGGCGAGCGCCGCAGTAGGTCCAAATGTGGCGAACTATGCGATAACTTATGTAAGTGGCGCGCTTACGGTGAACAAGAAGGCCTTGTCCGTCACGGCAGATAACAAGAGCATCAGCTTTGGCGCCGTTGCTCCCGCGTTTACCGCCTCGTACGGCGGGTTCGTGTCCGGCGAGGATGTCTCGGTCCTTGACAATACGGGCTTTGCTTTTGTGACCACGTACAATACGGGCGACGCCGTTGGCAATTATCCTGTCACGGTCTCCCTGGGCACGGCCACGGACGGGAACTATAGCTTCTCGCCTCTCACCAATGGTAATTTGAATGTCGGGTTGAAAACGATCACGATCACCGCAAATACACAGTCCAAAACCTACGGAGATGCGCTGACTTTGGGTACCACGGGCTACACCATCACCAGCGGAACATTGGACAACGCGGGCGATATCACCGGCGTAACCCTTGCAAGCTCGGGAGCTGCTGGTACTGCCTCCGTCGGCACCTACGCGATTACGCCGAGCGCAGCGGTTGGTCCCAATGCGGCGAACTACATGATCACTTATGCCCCGGGCCCGCTGACCATTGATCCTCGCGCAATCGCGGTGACGGCTACTGCGCAGAGCAAGGTCTACGGCGCAACGGATCCTTCATTGACCTACGCTGTGATCACGGGCGCATTGCAAAATAGCGATGCGTTCAGCGGTTCGCTTTCTCGTGTCGCGGGTGAATCTGCGGGTACTTACGCGATTGTTCAAAATACCATGGCCTTGGGCGCGAACTATCTTCTTACATACAACACTTCGAACTTTGCAATCACCCCAAAGGCCATCACCATCACCGCCTCTGCCCAAAGCAAGGCCTACGGTGATGTGCTAACATTGGGCACTACCGCCTACACGATCACAAGTGGCGCACTGAACAATGCTGGAGACATCACCGGCGTAACGCTCGCGAGCGCTGGAGCAGTAGGCACCGCACCCACAGGCACCTACGCGATCACGCCAAGCGTAGCGGTTGGTCCCAATGCGGCAAACTATGCGGTAACTTATGTGGATGGGAGCTTGAGCGTTCAAGCCAATGCCACACCAGTAATTACCAATAACAGCTCCGCATCGAGTGTCACGGTGTCTATTCCGGAAAATTCAATTCAGGTAGATCAATTCAATGCAACAGATGCAGATGCCGGAGCAGTCCTGAACTATAGCATCTCAGGTGCGGATGCCACACGATTCACGATCACCTCCTCAACGGGAATCCTCAAATTTACCGTTGCCCCTGATTACGAAGCACCAAGGGATGCGAATTCAGATGGGACATATCAGGTGAATGTCACCGTGACCGACGAGACCGCCGCCACCGATGTTCAGGCCTTGACCGTCATGGTCACCAATTTAAATGATAATACCCCGGTAATTTCGAGTAATGGGGGCGCCACTTCGGCCTCAATTTCCTTACTCGAATCCTCTCGTTTGGTGGCCACCATTCAAGCAAATGATTTGGATGGGGATCCTCTGACCTATTCGATTATAGGTGGAGATGATTCGTCTTTGTTTGCGCTGGATTCCTATTCTGGGGCTCTTACTTTCTTGGTTCCACCGGTTTTTGCTTCTCCGAATGATCGCGATGCAGATAATATTTTCCAGGTAAACGTCGGCGTAAGTGATGGGGTTTCCTCGGCTCTACAAACCATTCAAGTGACCGTGACCCCCAAATCTGTCAGCGTTGCTCTTGTTGCGGGCTCCCAAATTCGGATTCCCATTGTCAGAGAGGTGGGCGTCCAAATGGAATTTGGATCCTGGATGGATATGTCTCCGTGGTCCGCATACACTTTGGAACGTCAATTCCTAACCGTAGCGGATTCCGCGATAATGCTTGCTTCCCCCATGATTTCTGCAACTGGCGCTCTGACTTTGCAACCCAAGGCGAACGCCTCTGGAACATCCCTGTTCCGCATCCGTGCGTGCAAAGCCCTTCTTCAATGCTCGAATTGGGATACTGCAGCCGTGGTGATCAGCGCTCCTCCTCAATTTGGCTCAACGACCCTACCTCGCGTTTTGAATGCGCCCACCGATATGACCCTGGCAATTCCCTTCATGGATCCGGATTTAGGAGATGTGTCTTCGCTTGAAATGCAATTCCATCAGACCGAGCTAGTGATCCATAATGATCCCACATCCTTCGTTTCGGAATCATTCAATTCTGTTGGTCAAAGCTTCCAGGCCCCTTCCGCTGGCTTGCTTGCCAAAATTGAGGTATTTGCCAAATTTCCCCAACCTTATGTGCATGTCCTCATCGGCAATACCGATCAAAATATTGTTGCAGACTTTTATGCTCCAGTGAGTCAGGATCTTAAATGGCAATCCATCCTGGTTGGACAGAATGTAGCCCTTGTAGCAGGCCAGTCCTATACCTTGATGTTCCAATGTGCTGGGATGGAGTCTCTGCAGATTGCCATAGATGAAAAGAATTCCTACGCCAATGGTAGTTTGTATGTAGGAAGTGCCATTTCGGGAAAAGATTTGAAATTCCGCATTCATACCAAAAAGGCCGCACCATCCTGGGCAACCATTCAGGCGAAGACCATGGATTCAAAATCACTACGTTTGGTGCCAACGTTGAATGACGTAGGGGCGGTAAACCTCTTCCTGAGCTTGACGGACGGCGTTAATCCCGTGGCAATCGAAGTGCCGATCACGGTAAAGGCGACCGCTGCCTATGCGGGATTGCGTGCGATAACACAGGGCCAAGCTGTATTCCTGAGCTCATTAGGATCTCCAGTTACCTCTTTGCCTGCGTCCATTCAAGTTCGCGTCAAGGTTGAGGGGCCTGGGGTGGACACTCTCATTGCCATGTCCACAGACCCACAAATCTTGGTCCCTGTTCCTGTGGGGAATTATGTTTTGGGTTGGGAACTATATTCCTCAGTCAATCAAGAAGTCATTTCTTCGGGAACAGATTCCTTTGATGTAAACATTCCCCAGGTACAGCCAGGAAAAGACCAGGCCTGGTCCATGGTTGGCTTTGGTGCAAACCCGATGGAATTTTCCTCCTTCAACTCCGCTTCTCTGGTGTTCCGCTGGTCCGAAAATGGATATATGGACAGAACATCGCTTACAAATTCTCAAGGGGGCTTCGGCTACTGGTATTGGAGCCAAACCCCGGATACGCTGACCATGGCGCCATTGGCAACCATGCCAATGAACCTCACCATTCCCATGAATTTGGATACACTGGGATGGAACATGGTCGCCAACCCTTGGAGCTGGTCGGTCAATCCCCGCTCCGCAACATGGTCGTCTGGTTCTGCAACTCCTGAGTTTTGGGAGTGGGTCCCTGAACTGGGTGACTATAAGCCTGCAACGGAGTTAAAACCTTTTGAAGCCTACTGGGTCAACGCCTCGGATAGGCAAAGCTTGCTTTTAGATGCCCAGCCCTACTTGCCATCTGGCACTCCACTCGCCAAACAGAGTCTTGCACGCTACACTTCCTCAAAGGAATGGACGGTGCAGGTCAAGCTCATGGCTGCAGGGAAATCGGATGAATACAACTCATTTGGAATTAGTCCTCTTGCCAAAGCCGGAATGGATGCTTTGGATGGTGCTGAACCCCCGCAAGGATTTGGTGATCTAGTCAAACTTTCGTTGGGTTTCCCTAAGCGTCCACTCAGTCGCGACATGCAGGGTTCGGGAGCAGGGACCCGGTGGACCGTCCGATTGAATTCAAGTACGGATCGCATGGGTTCCGTGGTTTTTGAGGGTCTCGAAAGCCAGCGTCTAGTTTGGATGTATAACGGGGAAGTGCAGGAGATCCACAACGGAGTTCCCCTTGCGGTGGAATTGCGAAAAAGTGGTTCTGTGGCTTATGTGGAAGAACTTGGACCACAGAATCAAGTGGCGTTGCAAGGTGGCATAACGGACTTCCAAGCATCCTTCGTTCATGGAAAAGTGAATCTTTCCTTTGCAGTTCCCTTTGCCCTTAGCGGAGAAGATGCAGAAGTTACGTGGATCACGCCCAACGGGGCTCGCATAGCACAAAAAAATCTTGGCCTGGTTGCGTCCGGATATCAGCAATATGTGTTGGATGCTACCCAAATGCCTGCAGGTGTGGCCTGGATTCGTTTGCGCATCGGCAATCAGCAGATCGCGAAACCTGTGGTGGTTTCGAGGTAAACCCCAACCGGGAACAATGTTAGGAGGCCACAAAAAACATTGGTTTCCTCGAAATTTTCTTGCCTGACAATTTCTGTCGCTCTCCTACTGATATATTCAAATCAGAAACAATGGAGAACGAATGGAAAATATTCAAGAACCTGCCACACCGGGACTTTCCCTGGAGCGGGTGCTTAATGACCTTGCCCGCCAACGCACCATGCTGGAAGAGGACTACTCATCGCCGTCCCGCTACGCCATTGGCCAGACCATTTACCAGGCTACCCTGAGTGGTGCTTCCGTAGCCCTGAGCCCGGGCTTTGTGAATGTGCCCGTGGGCGGAATCTGCAAGGTGGTTTTCATGTTGCAGGCTACTGGTGTCCTCTATGAGGCTCTTTCCCAAAATTTGCACCGCTTTTGGCGCCTAGCCCGGGAAGGAAAACCCGCCGATGCCCTGTTGCTTCGCATGGGGGTTGCTCCGGAGCTTTTCCGCCTAGATCTTCCTTTTGCCAAAATTTGCCGGGTCAAGGAAGATCCCGTGGCTGACTATAAAGAGGGTGAGTCATTGCCCAGGCAAATCCGCTGCGAGCCCGCCATGCCCTTGCCCGATTTTTTGCAACGCCCGGCAGATGGGGCAGGCGATCTGGAAGAATGTTGTATGCAATGGGCCCTACAGATGCTTAACTTGGGATGGCGCGTGATCCTCTTGGGTGGCCCCGGGCTGTGGAACAACACTCAGAGTCTGGCCAGGCTAAACCACCTGACGGAGAAGGCGCGGCAACACGCCAATCTTTCCCGTTTCGGAATCATTGTGGGTAATAGAACGGAATACCAACAGATAAAACAACTGAACCTTGACGCGCTTAAACTGACATGTCTTTAAGAGGAGAAAATATGAATGGACTGGATATGCGCGATGTGATTGCGGCAATTGACGATATTGACCCGGAACACCGATACATCATTGCATCAGAGCAATACGATGAAACAAGAATTTGCATCCGGGATGTTCCCCGAGGACGCTCCATTTTAGATGAAGGCGATCATGAAGAAATCATCCATGACCGGAATCATCCTGAATCCCATGGTTGGCGGCAAGCCATTCTAAATGACTTGCTAAAAATATGGGAAAAACTTTGCGACCATGAGGGTGAGGCGATCCTGAACGATCTTGCTCCATGGCCTGCGGACCTTCGGGAGCGCAGTGAGAACACTCCCTGGGATGTCCTTGCCTGGTATATGGACTTTCATTCCTATCAGGAAAACTGGGGCATTGTTATTCGTGCCGATGGATTGCGTTGGCTAGCGGGGAGGCTGTTGGGCCATTGGTTCCAGCTTTTCGGGACGCACAGTGGCAGGTCACCCCAAATCATTTGCGCAACGGCCTTTGATGCGGCAAAAGAAATGCTATTTCAGCATGAATTTTTCCATCATAAGGTGGAATGCATGGCTACCCGCATGGAGCTCCTAGAGCAACGCCCGCTTTACCGGCCCTATACATACAACGTTTATCAGCCGAACCTGGGGACGGATGATTTGCTGGAAGAAGCCTTGGCCAATGCCTACATGATTCCTGCGACCCTGCGAAAATTCAAGGATCCCGAAGTGCGAAATTGGGTATCCCACTGGTTTGATGCAACGATCCCCCACGATCCGCCAGGGTACCGCCTAGGGCCCCAGATTCTGGCGAACCAGTCGTGGCATTCGGAATGTGCCCGGCTGCTCTCCGCCATCCAAAATGGCAAGCTTCGTCCCCAGGGGTTTTCCCTCCGGGGTCAAGCGCTCACGCAATCCCTGCTCACCCCATTCCATGGGTGTCGCACTCGCACTTGGGTCCAGGTGAACCCCACCTCCAGGTGGTCGATGCGCCAATGCCCCGCCTGTGGCTACCCCAAATACGCGAGGCTAGGCTGGGGGGCCATTTGGCTGAGTCCTTCGAATCCACCCCACCCAAGCACCAAGAGCCTAGAAGCCAAGTGGGACAAAGGCGAGATCCCCATGATCCCTATGGGCGATATGAATACGGGCCAACAATGGTGCTGCCTGCGGTGTGATGTTATGTGGTAACTAGTGTGATTTCTTCGGGGCTCAGGCCATACAACTCGAAAACAAGCCTGTCAATAACCCGGTCAGTCTCGTTGGCGACTTGGATTAGAGCTTGAAGAGCAGTCTTTTTGGATTCGAAGACTTCAAGCCACTCCATTTCTTCGTTCCTGCTCAGTTTTGTGTCGAGCCCCGCCGTCTTGATTCCATTTTGTAATTCTTTCGTAAATGTGGCGACGTCAAGTGAGTCCCATTCCAGAAGTTTGTTCGTGAGTTTTTCGAGCTTGATTTGCGAAGAAAAATACCGCACAAATACATTTCGCTTATCCTGTATTTCCTTGCTCAGGCGAAGCATTGTTTCGACAGAATCCCGTAACTTTGGGGAATCTTCTTTGGGTACCGGGATCTGTCCAAAGTATTTCCAGATCAGCTGATGGCCGTTCTGAATTTGTGTGCAATATTTGGTGATCAGCCACCAGCCCATGCGGGAATTCAAAATGCCAAGCAAAGCCTTATTTTCGGTGGGGATAATCCACATGGAATTGTTGCAATACAAGCCTTGCTCATCGTAGATGAAACAGGGCTTTACCTGGAATGTTTGATACATGATCTTGGGTTTGGAAAAATGCCCAAGATATTCTGGAGTGGGAGTATTGTCAAGTTCTAGCCAGTGATGTTGGCCTGTAAAGGGCTTGTCGGCCGTTTCCGCGGAACCTGTGCATTGCCCCCGACAGCGGAGCTTCTCTTCGAAGGGCAATAAATGGCGATATATTGCAGGGTAGTCTTGCCCAAGATATCTGTAGCTACCAAAGGATGCCAAAATAATATACTCGCTTGTATCGCTACTAGGGGAACCATACCGATTTAAATCCCGACCCCGTAGGACTGGGCCAATGATTTTCTGGGAAAAAGGATCTTTGTCTACCAAGGAGTTACGGAGGCTTTTATCAATGATAAAGGCTTCTGTTAATCCGGCTTTTATTCCATAATGGGCTTCCCCGCCAATCGATTCTGAAAGTGTCGGAAAACTAGCCTTGAGCCTCTCCAATAAATTTTGATCTTGACGGGAGGAGATGACCCAAGTGTCCTCAGTAAAACTGCTCGTCTGGAAGGTTTGGGCGCTATTTTGGACATGACTATTGAAGTCCTGCCAAGCTTCCTTGGAAAGCACAGATACGGGGAACTCGGGAATTGGCGTAGCCTTTCGGGCCACAAAGATACAAGGGTAGGTGGTGGCTCCTGGAAAAATTTGCAAATCACCAAAGTCAATGAGTCGCTGCAATTGCTGTTGCAAGAAGTATGCTCGTAATGGTTTGCCGTACCCTGCCTGCATCCACTTGTTGGGCATGATGAAAGAAATCATTCCACCTGGCTTCAGAAGATCGAATCCTTTCTCCACAAAAAGGCAATAGAGATCACCACGTTTTTCAAAGGTCTTATAGCCGATTTTGGACATCTGCTCGGAAAGATCCTTCATGGTTTCGAGTCTCACATAGGGTGGGTTACCCAGAACCACATCAAAACCACCCTGAGCAAAGACCTTGGGGAACCGCTCTTGCCAGGGGAATGCTGCATCCCCGGCAATTTTTGGATCGGAGACCAGCGAATTTCCACACTGGATATTTTGGTTGAGGGAATTGAGCTTTCGTCCTTTTTGGGCCGTTCGCAACCAAAGGGACAGCTTGGCTATTTCGATCGATTCCTCGTTGATGTCGACACCATAGATATTGGATTCAAGCACATCTTTGGTGATATCAGAAAAAACCAGAGAATCACCGAACAACTGGGCTCGGAGTTCGTCGATAGCGCGGTGTTCCCGGGTCAGAAAATCCAGAACCTCCACTAAAAATGCACCCGAACCACACGCTGGGTCGAGAATCGACAATTGCAATAGCCAAGTCCGGTAGTCTCCCAGTTTTTTTTCAAGGAGTTTGATCGTTTCCTTCTTCCGGTTTTTTCGAACCTTCGAAAACTCCTCATCCACAATTTGGAATTCATCTCGCTTATTTCGACAAAGGTTCCCCAGAGTATTTTCAACAATATAGTGGGTAATGAACTCGGGGGTATAAAAGATTCCGTCCTGCTTCCGCTTTGTGCTTTGGCCCTTGCCTTCGCCACCGGAGCTGATGGCCTGAATATTTTCAATTTCTACCAGGGAGTTTTCGAAAATATGACCCAATATGTTGACATCCACATCAGTCTCAAAATTGTACGCACTCAGTTTTTGTGTGTGGGTGTAGAGGACAAGATCGTCGATTTGAATTTGATCTAGAATTGGATCGGGCTCAAATAGGCTACCTCCGTATGCAGACACTTCAAAGGCGTTTCCCGAAAAACCGGAATAGACATAACCAAAATATTTCTTGAACCGATCGTAAAGGGGTTGCTTCTCATCCAAATCCTTTAGCCTTTGCCACTGCTTGATGATTTCACCAATGGAGTTTGGAGGCAAAAGAAGTCGGTCTTCTGCAAAGAAAACAAATAGAAAGCGGCTAAGCAACTTTTGTGTCTTTTTGAATAGATCCACACGATCTAAAAGCGGGTTTTTTAGGACCAGATTCTCAAAAATTTCCTTGCGAAAGGCCGAATAGTCTGCATATAGTTCGCGAGTTACATTTGATTCCTGCTGGTTTGACGCTTCTCTCATTCGGAGCGGGGTGTCGTTCATCAAATTTTCGCGCGAAAGACAAAGCCACAAAATTTTGAATTGTTCAAAATCAAGAGCAAACAAATCAAATTCACAATAGTACAGGGCGTTTTGGATGTAGAAACGCAACTTTTGGAAATTGGAAATCACCACATATACACAGTCATTGTGGTGTTCTTTATAGCCAAAGGCCTGGTTCTCAACAGAATCTAAATTGGTCGTCTGAAGGGATTTCAATTCGATTACGGCAACGGTCTTGCCATCTTTAAGAATAGCCCCATCCGCCTTCTTTTGATCGTCAACATTTTTAAGTTCCGTGATCAGATTGAATTTGGGGTCAGGATTCAGGGTGTATCCAAAAATGGAAACGAAGAGTTCGCGAAGGAAGCCCTCCTGGAATTGCTCTTCCTTGGCATTGCTGATATTCTCTTGTCGCTCGGCATTGCCAAAAAAAAGCTGGAAACGGTCAAATAGTTGCTTAAGTTTCTGGGCATCCTGTTGTGCTAGGTATAATTTCAGGACGGCGCTTTGAAATATTTTTTGCATGGATAGAAGATAACAAGAATGCAGAAAATCGGTGATTAATTCCTACCATGGAAGGGGGCTATTCACGGGTTCGAACCCCTATTTATTTCCGATCAAAATGAAAAAAGCAAAAAAATCCACCTGGCCAATGAATTTGCGGAAGGCAAAAGACCCCTAGTCCTTTAAGCACCGCACCGAAAATCCGAAGGTCTGGAAGTCGCCCATGTCGATCATATTCGCGTTCCAGTAGCTCATTAGCAGGGCGTATGCGTCGAAAGGCCCGCCGTCTGCGCGGAAGCGTAATCATACAGCCGTCCAAAAGTGGAACAGTTTGAGGCGTTACTTTCATAGCACCAGGAGCCGCTGGTTGGCGTGAAATTCAGATTCTGGGCCATCCAGGTCTGGGCGCCAATTACCACGGTTTTATAATCCTGTCCATTGCGGGAATCGGTGAGGACTCCATAGGAAGTGGCAGGATTCAAATACGACCCCGAAGACGATGGAGCCATGGACGAGCAGGCACCTACCAAGGAAGATGATAAGATAACCGAGGAGGACGAAACCCCAACCTCATCCTTTCCAGTAAGCAGAAAAAATGCGGATATTTTGGTATTCATGGTAGGTTATGGAATTCAACCTTTAATGCAACGTACTGATAAACCACCGGTCTCACCCCCTGTCGATTCTATTAAAGGGGATCCATAATATGTAATAAATCGGGATACTGCATACGATTGACCGCCGATGGGAGCAACCCAATCTGACGCTGTCCACCAATGTGCATATTCGCCACCTTGGACGAAGATGCCACTCAGATAACCTCCGGGAAACGCAGAAAAACCGACGAGGTCCGTGCCCACAGATTCGTGACTCCATCCTTCCTGAGTCCTGAGGCTGGAGCTAAGGAGATATATGGGGATGTTTAAACCAACCAAATATCCTTCCAATTTATTCCATTCCGTCGTGTCTGGCAGAATCCAACCCCTCGGGCATGCCGTCAAAGCGGCTTCCCTGTCATATAGTCGCCCCCAAACTAAACAGTTGCTATCCAGATTGTCATAGCACCAAGAGTTGCCCGTGGCTGGCTTGAAGTTCAGATTTTCCGCCATCCAAGTTTGCGAGCCAATCTCGACTGTTTTATATGTAATGCTATCGCGACAATCCAGGAATGTGTTGGTCCCGTATACGGTGGTGCAGGGCGCGGTGGGGATTGAAGAAGAGGATGTCATTGGGTAAGGTATTGATGACGAGGCCAGTGGGGCAATTGAGGACGACGGAGCCGAAGAAGATGAGGAAATGGCATCCATTGAAGACGATGAAGAAACCTCCCCATCATCCACCTTGTTCGGTGCCGAATCAGAGCAAGCCAACAGAGCAAGTATTCCAGTGATCAGGAGAAATGCGGATATTTTGGTATTCATTGCTGGGATCCCTTGGGTGGTATAATGGAGGCAAGGTAGCAAAAATATGCAATAGAAGTCCGCAACGGCATTGGCCCCTGCCGTTTTTCCTTTAGGATTTGCGACCCATTTCGTATACTATTCTGGAATGGACTCCGCTAAGGCACTCGTTCAATCAAAGGGTAAGGGTATATGGATATGAAAAGTGGTCTGGCTATTCTAGGTCTTTTGTCCATGTGCTTTGCAGATCCTGGATTTTTCGCCACGCGCTGGCTGCCCCGCACCGCGCCAGACCTTTCCTCCTATGAAGCTGTGGCTGCTACAACGGGTACGCCCGACGCCATCTTCACCATCAATACTGTCGACACGGTAAACAAGGTGTTGCCTACGGTGTTTGGTAACAACACGAATCCGTGGTTGGGCAAAGCGTTGCTCACCGACACCGCATACGGGATCAAGCACCTGCAGCAAGCCAAAATTTCCCAATTGCGACTTCCCGGTGGTAGCTGGAGCGACAACTTCCTTTGGGATGGCACCCTACATTGGACCCTGAACAATTCATTTCAGGATTCCATTCGGGGAGCGCCCAAGACGAACTGGACGATTCTCGCCGACAGCATGATTTCCTTGGCACAAAAGATCGGCGCCGAGCCTCAAATCTGCGTAAACTATGGACTCTCCCGATTTATTCCCGGGCCAGATTCGGTGGCGAAGGCTGCGCACTATGCCGCGGATTGGGTTCGTCATGTGAACATAACCCTGGGCTTGCATGTGCGCTACTGGGAGGTCGGAAACGAAAATTATGGAAACTGGGAATCAGGCTGGCTTGTTTCTGGAGATACACTCGGAGGCGACGACTATGGGCGCGATTTTGCTGTCTTTGCGGATTCCATGAAAGCGGCCGACCCCTCCATCAAGATTGGCGCAGTCTCACTCGAGCAGGACAATGGCAGTGCAAGTGGAGGGTTTCGCTGGTGGATGAAAAAGATGCTTCCGTTGATCCAAAATAAAGCGGACTATTTGATCTATCACGAATATTTTACCTGGGCTGCCAATATGAATAACGTTACCGTACCGCAAATGCTCGCGGGCCTTTCCAAAATTCAGAATGCCAAGGACAGCATTGAAGCCATGGTCGCCCGCTATACCAGCAAGCCCAAAGGTTACTTTCCCATTGCCACCACGGAATTCAATGTCCGTGCCGGGATGAAAAATAATGAGGCGATTTCGGGTATATTCATCGCTGAGGCCTTAAGTGAGTTTGTTCGCAATGGTTATGGGATGTCCAATCTTTGGGGCACTGTGAATGGATATGATGCGGCGACTGGTGACATGGGAATGCTTTCGGTGAAGGATCCCTCGGTGAACGACTATACCCCGCACCCCTCCTTTTACACCTACTACCTCTACGGAAAAATGTTTGGCGATGTGATGGTGGGGATTTCACCTGTTTCATTCCAATCCGTGAGGGCCGCTGCAACCACCTTCTCCAGTGGTGAGCTTTCCGTATTGCTCGTCAACCCATCCGATACGGTGAGAACGGTCCAATTGAACCTGGGTACCTTCCAGCACAATGGATTCGCCTACAGCTATGTTCTGCAGGCAAACTCGGCAACAACGGACACCGTGACTCTCAATGGACGGAAAGGAACAAATTTTGGTCCTTTGGATTACGCGACTATCCCAGTATTGCGAACCCCTGCAGCCTCAGTTCCTCTCATTCGTTTGCCACCCTGGAGTGTGCAGTTCGTTCTTTTCAAACCCCAGGCCACAACCTCGTTCCCCTTGTTGCATCCCGGATCGCCTGCAAAGGTCGAATCCTCCCTTCGCCACGACTTGTTGGGAAGAATCATCACGGAATAATTGACATGCAACTAATCCTGCCCAAATTCCAGGGCAGGGATTATGCGGACCTGCTTGCCGTAGCTATCACAGACAAACTTGACAATCTGCAGTATACCGAAATCCATGAACCCCCTTGCATCGTCAGGATGCTTTCTTAAAGATGTTTGGGTCGGACGGATACGCAAGATGGGTGTACTTTGCTTTAAGCAAGTTTTGATTTCATACGTATGAAATTATCCTAGTATTGCACGTATGCACATCATGAATCCCATGTGGCTACAAATCACAATACAACAAAGGAACAACCATGGGAGCCTATCTCCATTATGGTATCATCAAAAGTGTTTTCATACCTCGGAACCCCAATGCCAGCGATGTGGAAAACCGTGCCCAAGCAAGGCAACGGGCCGGAGGCTTGATTCCATGCTCTCCATGCTATTTAAATGAGGAACAACTAGACACCGGCTTTGTATTCCAAGTCGGCGATGAGCTGCTAAAAGACTACTTGCGAGACTTAATGGATCACTTCCGGCTTGAGTTCCGTTTACCAGAGGATCCTTCCTGGAATGAGATCATGAAGCAAAATTGGGAGGACATGGAATGGAACGACATCGAAGCCTGGGCCAAAGAATCCAAATCCCCGCATTTCGGTTTTTCCAATGAGCCATATTATATCCATAGATCGAATCTATCCATGAATACGATCATCTTCAAAAGCGAAGGTAAGGTTGTTCATGAATATCTAGATGGCACATTGGATCTGTTGACGCGCCTAATGCGCAGACAACTAAACCCAAACCCCCTTGACGCGTTCTTTTATGTGTGGATTTCGTGAGTGGGCAATAAATACTACCACATCTACCCCATTTTCGTTCTGAGTGCCCGGTGCCTATCCGTAACCATTTCTTTGTATTTGCCCACGAGCTCCGCAGGCAAAAAGGAGTGGTTTAGGAGCTCATGAATCTCGGCCTCATGGGACACGATTCCTTCCAGTTGACGAGCGATGCGTGTGGGCGAAATTCCCAGGCGAAGACCAAACTCGTGGAAATCATCAAAGGAATAAAAGCCCAGGGAATCGTAGCTTGCGGTGGTAAAATGATCGTTAAAAAGATCCAGCGCCATGGCAGACTCATTGGGCAAGTGCAAGCGGGTGTTCAGCAGGTCGTAGGCAGGAGTCAAGCGGGTCATGCCTGCAGAGAGGTCCCGGAACAACGAGAAGTTCTTGATATGGGCATCCCCATTGTGAATCAGATAATTGAAGATGATGAGGCGAAATAAATCCTCGACCTCGACCGCATAGGCATCGACGGTATTTTTCATCAGCGCGCCGATTTTCTCGTAGCTTGAATCGTACTTGAAATTCTTGCCGTGGCTAGGCTCGGAAACTTGCGCCACCTGGGCAAAATCTTCCTGGAGCGTACGAGTGCCATCAGGGAGCACATCAAAGCGGCGAGTCAAGTAACAGGGTGTCTCGCCATCGGCGAGAAATAGGAGGGCACACTCTGCAGTGGGGATCTTGAATACTTGGCGGGCAATCTGCATGGTGACATGTTCATTGGCAGGCATGGCCTCCATGTGGTCGAAGGCTCCCTGGGCCATGGGCTTCAAAATGTATTCACCACCGTGGTCCGTGAACTCGAGTTCGCGTCCATTGCGCTTCAGTGAATACTTGGGTTGCACACCGGAAATGGAGATGCGTTTTGTCGCATTCTGCCTCTGGGCCACAAACTCGGGCAAGGAGAAGGGAAGGATGGGCGACACTTTGGCACCATCGAATAAACGCTTTCGACACGGCGTGCAGAACCCTTTTGGGTGTGGCTTGAGGCAGCTTGAGCAAGATTCAATTTTCATTCCACAATCTCGCGCACCGTAATGGCTCCGATGGTTTCGGAGGTTGCCGTTTTCAGCAAACGCGTGAAGAAGTCCTCTTCATCGATTTTGAAAAGCTGACACTGCAGCTGCATATTGGCGCCTTCCGAAAGGAGTCCGCAGAAAAAGGGGAATAGGACCTTGGAATTGAATGTTCGACCAACCTTGGGAAAAGCCAGTGCGATGGCTGGCAAGGATGGATCAGCCAGGTAGGCCTCGGTGTAATGGAAATGGAATTCGCCATCCAGCTCGCGTAAAAAGCCCGCCAATACCTGGTTGTAGAAGACCATGGCGGATCTACCCATTGGATACCCTCTCCACGGTGGTCAGCTTAAGGCCCACGGCTTCAAGCAATCTCGATAAGACATCAATGGTGGGGTTTCCTGTACCCTTTTCAATGGCCTTTATTGTGCGCACGGATACACCAGAAATCTCGCTCAGATCCCCCTGGGTTATGCCCAGAAGGATTCGGCGACTTCGGATTTGCTGGATCATTTCGGGATTCATATGGGTAATTTGTTGCACTAGTTTGTGGTAATATCGGTAAAACATACAAAAATATAGCCATAAGGGCAACTTGTTGCACTTGTCGATGTGCGTTGTAGGCGCAGATTCTAGGTGGCAATTTCGGGAATTTGATTGAGGGTGAAAATGATCACCCGTTCCCCTGTAACGGTGGAAATGTCCGTATGCATGCTCACGACTTTACAGCCGGTCACATCTTCCACAACCGCTTCCAGAAGGGGGCGGCCTTTTTCCAAAAGCTGGATGCGGACTTCTTTGATCAATTCGCGGCCACGTACGGATTCAGTGGACTTCGCAAGCTGGATTTCTGCTTTGGTAAGCACAGCCTGCAGCCGAATCAAAATCAGATCATCGAGCAAATAGGATTTTGTTTCCACGGGTCCCCTGCCCATATATTCTTTTTCGAAGCGGATGATGGCTTCGCTGATTTCGGACTCGACTTGTGCTCTTGTACGGATACTAGCCATTTTGAACCCTCTCGAAAACGGAATTGAACTGACTCATCAAACTTAACCAATAATCACTTTTGAATGTGCCCGCCCATGACCTGGTTCCTAAGCAATTCCACATCTTTCCTGGATTCCAGGGTGACCTGAAGGTCATTAATGATTCCGTTAGATAGTGCATAGATCCAGCCGTGGATCGCCAGGCGTTGGCCCCTTTCCCAGGCTTGATTCACAAAATCACTTTCTGCCACATGCAGGACTTGGTGCTTCACATTCCATTCCGTAAGCTGATTGCAGGCCCGATCAGGGTCGGCGGCGTCAATCTCATGCCGATGCATGGTATGGACATCCTTGATGTGTCTTAGCCAGTTTTCCACAAACCCGAGGGAGCCGGCGTCCATCGCAGCCCGAATACCACTACATCCATAATGACCACAGACGATCACATGTTCCACCTTGAGGACATCTAAAGCAAATTGTAGCACGGAGAGGCAGTTAAAGTCTGTGTGCTGCACCATGTTGGCAATATTTCGATGTACGAAGACTTCCCCAGGCGCAAGCCCGGTGATCTGATTCGCTGGTACACGGCTATCTGAGCACCCAATCCAAAGGTATTTAGGCTTATGAATGTGCTCCAGGCGACTAAAAAACTCAGGGTCGTTTTCTAGCATCCTTGAGGCCCATTCTTTGTTGCTTTGGAGTAGGGTACCCAGTGCCATGATGTTTTGCTTCCTTTTAGCTGAGGCGTTTTTCGATTGCTTCCAGCTCAGTCACGAGAGCCTTCGGCAGTTTGTCTCCGAACTTTGGATAATGCTCTGCACGGACATCCGCAATTTCCGCCTTCCAGCCGGCCACGTCAACATTCAGGAGTTCCTTCATGTCTTCGGCGGTCACGCCTGCAGGCAGATCGATTGCGTCGACGGTTGGCATCATGCCGATGGGGGTATCTACGCATTTGCCGGTACCGTCGCACTGTTCGAACACCCACTTGAGCACGCGGGAGTTTTCGCCGTATCCCGGCCAGAGCCACTTGCCTTCTTTTGTCTTGCGGAACCAGTTGACGAAGAAGAACTTAGGCTGGGACGCGACGGGTGTTTTTTCGCCCATCTTTACCCAATGGGTGAAGTAGTCGCCCATATTATAGCCACAGAACGGCAACATTGCAAAAGGATCCCGACGAATGGAGCCAACCTTGAGATCAAGCGCAGCGGCAGTGATTTCAGAACCCACGATGGAGCCCATAAACACGCCGTGATTCCAGTTCTTGGCCTGGTGGATCAAGGGAATGGTAGAGGGACGACGGCCACCAAAGAGGATCGCGTCGATGGGCACGCCCGCAGGATCTTCCCACTCGGCCGCAGTCGCGGGGCATTGTAGAGCTGGAGCGGTGAAGCGAGCGTTGGCATGGGAGGATGGAGCCTGCGCCTTATTAGCCTTGTCCTGGATCCATGGCTTGCCAGTCCAGTCGATGAGCTTGCCAGGAGCATCATAGCCGATCCCTTCCCACCAGACATCGCCATCTTCGGTAAGGGCGACATTGGTGAAAATGGTGTTCTTTGCTGCAGCGATGATTGCGTTGGGGTTGGTGTCCATGGCGGTGCCTGGAGCCACGCCAAAGAAGCCAGCCTCTGGGTTGATTGCATACAACTTGCCATCTTTTCCGGGCTTCATCCATGCGATATCGTCACCAATGGTTTCGACCTTCCAGCCTGGGATGGTAGGAACGAGCATGGCCAAATTGGTCTTGCCACAGGCGGATGGGAATGCGGCAGCCACAAACTTGGCTTTGCCTTCTGGACTTGTGATTTTGAGGATCAACATGTGCTCTGCAAGCCAGCCTTCGTTCTTGGCGACGACGGATGCTATGCGCAGAGCCAAGCACTTTTTGCCAAGTAGAGCGTTTCCACCGTAGCCCGAGCCATAGGACCAAATGGTCTTTTCTTCGGGGAAATGAGCGATGTATTTCTTGTCGAGGGGCGCGCATGGCCATTGACCCAGGTCGTCCTGACAGGATAGCAAGGGCTTTCCGACTGTGTGCAAGCAAGGAATGAATTCACCAGAGTCCCCTAGGACCTGGAGGACCTTGGAGCCCACGCGGGCCATGATGTGCATGTTGGTGACTACATACGGAGAGTCGGAGAGCTCCACGCCGATTTTGGCGATGGGGGAGCCGATAGGGCCCATGGAGAAAGGGATCACGTACATGGTACGACCCTTCATGCAGCCCTTGTAGAGCGCGCGCATGGTGGTTTTTAGTTCTTCTGGATTGATCCAGTTGTTGGTTGGGCCCGCATCGTCTTTGGACTTGGAAGCGATGTATGTGCGATTTTCAACGCGAGCCACATCCGATGCGTCGGAGCGGAAGAGAAAGGAGTTTGGCTTTTTCGCCAGAGGAATGGCCAGGCCACCGTCAACCATGATCTTGATCATGGCGTCGTACTCGGCTTTGGTTCCGTCACACCAGACAACGGAGTCTGGCTGGGTCATGGATGCGATTTCGGCTACCCATGCGATTAATTTTTTGTGGTTGGTGGGTGGGGTGAGTTGAATCATGATATTGGTACTCCTTGAGTGTGATGATGAAGGAGAAGCCACTATCAGGGCAAAAAAAAAGCACCAAGACAGTGTCTTCGCGCTTATGTCCGGGAACGTGTGAGTATTTCCCAGACCGTCTAGCAGGCATATGTTAAAAATAGTAGTGAATCGTGTCAATCCATGTGGACCAATAACCCGATCCCTGCAAAGCCTATCGGGGCGATGGCCATGTTGATCATTGGTTCAACGGAAGATTTGCACTCCTAAAGGAATATGGGGGGTGCGTACCTAGTTTCATGAATAGAAGTCAGGCTATCATAAATTGAACTATTCCATAAACCCTAGGTGCCGAATGAAATCTGTTGTCGCCATGTCCATGTTGATTCTTTGCGCTACACATGCGACATTCGCAATTGGGGCAAAGGCTTTTTATCCCACCAACGGCACTACAGGACAATGCCTCGACACTCCTCTGCGTATTGAGCTTGACTCAAAGCCAGTCCTTGGTTTCAAAGGGGCGATCAGGATCAAAAACCTTGCAACCAACACCGTAATCAAGACCTGGAACATGGCCACCAATCCTGGCGATCCAAATCTGGTCAGTGTTGCCGCAGCCTGGCCTTGGAAAGACTCAGTAGGAATCACCTATCGCAATGTTTGGCCCATAGTCGTCGACAGTATTCCCAATTACCTGGTGGAAATCAGGGTGCCCAAAAACCTGCTCAAGGCCAACACACAGTACCAGGTTGAAATGGACCCAGGCGTAATCAAGTCAACAACAGGGAGTGAATTTACCGGGGTTTCTGCTGGGGCTTGGAAATTTACAACAGGGAGCACACCAACGGCCAAGAACTCACTCACCGTTTCTGCCGATAATTCTGGCGATGTCTGTTCCATTGGACGCGCAATTGAGCTAGTCCCATCGAACAGTACAGCCACTGTGCGAGTGCTGGTAAAACCGGGATACTATCGGGAAATGATTGCTGCTAAGAACAAGAACAATCTTGAGTTATATGGTGCTGGCACCGACAAGACATTTATCCGCTATTTGAACAGCAACAATCTGAATGAAGGTTCGAGCCTGCGTGGAATCATTTCCCTTGGAGGCAATAAAATCTCTATCAGGGCACTGTCTATTTCAAATACCATCAGCGTAACTGGCGCCCAGGCCGAAGCCTTATACCTTCAAGGGGATCAGAGCATCGTAGCCGATGTGTTTCTGCATAGCTATCAGGATACTTGGTTGAATAGCGGTGGGCGCGCATATATCCAGGACGCCACCATCGAGGGAAGCGTTGACTATATCTGGGGTTACAACCCTGCATTCTTTAAACGCGTCACATTGGTCATGAACCGCAAAGGGAGTGTCATCGTACAGCCCCGAAATAGTGGAACAACGCATGGCTATGTCTTTGATAGTTGCACCATCAAGGCCGAAAAGCCCGAATACACCGCAAGCAATTTTGCCCGGGATGGCGGCGCGAGCTATAATCTGGGAGAAGCAATCTTCTTGCACACCAGGATCGAAAGTTCAACCATACTGAATGCGAACCCATGGAGCATTGGCACGAGCGTCGATGCTTCCAAGATCCTTTTTTGTGAATACAAGTCCACCGACAAGAACGGCGTATTGCTGAATATTACCGATACCAATCGAAAAAAACGCCAATGCAGCGCAGACACCGCAACAAAACACCAGGCCGCTTCATTTGTACTCAACGGCTGGACCCCAGCCATGCCAAGCCTTGCAACTGTTTTGGCTTTAACGGCAACTACGCCCGTCATTCCCAATAAAGTACCTGTAGTCAGCATGACTGCGCCAATCGCCAATGCGGCCTACACGATTGGCACTACCACTATCTTCACGGCGACTGTAAGCGATGCCGACGGCACGGTGAGCAAAGTGGCCTTCATCGCCCGCGCAGCCAACACCACAACACTCATCGCCGCATGTTCCGATACCACCTCGCCATATAGTTGCACATGGATAGCGCCCAATGCAACCACTTACAATGTTTATGCAATAGCGATCGACAATAAGAACGACACCACCAAGAGCAACAGCGTAAACATATCCATTCTACCTCTTCCCACGGCAATTGCCACCAGTCAAAACACCTTGGCAGTCAAAGCCCCTGTTCTGTTAAGCCTTGCCCAAGTACGTAGCTTAGCCCAGAATGGTCAGTTGAAGATTTGGAATACTCTTGGAGCACAAGTAGGAATCGGACAGTTAAAAGTGGGGTTGTATGTAATCCGCTTTAACTCCCCAAACACTCAATCGTGGAAAGGTGTCGTCCGTGTTTTTCCATAAATTGGACTAAGTGTCATACCTTGAATTGACTGTCAAACCTTAATCCAATTCGCATTTTCCTTTTAACCCTAAAAGAACTTCCCAAATGACGTTTCATTGAGGATCCAGTATTCTTTCCGGTGGTTTTAGCCTGATACAAACGATCGTCAGCAAGTTTCAGCTGGTCCTGGATGTTTTCCGATTGGATTTCATCAAAGCTTGCAAATCCAATGCTTATGGTAAGATTGCCTTCTTTCATTTCATCCGTGAAGTGAAATTTCCAATGCTCAATTTCTCTGCGAATTTCCTCAACAGCGATAAGAGCGCCCTCTTTGTCTGTCTTGGTAAATAGAATAACAAATTCCTCGCCTCCAAAACGGCAAAGTATGTCTCTACCAAAGAGCGTTCTTCTAATCACCTCAGCGGTTTGAATGAGCACCTTGTCACCGGCAAGACGTCCATAAGTATCGTTGATCTTCTAAAAGTTATCCAAGTCAATGATGGCTAACGCAAAGTTCGGGTTCTGATAAGCATGACTTGAAAACTTGCGCTCGGATATGATTCTCTTGATCTCAATTTCCGAGTATTCATTGAAGAATCTTCGATTGTAGGTCGAAGACATATTGAGCTGTAACTGGTGTGCCTGATGTGCCCGTTCAAGCTTCGCTTGATTATGGGCATATATACTCTGTGTGTACAGTATCACTGCGTTCGTCTGGTCACACTCAATCCTTCACACAGCGCACAGAATAACCCACATATTTGTTGTCGGTATGTTTGTACATGCTGGTATTTTCGTACCCCATCGACCGATACCACGCTTCTTGGCTATTTGATTCGGTTGTCGACCAAAAGATGCCAAATTGGAGAGCACCGTCGAAAGCCCAGACGTCGTATCTTCCACCCGGCATAGCGGAAAAACCATATGAATCTTCATTGGTGATCGCATTATAGGTTGACCACCCGTTTTGTGCCTTGAGCTTGGCTCCCGCTGTAGGTTCCCCACCTGCATAGTCCACCAGCTCCGTCCATTCATAATAGCTAGGTAAATGCCAACCATTGGGGCAAACTCCTTGCACACCACTAGGTATCGAGAAGCTTGATCCCGCGCCAGCCATGGCTGCTGACCAGTTATATAGAACACCATAGGTGGCGTAATAGCTACTGGTCTTAGCGTCGCTTACACTGGTGTTGAAGTTGTTGTAAACGTAGTACTTGGCAACAGTGAAGGAATAACTCTCCGAAGCACTGTTTACGCTTGGTAGGTAAGCCAAATTTTCAGCCATCCAAATCTGGGTGCCGATCTTTGTCCAGTTGTATGCTTGACCATCACGATCATCAATAAAAGCTCCGCAGTTTCCTGCTGTATTACAATATGCACTAAGTGATGACGAGGCTATTGCCGAACTTGACAAAGCTGCACTCGAACTTGAAGAAGACAATGAAAGTGAACTGGAAGATGAGGAAAACTCTGACGAGCTAGATAGCAATAACACGGAAGAACTTGAGGATGGCACAACTTCCGATGAACTTGCAGGTATTGTTACCGAGGAACTAGATGATGACACTGTCAACGACGAGCTGAAGTCATCCGCTCCGGCTTTCGAAATACTTGAGTCACCACAAGACAAAATCATTAGAAAGGCTGCAATACCCAATCCGCGCAATAGTTGTTTTTTCACTGATTCAATCTCCTTATAGGATAGTGAAAATCTAATAATTCTATGAACTGCCAACAATATTGAAAGAATCACGACAACATCCCATTCCAATCATTCAACGGGAACTCGGGAAAAGGTGCAGGTGGGGCCGTGTGGGATAGAGATTAAGGACTTACCAAGTCCTCAAACACTTAACCACCTGGGCGTGGTGCCCAAGGGGAGCACCTAATGGATTCACTGACCGCTAATTCTGGGGCTGGTGGTTGTTGTGCTATTTTTGTAAGCGGGAAAAGTGGGTCGAACCCTCGACCGTTATCTTGGGAAGGTAGGTGATGATGTTCGTGAGGCCTTATAGAATCTAGGATTCTTCGCTTTCAGAATACCTTCGGGTACCAAACGGGTACTAAGTTGAATATAGATTCATCAGGTGAAATGCACAGTAGGGATCGAAATATCGTGCCAAATTATTGCATGCTTTGGTGGGAATACGAACAGCAATAACATTGCGTGTATCATAAATGTTATACAAAATTATATATTATACATATGCAACATGAAACGACAATCATCCAGGGAGTGCTGGAGCGCATCAAGGCTCTGCCTGGAGTATCGGCTGTAACTATGAAGAACCTGGACGGCGTGATGGAAATCATGGTCGCAGGAAAAAAGCATCGCTTCGAAGTGGAGGTTAAAAAGGCCGCATGGCAAATCAAACCGGAGCTTGTTGATCACGGTCGCAAGAACCCTGTACTATGGCTGGCGCCAGTGGTGCCTCGGAACCTCGCCAAGAAACTGCAGGCCGAGGGAACCTTTTATGCCGACACCGCAGGGAATATTCATATCGCCCTTCCTGGCTTCTATGCGCTCCAGGAAACCGATGACGCCCCGCTAGTCGACCTAAGTCCGAAAAGGGTTCCTGGTGCACTATTTAACCCCACAACGACCCGCGTTGCGCTGCACCTACTGTTGCAGCCCAAGCTACTGCAAACGCCGCTCAGACAAATCGCAGCCACCAGCGGAGTTGCCCTGAGGAGCGCCCAGCTCGCTCTGGATGCCCTCTTGTCTGAAAAATGCATTGTGGACCTGGGCAATGATGGTCTTAGGTTCCATAACAAGGAACGCCTGTTCCGAAAGTTCGTAGAAGGATACAACCAAAAACTGAGGCCAAAACTTGTCATGGGACGATTTGCACCTGTGGCAGTCCATGAGGGTGCCAGTCTAGAATTGAAGGGTTGTGATGCCTGTTGGGGCGGAGATGTGGGCGCCGAGTTGCTGATGCATTCTCTGGAGCCAAAGGAGTTCCTGGTTTACACATACAAGGGGCAAAACGGCTTGGTGCTCAAGAACCGCCTTCGGCTCTCTCCACAAGGAAGCATCAGCGTTTATAATGCTTGTTGGACGAATCAAGCTGAATCCCTTCCTCTTGTGGCACCGGCCATCGTGGTCTACGCGGATTTGATCCATGCCCAGGACCCCCGTTGTGATGAGACCGCGGAACGGCTGTACCAAGAAAACATCCGGGAGTTGTTGAATGCCTAACTTGCTTGATCTGGATTCCAGAATACAGCAATGCAGGGGATGTGATGCATGAGAAATTCTCACTTCGTAGCTTACGATAAAACCTAGGCTCGGGAAAAGAGTAAATGCTTCAACACCGATTAATACCGTTCAAAATGTTATTGTGACCATGAATTCATTGACCATCTTTCAACCTTTGCACAGCCACATATTGCAGCAATTTCGCAAGTCCAGATGTGAGAGTGCTCGAAATATCTGTGCGATTAACCGAATCATGATGAATTCGATATTTTAGCGCGAGATGATCAAGATCCACACCTGCTGCAATAAGCGCGCTGAGGATCGCTACTTTCTCGTCCATATTACTCTGTTCAGACCACTCAGAGGATAATGGATCAAAAATGCATCGAAGGCTGCGGTGCGATTCTGGTGATTTAATTCCAGCCTTGCGCAGGATCTCAGAAACTTCTTCAGTATATGGTATTTCTTTGGACTTTTTCATTAGAGGTCATATCCTTTCATTGACTCGAAGTCAAGTGGGGTTTGGGAACGTTTCGATTGGGATTTGCCTACTCCATCACCGACTTAAGCACAGCCTCTCGCGCATCGCTATAGAACTGCACATCGATCTTCGTCGCCATATCATCCGACAAATCAAACAACTGCCGCCTACACGCAACAGGCATCAAAATCGCTACAGCACCCTTCTCCACAGCAATCTCCACCATAGACACAGGATTATGAATCGGCTCAATAGACCCGCCCAAGTTGAGCTCGCCTACTACAATCAACCCACCGCGCACGCTCTTCTTGAGCAAGGCCGTTGACAGCGCCACCAGGGAGGCAATCCCGAGCTTTGCGCCCGATTTGGATGCATCGAAGGCTCGGAGCTGGATGGTGAACTCATGCTGACGCGGATCTTTGTCGCCCACAATCTGAGTGGCACGGGTGTATAGGTTCTGCTCGGCATAGCTCATGCTTTCGCGGAATGCTTGGGGCACGGGCTTGTTCAGGATCTTGACGCCAGAGCCTGGGCCCTCATTTGCTTCAATGCGATACAGGCCTGGGTGTTCCTCTGTGTTGCCTGGGCTGATCGACCATACTTGGCCGGGCTCCAAGGGATCGGTGCCGATGGCATTGTCGCTTTGCAGTTCTGGAGTGGATACGAATTTTTCTACCCCGTCGGCGCCCATGACATAGCTGAAATGGGTGTTGCGGAATTCAGCGGCACCAATGCGCTTCTGCTGTTCCTTGACACGGCGACGGGACTCCATGGCCAAACGCACAGCCCATTCCAAGTCTTCTTCGGGAATGGTTTCGACATCGCCAGGGTACAGGAGTTTTAGCAATCCGCTGATGGTCTTGTTGACTGCGTTGGTGTCACGGCCAGAGAGGGAGCCTCCGAAGAACACCTTGTTCTGGAGCAGGTTCAAGCGGCTCTGACTGCGGAGCAGCGACCAGCATTCGGAGAGGAAGTCGCTTACTAGCCCAAAATGTTCCGTCAACAATTCGCGGCTGATCTTGGGAATATCCCAGCCAGGCAGATAGGAATGGATACGGTCCATGAAGGCGGTGTCATCACGCATTTCGGGTGGCAGAGGCCCAAATAGATGACCTACGCGTTGTTGATGTTCGACATCCACATCAAAGTTACCTACCAGAACGATGCTACCTTCAGCGCGGATGCTTTCCTTGCCACGGCTGAATTCGCCCGATTCCATGTAGCCCTTCATGATGTTCACGCCATCCTTCTGATCGAAGGACACGCCAGAGACTTCATCGAAGCAGACCACGTCGTATTGGCATACCAGGCCGCGCTGGCCGTTGGAGTTATTCACGAACATGCGAGCAACAGTCGCCTTGCCGCCAGAAATCAGGTGCGCGTACGGTGAAACCTGTTGGAACAAATGGCTCTTGCCTGTACCCCGTGGGCCAAGTTCTACGAGGTTGTAGTTGCGCTCGACGAAGGGAACCATGCGAAGGAAGAATGCGTCGATCTGCCGCTCGGTAAGGTTTGCCGCATCAATGCCAATGGAGCGCATAATGAAGCGCTTCCAGAGCGGCGTGGTGAATTCCTTGCGGGCATCCGCGAACTTAGAAACCACATCACGATTCGAGAGCTGGATCTCACGGATGGCGGCAATACCAAAGGGGCGGCCATTCTTTTCTTGCGCAATGATGGTGTCGTAGTTCAACGTTAGCTCGGCATAGAAGCCACCGGTGAGCATGCGCTCGTGTGAACTGACCAGCTCGGCTTCGATACGGGCATCGGTAAGGCGCAGGCTCGGAATGGTTGCCAGGTAGGAGTCGGATTTGGCATCCAGGCGCGCCGTGATCAAATCAATGATTTTGACCTGACCCTTTTCGCGGGCCCGTGATTTGAAGAGCTCTTCCTCGCCAGCCCTGACGGTGCGGTCCAGGAGTTGCTTTTTTACGATATCGAGGCCTTCCTCGATTTCCGTGGGGTCGGTGCTTGCGCAGTATCGGCCCAAAAGGAATTCGACCACATAGGTCGGCACTGGGAACTGCTTGCTGAAAGTGCGTACCAAATCCTTGCGAACGAGGTAACCATCCAAGGCCTTTATTGCGAGTTTGTCAATCTGGTCAAGTTCCATGTTTATTCACTCCTTCCAATCTTTGTCTCTATCTGGGCGAGAATTGAACCTTCGTCACCCAATACCACGATCATTGCGTCTTGGCCTTCCAGGCTATCATCTTCCACCAGCACCTTGGCCACGCCATTGCCATCAAATGGCTTGACTTCCATGACCACCGAGGTCGTAGCATTGCCCGCGCTGGTGCGAATGTCCAGGGCACATCCAGTCGCATCCCCTTCGAGGGTCACGCCACAGCGTTGTCCCTTCCATGATATGTCGACGATCTGGATATTATGGGGTTTCTTCGATGCTTGGCCACTCACGGTAAGTTCCAAGGTCAGGCATTCTTGCAGGCTCAGGCCACCATGGGAATACTCGGTCTTGCGGTAGCAGGAAATTCCGGGAGGCAGGGCAAAAAACACCCCCTTGTTCCAGTACCAGGGGAATTGCTCCGCATCGGTAGTAGCGCCCTCTTTGACGCTCGCGCAACGCCCCCATTTGCTATCGACAAGCGCGCTTGGCAATTCCACCTTGGGGAGTCCGCCAGGCAGCAAAAGCCAACCATGGTCTGTCACGACTCGCACCCGCTTCCAGCCTGCTTGCAAGAGCAGCTCAATGCGTTCGGCAATCTCGTGAATCAAGGCGGGCAGGTGCTTGGCCAGCTTCCAGTCGCGTTCGTGGCCTTCGTGATCCAAATCTCCGAATTCACACCAGGCTTTGCCTTTGCCGTTCCCTGGGTCATTTTTCTCCAGGCAGATCCACCCCGCATTGGCGATGGCTTTGCGAAGGGCATAGGTTCCCTTTTGACCCGCAGACTTAAGGACGGGCTCAAAGTCATCCGAATGATCGGGACCCATGAACTGGTCGTGAACAGGAGTCACCAGAGGCTTGCCAGTGGCCGTTACGCTGGGGAGCGGGCACCACACAGGCAATCCGGCAACTTGGCTTCCACGGGCTTCCAGAGCCTCTTTAAGGCAATTGGCGACATCCAGGCGAAGTCCGTCCACAAACAGGATGCAATCCCCTTCCTGGGCGCTGGAAACAGAACTCCGTTGAGCATTGCCTGGGTATGGGTTTGAGCGAGATAACGCCTGCAAAGCCTTCGCAGAGGCGTCCAGCCAGGGTGTGTAGAGGGTGCGAATGGCGTGGATCACCGATTCGATGTCATCGGCCTTTTCGACAAGGCGCAAAGCCTCTGTAACTGCTGCGTCTACCTTCCAGCCCCAACCCAGGTAGTTCTGGGCCATCTCATCGACGGTTCCACCTACCAGGGAGTTCTGTGTCAAGGTGGCGATCTGGCTCAAGGGGGTCAAGGCCCTCGCCAATGGAGAGTAACCTAGGTCGGCCCACACTAGCTGCCGGCGGGTACTGTGTTTTGTTTCAAGTTCTTTGATCCTTGATGACGCACCAGTGAGTTGGGACAGTTGCTTCAACTCGGAACGCAGCTGGATTTCTTGTTCATCATTCCACTGCGGCCAGCCACCTGAGGTGGAGGCATCGGAAAAGAGGTCGAAGGAAGGAGCCTTGACCTTGCGGATTGTGTCGGGGATGCGGACATATGGTTTGGGCGCCTCACAGAATCGCTCCCAGACCTTGGCCCAGGGGCCTTGATGGTGGGCTAGCTTCTCTGCGGCCTTCAGTACCCCGTCATTTTCGGGTTGGAAGGCAAACTGCGACTTGGTCACATCCAGAAATGCCTGCCATTCATTGGCTGATTTTGAAGCCTTGAACTCTTCGGGGCTGTCCAACCATTTGAGCAGGTCGCGCACCGGGTCACCACCCGTGACGAGCTTGTTGAAGTAATCCCGGTCGAGGTGCTTGCCTTTGAGAAGATCAAGGTCCTCGCTCATCAGGTGATCAAGAGCCAGGAGCATGGCGTTCTTGGTTTCATTGTCGCTCGCCACATCGAGCCCGAGGCCACCTTGGTCGGATTTGACGAACGCAAATACCGTCCAGTCCTTCGCGTTGACTTGGGACCATAATGCGCCACGATATTGCAGCTCTGCAATGGGCTTCAGGGCATCTGGACAGGTTTCGACCGCGCGCAGATCTTGGCGGCTGTAGCCTGGCAGGTAGATGATGGGAATACAGGGAGAATTTGGAACCACTAATGAACACGAATGAACACTAATGGGAACTGGATTTAATTCGTGTCTATTCGTGTCTATTCGTGGTTCTATTTGTATGTGTTTTGCTATTTGACAACGGAGCCAGATGGCTGGACCTGTACGCTTGGCTGGTTCGTAGTTGCCAAGGACGAACAGATGGGGAAGAACACCCTGGAGGCGTTCAATGATTGATTCCCATTCTTTGTTTTTATCGGGCCAAAGGATGCAAGCGGGGGGGGCTTGCACATTGGGGTTGAATATGGCAGCATCGCGAATCAGCCTTTCCAGTTGATCAAGTATTTTCATTTCAATCCTTTAGGCTTAGCGGGCTTAACCTGTTTGATCACCTTGTCAAAGTCGCTTTCGAATAAGCGGTCTTGGATGATTCGATATTTCTCGAACTCGCTTTCTGCGTGGATCTTTGCCATTTCTGCTGTGACCTTGCCTTTGTCCAGCAAAATATTCCTGTCTGCGAATTCCAAGAATTGATCGAGGCGCTTGGACCAATCTTCCATAGTCATGGGGATTTTCCGGAGGGCCCGTTCTTCGGCCAAATCCAGGTAGGCATTTACTATTCGCCCTAAGGATTCAAGTTCCTCTGGCGACAAATAGTTCTTGGCTGTCGAAACATCGGTTTTTAGAATCTTACCCTTGGGTGCTTTCTCCCAGGTGCTAAGCCCCATATTCGTTTTTGAGCTGTCCGCCCGTGCCAAGATCAGTTCTGCTGCCGTGTAGCCATGAATCGCAAAATGAAGTTTATTCTGCACTTTGGCAAAAAAATCTTTGGTAGTCGGTGCTTCCGAATTGTAGTCCAAGCTTGTCGCATAGATGTCGGTAATCTTCTGGTAGAATTTCCGTTCGCTTAATCGGATTTCCCTGATTTCGGAGAGTAACTGCTCAAAGTAGTCCTTTCCAAGAAACGAACCATTTTCCATCCGTTTTTTATCGAGGACAAACCCCTTTATGGCATAATCCCTTAAGACTTGCGTAGCCCACTGTCGGAACTGGGTTGCGCGCACAGAATTGACGCGGTAGCCCACGGAAATAATGGCATCGAGGTTATGGAATTCGATATCTCGGGTTACACTTCGCGTGCCTTCTTGTTGAACTATCCGGAAATTCCGGATAGTTGCCGATTTAGCGACCTCTTGTTCTGTGTAGATATTCGTTAGATGTTCATTGATGGTTCGAACATCAACATCGAAAAGGGTTGCCATGAGTTTTTGCGAAAGCCAAATCGTTTCGTCCTCAAATCGCGCTTCAATGCTCTGTTCGCCCGCTTGACCTGTGAAAATCAAAAACTCGGCGGTGCTATTGCGAATTCGCTTGGGTGTTTCAGAACTCACTTTCCACTCCTTGCCCTACTCTTCTCTTCCAAAGATAGATGATGATCATTCACCCGATCACCACCAAACACCTTATACCACGGTGCGCTTTCAACATCCTTACCTCGGTCCTTGTCCCATTTGACATTGACCTTGCCGCGCAATACACCAGCGCCCTTGACCTTGATGTCGGGAATGGTGACAAAGGGGCGAATGTTCATGCGCACGCCGTCGTTGAGATCGGGGTTCCAGCCAATGGGCTGTTGATCGAGGGGTTTCCAGCGCACGAAGATGTCGTAGGGAGCTTCGCCAGCGAGGATGAGTTCGAGACTCTTTTTAAGCACCAGGGCGGCAGCTAGGCGTTCTTCGTTGCCTGCTTGCTTTTGTGCGGTGATCCAGTCGCCTAGGTAGGTGTAGATGAGGGATTCGAGCAACTTATGGTCGAACATGTGGTAGTTCACCAGTACCGAGAAACCATCGGCGAGGCCGTCCCAGATGTGCCATATAAAGGGGCGATTACCAAAGAGCTTGCAATGCGATTCAAAAAAGCCATTGCGAAGCCAGGCCTCCAGAGTTTTGCCACTGTAGCCCACGCTGGTGAGTAGTTCGGCAAGCACGGTGGCGTTCCATTGGTCGCCATAAGCGGTTGCGAGTAGGCTGAGCAAGCGGTCGGCAGCATTGTGTTCACCACGCACAGGTGGAATGCACACTACGCCATCGTCATCACCAAAGGGCAACAGGGCTTCGCAGCGCTGTACCCATTCGCGTTGTTCGGGTGCGAGTTCCATGGCTGGGTCGAGTTCCGTAGGCCAGCGGTAGCCGAGCAGTCGTGCTACGGCGATTTGCAAGACGGTGTCGTCTTTGCGTAAGGGGCCATGGCTGGTCTTTTTAGTGGATTCGTTCCAGAGTACCGAACCGCAAGGATGTCCGTGGAAAATCCATTGTGTGGGATCGTTGGTGTAGGGCAGGGGCAAGCCGTGGGGGTACTTTACTGCGGCGACTTTGGACCAGTGGTCGAGGTCGAATGGGACTTTGACGAGAGTCGAATTTGTGACTTTTAGGCTTTGGTCGATTTGCCGAACAGCAGTGTTGTATTCGGGGGATGAGCAGAAGCACCAGATTGCGGGGAGGTGGGATGGGTTGTTGGGGATGATGGTGGCGGAGTTCATATCCCATGGGGAATTAACACCAATGTTAGCTGATAACTTGTTCATTTGAGCGATGACAACACCTTGCACAGCCCAAAAATTCATTCCTTGAACTCTTGCTGCACTAGAGTTTGACAATTCTCCCGCTCCATTCTGCCAGAAAAAAATACTTTGGCAACCGGAATAATGTGTCGGACTTTCAACCGTTCTCAATGGAAGATAATCAGATGATACCTTTGAAAGCTCCCAGAAGACCTTGATGAACTTTGGATTGTCACCTGTTGTGATTCCTTGTGATGAAATTGCAATATCTTTCAATAAATGTCCCTGAACATTTTCAAAGGCTATTGTGCAATCAGGATTCTCCAACTGCTTCGCTTGCCCCACGCTCTTCACGACTTCGTTCACCAATCCAGCAGCTTTTTCCGCAGCTAACTTAGGCGCAGATACATCCACCCCGCGAATCTGATATGCTTCATTCGCAGAACCAAACAGGGCATCCGAATCCTGGCCTCTGGAAAGGGAAATCAAAATCGCTTTGACAACTTCACCCGAAATGGTCTCAAATGCACCAGGGCCTAGTCGCGCAATCAAATGCCACACATCGCGGGTCAATAATTTTTCACGGAACTTCTTGTAAGTACCTAAGAACAACCAGTTCTGGGGTAGCACAATGGAAACCGTACCACCAGAAGATACAGGAGAATTTGGAACCACTAATGAACACGAATGCACACTAATGGAATCTGTTTTCAATTCGTGTCTATTCGTGTCAATTCGTGGTTTCTTGCTTTCTGTATTGGATTTGGGTCTCTCACAAAACTCCAAACAGCGCTCCAAAAACACCGTAGCCAAATCGCTCTTTGCTTCTGGGTAATTTTGTTCGCAATAGTCGGCGAGCACTTGGTTTTGCTTGCCACGCGCCAGGTAAGGCACATTGGTCACTACCCAAGTGTACTGCCCACCCAACAGCATGGCTGCCTTGGCTAGACCCTGCGCCACTACGCCTGCTTCATGTTGCTCCTCTGTGGATGCATCGGAAGAATTTGGAACCACTAATGAACACGAATGCACACTAATGGGATCTGTTATTAATTCGTGTCTATTCGTGTCAATTCGTGGTTTCTCGCATTCTGTATTTGTTGCGCAATCCGTGTCAATTCGTGGTTCTTCTTGTATTTTCTTCTCCTTACTCAGGGCTTGGTTCAAATGGGCCGAAAGTTCTTCCCACTTCACAATCTTTGCCGCATTCGATTTGGCGGGGTTGATCAAGCTCCCCAGCACCGGTGCATCCGCAAAGGTGTCGTGCATCCAATCCAGGGCAATACGCATGTTCTGCTTATCGAGGGCGAGCTTTTTCCATTCGTCCTTGGCCACACTCACGCTAAGCCCCGAACACGCCACATTCAGCTCAGGCAAGGCTCTATAGCCACCCGCACCGGGATAACGCCAAGCCTCTAGGGCCAAGGCAAACACGGCAAGCTCCACGCAGCGGGCATCAAGCTCCAGGCCATGAATATTCTGGCGCAACACGGCATCCACCGCATCCTTGGGCGACAAGCCTTCACGCTTGGCACGCAGGCGCACCAGCATCAAAAATACCGACACTAAAAAATGCCCCGAACCGCAACTGGGGTCGAGCATCTTGAGCTCTGCCAACTCCTGGGGCCAAGCCTCGAAGGTGCCCGCAGCAGGCTGCCAACGCTTGGATACAGAAGAATTTGGAACCACTAATGAACACGAATGAACACTAATGGGATCTGTTTTCAATTCGTGTCTATTCGTGTCTATTCGTGGTTTCTCGCATTCTGTATTTTCTATTTGCGCACTAGATACATGGGCCTTTTTTACCACTAATGAACACGAATGAACACTAATGGGATCTGTTTTCAATTCGTGTCTATTCGTGTCTATTCGTGGTTTCTCGCATTCTGTATTTTC
>CAIRAY010000178.1 GCA_903876665.1 uncultured Fibrobacterota bacterium | reverse complement strand
TGATATGCCGGTTTCGCCTCGGCGATTACCGGCACATATCCACTGTGTGGAAAGGGCAAAGCCCTAAGTGGCCAAGCTTTGCATAGCTGCCAGTAACCGTAACTGGCAGCACATCGGCCCTTCCGGCCATGACAATACATTTGTCGGCCATGACAATCCACAGGGGACCGGCCATGACAATTGCTTGTCACGACCGGCCCCCAATTACTCCTTAGAACTCGCGCAGGGCTTCGTCATCCATGGGAATCACATCCTCGGAGGCAACCTTGCGTTTGATCGCCTTGGGCACCTCCCTGTGAATTTCCCTGTGGATTTCTTTGTGGACCAATGCTTTATGGGCCACTGGTGCCGCAAGGGTTGCGCGCGGGGCCGCATGGTGTGCGATGGTGCGAGGCGCCGTGGAGGCTACCGCGCTCAGGGAGAACTGCGCCACCATGGCCTGCAATTCCTGCGCCTGGCTCGACAGCTCTTCCGACGCGCTTGCGCTCTCTTCCGAGTTTGCCGCGTTTTGCTGGGTCAGCTTGTCCATCTGCGTCACGGCCACGTTCACCTGCTCAATTCCGGTGCTTTGTTCCTTGGACGCGGCAGCGATCTCGCCGATCAGGTCGTTCACCTTCTTCGCGCTGGTCGCGATCTGGTCAAAGGACTTGGAAACCTCGACCGCGATCTTCACACCGTCGTCGGCGAACTTCACCGAGTCGCCAATCAAGTCAGCCGTATTCTTGGCCGCCTGCGCGCTACGCTGGGCCAGGTTGCGGACTTCTTCGGCAACCACCGCGAACCCGCGGCCTGCTTCACCAGCACGAGCCGCTTCCACCGCAGCGTTCAGGGCCAGCAGGTTGGTCTGCATGGCGATCTCGTCGATCGTCTTCACGATCTTCGCGGTCTGGTCGGAGGATTCCTTGATGCGGTTGATGGATGACGACATGCGCGACATGGCTTCGGCGCCGGTGCGCGAATGCGCGTCCGCCTCGCCAGACAAGTTCTTCGCCTGCACCGCGTTGTCCGCGTTCTGGCGAGTCATGGAGGCCATTTCCTCGAGGCTCGAGGACACTTCTTCGAGAGAGCTTGCCTGTTCGTTCGCGCCTTGTGCCTGGGACTGGGCACCTGCCGAAATTTGTTCGGAGGCCGATGCCACCTGGGCCGCACCATCGCTCACCTGCATCAGGGCCTTGTCCAGGTTCTCCACCGCGAGGTTCAGGGAGTTCTTGATCTTGGCGAGGTCGCCGTTGTAGTTGCCCATGACGCGGGCGGTCATGTCGCGGGCGGCCACCTTGTCCAGAACGTTGGCGGCCTCGGTCACCGGACCCACCACAGCATCTAAAGTATCGTTCACGCCCTGCACCACCTTGCGGAAGTCGCCCTGGTGCTTGCTTGCGTCTGCACGGGTCGCGAGTTTGCCTTCGACAGCGGCCTTCGCAAGCATGTTCGCATCGGCAACCAGCATGTTCACCGCGTCGATACAGGTATTCAAGTTGTTTTTCAAAATGTTGAAGTCGCCATTGTACGGGTCGGTGATCTTCGCGGGGATGTTGCCCTTCGAGATGTCGTCCACATATTTCGCGGCCACGTTGAGCGGGTTGATCACGGAGTCCAGGGTATCATTGACACCCTGGACCACCTTGCGGAAGTCTCCGGAATGTTTACCTGCATCGGCACGAGTCGCCAGTTTTCCGTCAAGAGCGGCTTTCGCAAGCAAGCCTGCATCGGCCACCAGATTATTCACTGCGTCGATGCAGGTGTTCAGATTGCCCTTCAGCACATTGAAGTCGCCATTGTACGGATCGGTGATCTTTACGGGAATATTTCCCCTGGAGATTTCGTCCACATACTTTGCCGCGACATTCAGCGGATTGATGACTGCATCCAAAGTATCGTTAACGCCCTGCACCACCTTGCGGAAGTCGCCCGAATGCTTGCTTGCATCCGCACGGGTCGCGAGCTTGCCATCCACCGCGGCCTTGGCTAGGACGCTGGCATCGGCCACCAGAAGGTTCACCGCGTCGATGCAGGTGTTTAGGTTGTTCTTGAGCACATTGAAGTCACCGTTGTAGGTTGCGGTGATCTTCACGGGGATGTTGCCCTTAGAGATGTCGTCCACATACTTGGATGCCACATTGAGGGGGTTAATCACTGCATCCAAGGTATCGTTCACGCCCTGCACGATTTTGCGGAAATCGCCCTCGTGCTTGCTTGCGTCGGCACGGGTGGCAAGCTTGCCCTCGACTGCGGCCTTGGCGAGCAGGGATGCATCGCCACCCATGCGCTGGATACTGGTAACCATGTTTTTGAGAGCCTGGAGCAATGTGCCCGTCTCATCCTGTGAATCGACAACGATTGTCATCGATGTATCGCCTGTAGCGACTCTTTCGGCAATAGCAATGCATTTGCCAATGGGTCCGGTGATGGATTTGGTAATAAGCCAAGCAGCCAAAAGACCCATTAGGCCCGCAATAATTCCCAAGATGATAAACAGATTTTGCGTGGAGGAGGCAAGTTCAATAGCCAAACCTCCATCAGTTTGTGCGGACTTGGTCTGGTGATCAATCAAATCATGAATCGCCTTGGAATAGGCTTCTTGTGCAGGACGGAATCCGTCAAAGATCAGTGCAACCGCCTCAGCATTGTCCTCTGGAGTGTTTTTAAGCCCAAGTTCCCGCAACGTTCCCAAAACTTTACGATAATCGGTCCGCGCTTCGTTTACAGCCGTGAAAAGCCGCCGCCCTTCCTCTGACTTGACGGTCTGATCCAAGCTATCGAGAATCTTCGTGACGTTCGCAGAAGTATTTTCGATATCATCGTTAAATTTTTCGACCTTTTTTTGATCCAGGGTGATGATCATATCCCGAATATATATCTGGGTGGCGTTTACCCCATCCACGACCCCGTTCATTTGCCTAACCTTGACCATTCGGTCATTCACCACCTTATCAATACTCGTACTCAATTCACCGACTCGCGATGCTCCGAAGAGCACAACCCCAATGATCAAGGCAATCAAAAGGCCGAAGCCCATTGCCAACCGCATTCCTAGTTTTAGATTCTTCATTTTTTGTTCTCCTGTTCCTGGTTTATTTTGTTTCCTGACCGGCAGTTTTCGCAACGGCAGTAAGTTCAGTAGCGTTGAGCACTTTGTCGATATCCAGCAGAATCTTTACGCTCTGCCCAATCTTCCCAATGCCCAGAATGAATTCCGTGTCGATCTGGGCTCCGAAATCCGGAGCCTCCTCAATGTTGTCTGCAACGATGTCAAGCACTTCCCTGACTTCATCGATGATGATCCCCATGACCACCAGGGCCTCGCCGTGGCGAATTTGCACCACGATGATGCAGGTGCGCTCCGTGTCCGCCGCCTGCTCCTGCCCAAACTTGAGGCGCAGATCAACAACGGGAATGACCTTGCCTCGCAGGTTGATGACTCCGCGAACATAAGCCGGAGTTCGCGGGACCCGGGTGATGGTCTGAACCCGAATAATTTCCTGAACCTTCAGGATCTCGAGTCCGTACTCCTCGTTGGCCGAAAGGAAGGTCAGGTACTTGCCCGCCAGTCTTTGACCAATAGACGATTTATTGATTACCTCTGTCATATTCTGCCCCCTTTGGTCGGGATGGAGTAATAGTAATCCTCCTCCGCATTGAGCATTTCGCATTGGACAATCTCGTTTACCAAAAGCTGATAAGAATCCTCCAGTTCCGGTAGGCGGGCCGATATTTCGGCATCATTTTCGTAATGCGCCTGTATTTCCATCTCGCCGGCAAGCTTGCTGAACGCTTCGCCTCCCACATGGGATGCGGATTTTTTGATCAGGCAAGCCAGGCTCTCGGCCATTTGAAATTTTTTGATTTCACTTGCATAGCGCAGCTGCCTCAGACACACGGGCATTTCTAGCAGAAACCGATCCAAGGTCTTGCGTGGAAGCTCATAGTCCCTTACTTCGCGAGCCCGCAGGACCGCCATATCAAAAGCGTGCTTTTGTTGCATACTCCTCTCCTGTAATTTTTGATTCCTGGTTCCTAACAGGTTAGATCCTAGCATTTTTTTTAGCTGAAAGGATATCGAAAAAAAAATATTTATTTCCCTTGTACACCAATATCCTTGACTTTTTACAAGAAAAGAAAGAAAATATCCTCAAATGGCCTTTATTTCAAAATTTTTAGGTTTCCTGAAACGGAAATTCTCGCGAGAGGATCGTTCCGGTCTTGAGGACGATTTTGAAAGCCTTTTCCAATCGCTTACCATCGGAGTGGTCATTCTCGATGCGCAAACTCAGGCCGTCGTCAGTGCCAATTCCAAAGCCGTTGAATTTTTTGGGGAATCCATCCCCTGCGGAAACCATATTCCCACCCACATCATCAAATCGGTTTCGAAAGCCAAGATCAAAGGAAGAAACTGCGTCATCGAGTCCTTCGTCGACATCTCGGAATCCCTTCCGGCCACAATTAAGACTGTAAACATCATCAAAAACCAGTTTATCGCCAACATGAGTCACGAACTCCGCACTCCCATGAACGGCGTGATCGGAATGACGGGCTTGCTCTTGGATACACCTCTGAACGAGGAACAGCACCAGTACGCAACCATCGTCCGCAACAGTGGCGAAAGTCTTTTGGCTTTGATTAACGACATTCTTGATTTCTCCAAAATCGAAGCCAAAAAATTGGTCCTGGAACACCTCGATTTTGACCTGCGCACAACCGTTGAGGAGGCCGTCGAGCTTCTGGCCTTCAAATCCTTTGATAATGGGAATGAACTGACCTGCATCATCGATCCCGACGTGCCCTCGTGGCTTATCGGCGACCCGGGACGGCTTCGGCAAATATTGGGAAACCTGGTGGAGAACTCCATCAAATTCACTAGGCAAGGTGACATTTCCGTTCGGGTACAGGTCGTGAAGGTCGACCCTACCGAAACAACGATTCGATTTGCGATCACGGATACCGGAATTGGCATTCCCCCCAACAACACAGCCACTCTTTTCCAAGCCTTCACCCAGGTAGATGGAAGCACCACCCGCACCTACGGGGGCTTGGGACTTGGGTTGGCCATCTCCAAACAACTTTCCGAACTAATGGGTGGAACGATTGGTTTTGAGCGCCCGGGGAATCAAGGAGCCACTTTTTGGTTTACCGCAAAATTCGGTGTGCAGCCTCCCGAAAAAATTCCCGTTCTCCCACACCGCGCAAGTCTTGAGGGTACTCATGCCCTGATTGTAGATGACAACACCACCAATCGCTTGCTGGTTTCCTCGCTCTTGACGCAATGGGGCTGCACCTATGAAGAGGCGGAAGGTGGACCAGAAGCCCTGCAGAGCCTAGAAAATTCCGTTCGTACCCAAAGACCATTCCAAATTCTTCTGCTCGACATGCAAATGCCCGGAATGAATGGGGAAGAGCTGGGAGAACGAATCAAAAAGGATCCGCGCTTCGCCCAAATTCCGTTGCTGATGATTTCTTCCATAGGTCGTCGAGGCGATGCTTCCCGACTCGAAAAATTGGGCTTCACCGGCTTCCTCTCCAAGCCCATTCGACAAGAGCAATTCCGAGAATGCATGGCGCTATGTCTGGGGCGCTCCAGCATGCCCGTGGCCGAAAGAAAGCTGATTACCGGACATACCGTTGCGGAATCAACCCGGCGTCGCGGACGAATCCTGATCGCCGAAGACAACATCACCAACCAGATCGTGGCAAAATCGATATTAACCAAGCTCGGATACCGCGCCGAGGTTGTGGGAAATGGACTCGAAGTCATCCAAACCCTCGCAACCCAACATTTCGATTTGGTGTTCATGGATTGCCAGATGCCGGAGCTTGACGGATACGAGGCAACCCACCGAATTCGGACGGGAATTGAATTTGTGCGTAATCCGCGTATTCCCATTATCGCCATGACCGCTCATGCCCTCCAGGGCGACCGGGAAAAATGCCTCAATGCCGGGATGGACGACTACATCCCCAAGCCGGTCAATTTCCAGGCCATACAAAAGATCCTCGCCAAATGGCTCGATACCGAAGATATTAAATCGCCCGATTTTGATTCGGAGGACCTCCTTCAGAGGACCCTGGACGACAAAGCCATCGGAGCTCTGGTCCTCAAATCCTTTCTGGATACCTTCCCCAAGCACATCAACCACCTGAACGAGGCCCTGGAACAAAATAATTTGCCCTCCATTCAGCACTTTTCCCATACCATCAAGGGAGCCGCAGCGAACATTAGCGCAAGGGAATTACAGTCGGTGGCAAATTTGCTCTATTTAGCAAGCAAATCCGGTTCCTTAGAGGAATTACCGAAGCTCATTGCCAGAGTTTCTGAGGAATGCCAAAGGCTGGAGCCGGTTCTGCAAAAGCAAATTGTGACCTGGGAAGCCGAAAAACCGAATTGACCGGTGGGCGAGCAGACTAAAGGATCTCGCGATTGAGCAGTTGCCCTTGCGAGAGCACAAGACGCCGAAAGGAATTATTGAGATAGAACCCTGGATTATGGGTTGCCATTAAAATGGCTGTGCCTCGGGCATTGATTTCCTTAAAAATATGAAACACCTCTTGGGCATTGTCGGGATCCAAATTGCCCGTGGGTTCATCCGCAAGAAGGATATAGGGATTGTGAACCATGGCACGGGCAATGGCAACGCGCTGTTGCTCTCCACCCGACAAGGTGTAGGGCATGGCCGCACGACGATGGCTCATTCCGACCAAGGCCATCGCCTCGTAAACCTTAGATTTTATGGTAGATGTCGGGGCTCCCACAATGCGCAGGGCCAAGGCAATATTCTCAAAAACGTTGCGGTCATTCAGTAATTTGAAATCCTGAAACACAATCCCGATTTTGCGACGCAACTCCTGGACCCGATGGTCGGGAGTATTCTTGGAATCAAAAACCATGTCCTGGTTCAGATGGACAAGTACCTGCCCGCCACGATCCGAATCCGGACGCTCATCCATGTAGATATGGCGCAGAATCGTGGTTTTTCCCGCCCCGGAATGCCCGGTGAGGAAGACAAATTCACCCTTGCCAATCTTGAAGCTCACATCGTTTAGAGCCTTCCAGCCCGCAGCATAGGTTTTGCTGACATGCATGAAATGAATCATTTAAACATCCCGCTCAACGAGGACCTGAATGCGTTCCGACTTGGAGGTCGCGGCACGAAGGGTTTGGGAATCCAAAAGGTCGATCACCCGGAGACCGCTCTCGGCAAGCCAGGTACAAAGGGTTGGCACCGGATAGATGAACTGTTCATGGTGCTCTTGTTTACGCTCATAGAGGCCACCCGCAACTGGAACAAAGAAGTCGAAGAAATTATGTTGGATGCCATTGGCCGCATCGAATTGGGAACGCCGAACCAGCATGCCCCCCGAAGCCTCGAAGGCATCGACATACTCTTCGAACCATTGAATGGAGTTTTCTTCGGTGGTGATGTCAAAGAGAAACAATCCATCTTCGGTAAGCACACGTTCCACTTCGGAAAATAACTTCTTGATTCCATCTGGATCGAGGTAGTTTACCGCATCATAGCACATGAGGACAAAATCAAATCCGGCCGCAAAAGGTATGGCGGTGGCATCGCAGGCCACCCGGGGGAATGGGTATGGCGATGGCGCCACTTGAAGCATTCCCAGGGATAAATCCGTATGAACCCGAAATTCCAAGGAGGGAACGGTGAGCATTTCGGCGAGCTTACAAGTCCCCGCCCCAAGCTCCAAAAGCCTACGCGGAGTCCTTTTGGTTCGTTTCAGGATTTTACTGATCGAATTTGCCCAAATTTCGTAGGCCACATGACCCATGAGCCGGTCATAGTGCTGGGAAAGCCAGGAATAAGGGACATCAGCCATTTGGGGAAACCCTCCTGGAACCTTCCACGCCCAGTATGTCATCCCTGCGTTGTATGTCATCCCCGGCACTCCACAAAGTGGACATGTGTCCGTAACGGGCAGACCCGAACGGCCCCACTGAGGGATCACCGTACTTAGCCCGGAAAGCCCTCACCCCGCAACGGAAATGACCCTTCCAGCCATGACAGATTGAGCCCGCACCGAACATGTTCTCTATTCCTTTCCCAGGCGAACTTCAATAAAGATTTCTTTACGCCAGCGTGCAACCAGGGTCTGTAGCTTGGCATTGCCCATATTGTTGATGGCGTATTCCTCAATCTTTGCGAAGTCGTCCGCCAAGGTGAGGGCGCGGGTTGGCAAAGATTCGTCCAAACGGAAAATGTGCCAGTCCCCATCGATCTTCACAGGGTCACTGACTTCTCCGCTGGATAGGTTGGCGATGACTTGTTGATACATGGAATCCAATTCGGTGCGTTCCATCCAGCCCAGAGAACCGCCCTTCCAAGCTGTCTCAGCATCTTGGCTCCACTTGCGAGCGAGGTCCGCAAAAGAGGCCCCACCCATGGCAACCTTGCGCAAGGAGTCAATGCGAATGCTCGCAGCAACGGTATCATTGAAGGAAGGGATGGTACGCAGAAGGATTTGAGCCGTGCGGACTTCGTCGTTCTTTTTGCCGAGAATTCGAATCAAATGCCAGCCGAAACGGGTTTTGACCGGGGCGTCCAAGTATTGCCCCAGATTGAGCTTCCAGGCGGCGCGTTCATATTCAGGCTCCAGCAGGCCTTTGCGGAAATAACCCAGATCGCCACCCTTTTTCGCCATGGAGTCCTGGGAATGCCTTGCAGCAAGCACATCCCACATGATGCCTTGGTCCAATGAATCTACAATTTTTGCCGACAACTTCCGCACCGAATCCACGATGGCCTGGTTGGGCTCGATTTTCAATTGGATGTGGCTGACCAAAATGCTGTTGTATTGAAGAGGAAGCGAGTCTTTATATTGTTTATAAAAAGCCTCTACCTCGGCCTTAGTGGGAGTGATTGGCCCGACATGACGCTGACGGATGCGAGCCATCAGCATTTGTTCCTTCATTTGGGACGTCAGCTGATCCCGGTATTGGGACATGGAAAGTCCGGTCTGGGCGCGGATCGCCTTTTCTAGATTTTTGATGTCCACTTTTTGGCGGGTCATCAGCATTTGAATGTGCTGGTCCACGCGAGGCCGGACTTCGGCATCATCCACAAAAATGGAATCCCTGTCCGAACGGGCCAAAATCACTTTTTCATCGATCATGGACTGCAGGACTTTTTCTTGCTGGACTTTGGCGTCCAGGCGGGAAAAGCCCGGAGTGCTCTGGAATTGTTGCATGGAGGCCAAGACCTCGCTACGCAGAATGACTTTGCCGTCCACAACGGCAACCACGGACTCCACCAGTTCTGGAGAGGCGAAGGATAAGCCAACAAGGGAAAGCAACAACACAGGGTATAGTTTCATGAACGCCTCAAGGTTTTTTTGGCAAGTTTTCGGGCCAGGTGAATACAGGCAGCCTGGATTTGGCTTCCTGCAACAATGAATCCAGTTTTTGGGATTTGCGCAGGGCTCGGGATTGAGTTAAAACGGTTTCGCGCGCTTCTGTGTAGGTTAATGGATCTCCTACATCCTTTTTATCGTGAAGCTTGATCAAAATGGGTTTTCCATCGCATAGCTGGGGCAAAGAAACCGCATCGAGACTGAGGGTCGCGATAATTCCATCCACACAGGGATTCAAGTCCTTGACCGGAACCCACGGAAGAGCACCAATGGATGAGTCCTTCAATGTGGAATCCATGCGCATGCGCAAATCGCCCCAGGCCAGGGTTGACCTGGCCTTGTAGACATCGCTCGCCTGCTTGAGCTCGGGGAAAACCACCATGCTGAAACGAACATCCTTGGTTTCGCGCACAAACTCTTTGCGATGGGCTTCGAAATACGCCTCGAGCTCGCCCTCTTCGGGGTCTGCAACCCCTTGGGAAAAGTTGCGCATATAGGCATCCAGGAGGATTTTGCGATTGGCGCTTTTGAGGAGGGCGGCAACATCGGGCTGTTTGTTGAGGCCCATGGTCAAGGCTTCCTGCACTAGGACCTCTTCATTGACCCAGGCCTCGACCATCGCCATCACCGAATCGCGCCGGGTTTCGCCCCTGGCACGGATGTCTTCCATGGTCAGTGTCTGATTTTTGACCTTGGCGAGGGGGGTGCCAGGATCTTTCAAATAGCCACAGCTCACCAGGAGCGCGGTAGTGAAAACCATCAAAATTGAAGAATACAGTCGCATACGAAGCACAATTTAGAATTTCACGCTCCCGAAAACCGTAGGGAGGGGAGAAATTACAAGGCAAACGCATTAAAAAAACCTCCCGCTTTTTAGGTGGTTTTGTTGTCTTTGTCATGCCCGGCACGGGCATCATCGTACCATTTGGGAATACTCCGTGATGCCCGTGCCAGGCATGACTCAGATTTGTTGATATCTATAATTGCCGGAGCAATAAGCACTGTCGGGTACACCTGGGTCTGCTGCAGATCCAAATTCCTTGGAGGTGGAGTCAAACGAGTAATTCCCATTCCTTTAGGGCCACCAGCTAAAGCTAGCCCAACTATGGGTTCCGGTCGAGAAGCGGACATACCATTTGCCATCAATGGCCGCAGGCAAAGGCTTTTGCCCTAAGCTTACTGCAATGCCATTGACTTCGACGGTGCGTCCTGCCATTTCAGAGCCCTGCCAGCCTGCAATTGGACGATCCAGTACATACCAGGCCTCGCCCGTGGTTCCTAGCGTGTAGGCCCCATAAGGGTTCGAAGCAGGCACGGCACTGGCACACATTCCGGTACAGGAAAATACTTGCGGAGAAGAACTGGAAGAGGAGGTCGATCCAGCGGACGAGGAACTCGGTGGCTCGGTGGGAACGGAAACCTCTACGCCCGTCGCATGCACAAATCCCATCTTGTCGAGGAGGAATGGCGCTGGACCGTTCGTCACATTCAGGTCCACATTCACACGGCAACCCACTACGGATTGCTTGAGGCGGGCCACATTCTCGGGAGAGATGTCAAACACCACGCTGTTGTACTCATTTCGGAACAGGTGAGTTAGGTCCTTCTGGCCCAAGTAGAGGTTGTAGATACCCCCGGCAGGGCAATCCAGATAGGCGGCGACATTGCCGATCCACCAGGGATTAGGCTGCGGATCGGGGACATACACATCCACATTCAGTTTGCCGCTCGCCACGGAAAGCTCGTAGCTGCGTAGCTCGGGGCTCACCAAGTGCATAAAGCCGCTTGCATTGACCTTGAGCGCCGTCAGGCCCTCTTCGCGGGGGTCGGCAACATAATTGCCCGTCACACCTGCAGGCAGGGTCCACGGGTCGGAGGACTCGAAGCCAAGCTTGCGCGGAACCACCACATTGAGGAGACGCGAACCGATCTTGTGTTCCACCGTGCGGTACTGGAGGTTCGACCCTACAAAGCGAACCTGGTCGAGCCGGAAATCACCCGTGGCGGCAGCTGCGTTGACCACAATCGCGAAAGCCATGTTGGGGTAATCGCCGGCAAGGGCCGAGACGACCTGCGCAGAGAGCGGAACGCGCACGGTATTCCAGGCGCCCACCCGAAGGCCGGTCAAGGAAAGCTGGGCCTGCATCTGGTTGCTGATTCCAGCGGCGGGCGCATCCACGAAGAACTGCACATCACCCAGCCACCAAGGGTTGCTGGACCCGGCGGGAATAAACACCTCGAAAGCCAAGGTATCGGAGAACTGGCCCAATTCGGCAGTGTTGAAGCGCGGACTGCGAATGACCCGGTAACCCGAACCCAGCACCTTGAGGCTAGCTCCGCTGGAGGTGGATTTGACGGAGACATCCCGTTCAAGCACTGCTTCTTGGCAGGTCCACTTTTGCAAAGGATCGTCGAAGTTCAGGAAGGAAGGCATGCGCAACACCTCGACCTGGGCCGAGCCTGTGGCCGCAATAGCCGCACGCATCACAGTGACCGCATAAATACCGCTCGCCATGGACACTGGGACCACCACCGAGATCCGTTCATTGGCAACAATTGAAGGAATCAATACCGCAGAGCCAATCTTCACCTGGATCACCGAGGCATCGCTTCCAAAACCCGTACCGAGAATCGTCAGTGTGGCACCCGGAGCAAGGGTCGAAGGTTGGACTCCCGTCACTTTTGGAATTACGGCAACGATCGTCAAGGGGAATATTTGCGGAGCCTTCATGCCATTTACATACAAAGTCACATTGTAGGTACCGGCTGTCATTTGCGGAACATACAGACTCACCCGGCCATCAAGTAAACGAACCACCGGTGCCATGGTGCTTCCGACCTTGACCACAATAGCGGACTCGCTGGAGCCAAAATTCTGGCCGAGCAATTCGAAGTACTCGCCGGGTTTACGCGAAGAATGGGAAATCGCGGTGACCGCAGGCGTGGGCGAATTCACCAGCACCGATCCACTCCAAGTAACTGCCTGGGAGGGGTTCGCGAGGGTAAGGGACTGACTGCCCACGGGCTGGTCCTGGGGAATTTGCAGGCTGATGCGCCCCAGGCTCACATTCTTTACCGCGATAGGATTGCCACCAAGGGTTGCATTCCACTGGGATGCCACGCCCCCGAGGTTGGTGCCTTCGATGGAGAGGACTTCGCCCTGGGTGTAGGTGGCCACTACTTTTACAAACCCCTTAACGATAGGTTGACCACTCGGAACACATTCTCCCGTTCCCCATTCAAAACCATACAGGGTCACACCTGGACGCGCCTTCAGGTCGGTAAAGGTGGCGTTAACAACATCCTGATCCTTCCCAATCCATTTGTCCCAGGTTTCGGAATAGGTTGCCAATACGGATTCCGTCCCTGATTTTGCTGGGTCATCAATGGTGAGCTCCACCGTATTCACTTTCCAGCCCGAATTTTCCCCAGAGGCGTCATGCATCAAGGCAACTGATTTTATCTTGGAATTGTAATTACCCCAATCGCGGAAGAAATGGAATTCGTCCGTGCTATTTTGTTGGAAATTATTGTCGCGGTTATCAAGCTTAAATTCATGGACATCCTCACCGCAGGTTGTCACCCGAGCCCATGGGCCCGCGCCAGTTCCCGCATTGGGGTCATTTGCCGTATGAATCTTTAAGGTGAATCCGAGGCCCCGATCTGCAACTCGTTTAGACTGGACTCTTTCTCCCAGTGTGACTGAGCCTCCCTCGGCAAAATCGTCTAGGGCAAAGGTAACTGGTGAATGGGCATTGGTTGTATGTTTATCACCCAAACTCATGTCCTTAGCGAGCCACTGGTCGAACCAAAAAGAGGCTGTATCACGAACCGGATTGGAGGTGCTGAGGTCAGTTGTGGCAACACTGACAGAATGGGGTTTCCAACCTGAATAATCATGATCAAGGTCATTGTATAATGTGAGAAACACTGGATTGGCTATGATCGTTTTGGAATAGAACCTATAAATGTCCGTTGAATTCCGCTCGTTGTTATCCTCTCCGGGATTATCCAATTTGAAGGTAACACAACTCTGGGTTTCCTCATTGTCGCATAGCTGGGCATAAATGCCCGCGCCGGTGCCTGCGTATTTGACATCCGCCGTTTTTACGGTAAAATCATAAGCCATTCCAGCCACAAGATTCCGTTCCACTGATTCATTCGCGCCAATCCATTGACGGAAGGCAAACTGGTAAGTGACATTTGCCTTGTCAGAGGCCTTCGGGTTAACTTCAATCGAAATATCGTCAGGACGCCAGGCGTTTCCATCACCGTGATTCAGCAAAGTTACCGAAGAAATTGATTTTAACCAATCAGCGTTATAATAAAAGGATCTCGGCACATTTCGCGAGAAACCCGAAACCGATTTTTCTGTGCATCTTTCCTCGCCTTCTTTGGCCGTTTCTCCACAAATCTTCAATACAATTGTGGCCTCTGTTCCCGCATTTTTGATATCTGCAGTTTTGATCTTCACTGTATATTTTGCCTGAAAATCGGCATTTTCGGCAGCATAAGCTTTACATAAGTCAGGGGTTGAGTTTGCATATTCCCAGACCAGGTGGCCTTTTGAATTGAGGCTAATGCCTGGGGCGCCACGCTTGATCCAAATTTCCGGAGCTCCATTTAGAGAACCCGTGACCCGACCGGTTTCCAAATCTGTTTGTTTCACATTGAAATTCATTAACTTCCAGGATGCGTCCGAATTTTCCAGTTCAAATGCAACCTTTTGGATGGGACCATTTCCAAAAATTGAGGAAATGGAAAATACATCCATTTTTCCTTCCTCAAAATCATTGAAATTGGGTTGATCCAATTTATGAGACTCAGAAAAGTTATCGCAACCAACTAATGTCATTGAGACCTCAGCGTCGGTGCTGGAATGGTCCACGAGACCTGTGGTGACATCAATGTCCGTGACCACATTCCTATGCTTGACCCCAAGGTCTTTTACTTGATTCTCTACTACAGAGCATACCTGGGGACTTGTTGATAGATCAGGTACTCCAGCAATAAATTCAACATCTGCAGGAAAAAGCTTCTCAACAGTGACTACATCACTGCCGGTTTCCTTTTCAACTTTGAACTCCACATAAATATCAACCCCCAGATCAAACTGGCTTTGGATATCCATATTTGAAGGTTTTACTCCCAAATCAAAATGATTATAGGACTTAATTTTTCCTCCGGTTACTGACCAAATGGCTGTATCTTGAAACCACATTTTTGGAGTATAACTTGAGGGTAGCTCCAAATGCTTCCCTAGGTTTTGCCAATCCAATTCATCCCCTATTGGATCGGTCTCATGAAATTTTGGTAGCAACATTAGTTTTGAAAATTTTGAAGTGGTCATGGGATTAAATACCAAGTCACAAGATGGATCATCAATGGTCAAAAACACGCTGATCAGAGTTACTGCATAACTGTTAATTGGTAGACCATACTCATGATTTTTAAATGGCTGAACTCGGTGTTCAACTTTAAACCACACTTTCGCTTTGGGCGGGGAGGTCAAAGTGAATAAACCAATTTCAGCGGGTTTTTCCAGCAACGACTTCTGGTTCCGAACATAGAAGGGAGGTCGGATGGTATTGCCAGGCAAGGGAACATCTGCGGAATTAATTGCCGTTGGCAGTTCTAATTCTCCGGATAGAGAAATGGAATTATAGGTTGTAGTTGCTGGCAATATAAAGCTCAGCAAACTGGTGCCCATTGCTCCCGTAGCGGCGCCTACGGCAAGGTTTGTTACACCCTCAAAAGCTTTATCAGACCAAGTCGCCTTTGCATTATTAAGGGTAATTTTGGCCGCCTGGGCTTCCTGGCGAGCTTTAGGATCAGCTATAATATCGACTAGTTTATCATCTAGAGTTGAGGTTAGAGCGCTCACTCCGGCTTGGACCCCTTTTCTTGCAAGAGCTGTAACACTCGGATGGTCCCTGAAAAATGCAGCACCACCTGTCGAGGTCGACCCAGGCAATGTCGTTCCATTGAGGGTTATGGAGCTCACATCGACGGCCTTCATATTTATTTTGTAAGTCCACTCAACTTCCCTTCCATTTTCCATGCGGGCCTGCCATGGATCATAAGACAATTGGCGGTCAATCACCTGCCAATAATCCGACGCCTTATCTGGTTGCATAATGCTTACCCAACTTTCAGGTGCCTGGTATTCGGATTGAGCAAGGGTTACTGCCTTCAAAAAAGAATTTTCCATCAATCCAAACCCATGAACCAGAGAACCTCCATCCTTTCCTAAAATACTAGCATTGGTTAGCAATACCGTAGCCCCTTCGGTAGAACCAGGCCTCACATACATGAATGTACGCAAGACCCCTATATTGGTGTTATATACCGCAAAATATGGATTGGATCCGAACTGAATGGGCTCTTTTCCCGGCATATCATTTGTCATCATAAGACGATCGTATTTCACCCATCCATTCGACAATGTTTTTCCGGTCTCACTTCCACACAAATCCATTTTGTAGTGGTACCGAGTTCCTGGAACTGTTCCCATATTGTCGTATGGATATAAGGGGTCAATATTATATAGCGCAGCGACTTCCGGTTTATTCCACCATGTCCCATCGCAAGGGTCCCATTCGTGAATACAGTTCATCCGGAATTCATGAGGGTCGTATGAAATGGGCAATTTATCAGCACAGATCTTTGGGGGATCTACAGGAACCGAACTGGTTAAACTCTGAAGTCCAATCCCCGACGACTGGCTCCAAACCAAGGCGCATATACTCAGCAACATTTGAACACTCTTTCTCATCATCATATTTCCTTAGATTATTTACAAAGCTGAGTTGAATCCCACATACTCGACCAACCCATGCAGGTTTTCAGTGAGTCTGAGAGATTGCATAATTTATTGCCGGTAAGCGAATATTCGAAACGATTTGGACAAAATCCATTAGGCAAAACGGAAACCTGGTTATCATCAAATCGAAAATCTTTCAGATTTGGTACATCAACAATATTTTCAGGAATATCAATGAGCAAATTGTTATGTGCAACGAGATAGCGCAAGGAATCGAACTCAGGAAGCCAGGCAGGGAGGTGTTGAATAGTCAAATCATTTAACCACAATGCATATAAATTCCTAAGCAGGGTCAGACTATGCGGCAGACTATCCAGTAAGTGGGCCCTACTAATATTTAATTCCCGGATCTTTCGATTGGTTCCTGGAACCTCAGGAATGTTGCGCAGGTTGGGCAATGAATCCAGGGAAAGATCAGATACATAGGGAATCATCCAGATTTCCTTGGGCAGTTCAGTCATTACCCCACTAATCAAAACGCCGTCCCACCATCCCATTCGCACAATTTTAGATGAGAGTTTCTTTAGATTCTGCAATATAGGCTTAGCGTTCACGCCTGTTTGCCAAAAATCGTTCACCTTTGCTGGCACCGAATCCCCAACCCATTCGCAGTCATTGATAAAATCCCGGTAGAAAACCGTATCACATGGTTCTATTTGAGAATAGTTCAAGGTATCGCGGACATAATTTTCGCAATCAGCCATGGTCCACACCTTATCGGGTACAGGAATGGGTTTCGTCCCCTTATCGCACGCAACAAAACCTAGCCCCACCAAAGTAAGCAAAGCAAATGCGCAAACACATCTAAAGTCTCTAGACATCATGGGAGTCTCTCTGAATACAAATTTGTGGGCAAATATAGTACCCCCCCCCCGCAAATTTCAAGCCCATCAAAATAATTTGTGTGCAAATCTGGAGGTGCTCTACCCGCCCATTCTTCTGAGGACCTCGAGGGTCTCTTTGGCCCAGGATTGTAGGTCTCCGGTCTTGCCGAGCTCCACCACGGCTTGCAGGGGCGTGCTTCCCAGGTAGCGCATGGGTTTGCCGGCGCGGTGTTGCCATTCTCCCAGGTCGCGTACATCGGGGCTCGGATTTTCGGCGAAGGTGATGCCGAGCAGGCCCTTGCGGATTTGCAGGCCTTGCATACGTAGGCGCTTAGCCCACAGTCCGCATTCGATCACCAGCAACAGGTTTTCCGCAGGCTCGGGGAGAGGACCAAAACGGTCGCGAATTTCTTGGTGAATCACGATGATGGCCGGAGAATCATCCACACGGGCCAGGCGTTGGTAAAGGGCAATGCGCTGCAGGCCATCTTCGATCCAATTTTCAGGTAGGAAGGCGTCGATTCCTAGCTCCACCCGGGGCTGCACACTGACCTGCGGAACCTTGCCCTGCAACTCTTCCACCACTTCGCGCACCATGCGCACGTAGGTCTCGAAGCCCACTTCTTCCACAAATCCACTTTGCTCTTCGCCCAGCAGATTTCCCGCACCCCGAATCTCCAGATCCTTCATGGCCAGCTGGTATCCGCTTCCCAAATCCGAGAAGCGCTCCAAGGCTTCCAAGCGCTTTTCGGCGTCGCTTGAAATATCCCCTTCGGCCGGGATGACCAGAAGCGCCAAGGCGTGCACGCTGGAACGACCCACGCGGCCACGCATCTGGTAGAGCTGGCTCATGCCAAAATGGTGCGCATTTAAAATCACGATGGTGTTGGCATTAGGGACATCCAAACCCGATTCAATGATGCTGGTCGAAAGCAAAATATCCGCTTCACGACTCATGAAGGAAGCCATGACGGTTTCCAGATCCTTGTCGTTCATCTGCCCGTGAGCCACGGCTAAGCGCGCTGTGGGAGCCATGCGCTGAATATACTCCGCTACCTCGTAAATATCCTTTACCTTGTCGTGAACCACAAATACTTGCCCACCCCGGGCAAGCTCTTCTTGCAAGGCTTCTGCGATCACCGGTTCATTGCGACGAATCACCCGGGTCTCCACCGGAAGGCGGTTGCGCGGTGGAGTATTGATCAAGGAAATGTCGCGCAGGCCAGTCAAAGAAAGATGCAAGGTGCGCGGGATCGGGGTAGCACTCATGGAGAGGGTGTCTACCGTGGTTCGCAATTGGCGAATCTTTTCTTTTTGTTTGACTCCGAATTTTTGTTCTTCATCAATCAGCAGTAGTCCAAGATCCTTAAAAAGTACTTTGTCTGAAAGGAGAGAATGGGTCCCCACCACGATGTCGATTTTGCCCTCTTTGGTGCGCTCGAAAACATCTTTCTTTTCCGCAGGACTGCGGTAACGGTTCACCAAGTCGATCTCGACGGGCCACTCGGCAAAGCGGGAGCGGAGGGTTTCGTAATGTTGTGCGGCAAGGATGGTCGTCGGTGCCAGGATGCATACTTGTTTGCGGGCATGCACCACCTTGAAGGCAACCCGCATGGCCACTTCGGTTTTCCCAAACCCGACATCGCCACAGACCAGACGGTCCATGGGGCGCTCAATCTGCAAATCGGCTTTGATCTCGGCGGTGGCGCGTACCTGATCCGGAGTGGGCTCATATTCAAAGGCCCGCTCAAATTCCGCTTCGGCTTCGGAATCGGGCGGAAACGCATAGCCTTGAACGCTTTGCCGCTTGGCGTAAAGCTCCACCAAATCCTTGGCGATCTCCACGATTTTTTTGCGCACACGGGCTTTGGCATTTTCCCAGGCCTTGCCTCCGAGCCTTTGCAGAGTAGGTGGCGCGTCCTCTTCCAGATTCATGCGCTCAATTTTATGCAAGTCCGAAACCGGGAAATTCAGGCGATCCCGGTCGGCATACTCGAGGGTAACGCAGTCCACATGGGCACCCTCGACCAGAATGCGCGTGAGGCCCACATAGCGCCCTACTCCATGATCGCGATGGACCACATAGTCGCCCCGATTGAGCGAATCCACCAGCACCGTAGGCTGACTCGAGCTCGCCACCCCTTGCTTGCGGGCGCGATGGCTGAAGCGATTGAAAATCTGATGCTCGGTAAGGTAGGCTGTGCGGGCTTCTTCCAGCCAAAAGCCCTCGGTGACATGGCCCACCAGAACGCCATCCACATCGGCGCCTTCCAGCAAATGGACCAAACGCGCCGCTTGGCCGGCATTGGGCGCCAGCAGCCAAACCTGGCCACCCTGAACGCGGAAATTTTCGATCTCCGCCAGCGCTCCATCCAGGCCCGCATGACCGCGCTCTTGGGGGTGCATGGGGATGTGAGTGTAACGGGAAGAATCCGAACGAACCCTGGTGAAACCAAGGCCCAGGCGGGATTCCCGGACTTTTTGCAATTCGTCCCAGGTAAACAAAAGCTGATCCGTGCGGGAGACAAGCGCATCACCCGAAGTACGAGCGTACAATTCCGACGCAGTATAATGGGCCGCAATCCCTTTTACCCGGTCTGCACAAAGATCGGGCTCTTCCCAGAACACGACCCCGTCTTTTAAATGGTCCAACAAGCTTGTGTGTAATCCATCAAACCAGGCCCGCTTCCAGCAAAGCCCTGGCACCGTTCCGTTGGCGAAGGCACTGGCAAAGGAACTCGCGACCATGGCACCACGTTCCTTTTCCATGCGGGCCAGACCCGCCTGAAACTCCTTGGGGGCAGGCCGAAATTCGCCCATGGGGTATATTTCAGCCTGTTCCAACGCGTCGAGGGAGCGCTGTGAAAACAAATCAAAATGGCGAATCGATTCGATCTCATCACCGAATAATTCCAAACGAATGGGGTGCTCGGATAAAAGCGGATTGACATCAATAATGCAACCACGCAGGGAAAAATCGCCCACATTTTCGACGACTGGCTGTTCCCGGAAGCCTAAATCAATCAAGGCCGTGCGTAGCTCCGCTGGGTCGCACAAGTCCCCTTTGCGGAAGCGCAAAATGCGCGCATCTAAGAATCCGGGCTGGGGCAGCTTGGCCAGCAGGGCTTCCAGTGTGGTCACCACCACCAGGGGCTGACCGAGACGTAGGCGTCGGAACACCAAAAGGCGATCTTCCAGGACGCTTCCAAAAGGGTCTTTGGCTTCGTAGGCCTTGATTCCAAGCCCCGGGAAGGAGCAGACATCGTCCTCGCCCAGGATTCCTTCCAGGTTTTCAATCCACATTTCCGCCGCACGGGCATCTTGGGCCACCACGAGAACCGACCGGGCCTGCAAGAATTCACGCGCAACCCAGGCCGCCTGCCCGGGAACAGATAGTCCAGAGACCCTGGGCATGCTGGATCCCTTGGCCGGAGAAACCTGGACCAGGCCTGGAATTCCCATCTCCAGGAGATGTTCGCGTAGTGTATTTACTTGCATTGGGGGAAAGGTAGGAAATCGGTGGGGGCAAAAAAAAATTGGATCCCCTTTTACAGGGATCCAATTTCGTGAGCCAGGAAGGGATTGAACCTTCGACCCATGCCTTAAAAGGGCACTGCTCTACCACTGAGCTACTAGCCCGGAGAGGCAAATTTAGCACAACTTTTTTGTTTTTGTAAATTAACATCAATGTCTTTTAAAAAATCATCACTTTTGTGGGCCTTATTGGCCATTTTTGTGCCTTCACAGGCTGCGGACTTCCGAAATTGGGACGCTCATTCAGGCAACGGGGCCTTTCAGTTCCTCGAAACCTTCCAAGGACCCCGCTCCCAGGCCCTTTCCGGAGCCGGTGGATCCGTCCCTACACAGGACGCCTTGTCGATTCTGGTGAACCCGGCTACCGTGGAACGCGCCACCCTGCATCACCACTTTGCCCTCGCCTGGGAAACGGGCGCCCTCGGTGCCAACCAAGGGTTGTTCGCTTATAATACACCATACCGTCAGTATCTGTTCCAGACCACCGTGGTTTGGAAAGCCTACGATGCCATTGAAGGCACCGATGTGAACGCCCTCAACACCGGCACCAGCTACCTACCCTTTAATCAGGCGATCTACCTTTCTTTGTCTTTTCCTCTGCAAAACATTCTTTTTGGGGTGAGCGCAAAATTGGTTCGTGACCATTTGTCCGATGATGCGGAATTTGGGGACCAGGATGCCCTAGGCTGGGGCCTGGATTGGGGCCTCGTGTGGCGCTCCCCCTACCCTCGCTTCGGATTTGGGCTGGCGGTCCTGGATTTGGGTCAACAGGCCCGGGCCTATACCCAGGACGGCGTGAACGGCCTCGGGCTCAATACCCGAATCCGGGCCAGCGCCCATTATCGCCCCGCGTTGTTCCGCGGAATGACCATCGCACTCGATGCCGAAGTTCCCCGCTATGTGCAACCCACGGTGCATGCAGGCCTGGAATATGTTCCCATCGATTGGGCAGTCGTGCGCCTCGGCACCCAAAGAACCATGTCGAATATTTCCGACACACAGGATCAACTATCCTTTGCCTCCGCTGGCTTTGGCTTGAAGTGGAAAGCCTACACGCTGGATTATTCCGTTACCTTGCTGGAAACCGGCCTGGGACAGAAGCACCGCGTTGGCCTGCGCACCGGATTTTAACAACTAACTAATGTCGTCATTGGCATTGCGACATGCAGGGTAATTAATGATTATCATGCGTTATTCTATGATTGTCATGCCCGGCACGGGCATCACAGAATATTGCCCAATGGGTCGAGGATGCCCGTGCCGGGCATGACAGATTCGTGCCATATAATTGTCGACGATGTTAGTACATTTACCGCATGAAATTTCTTTTTTCCCTTCTACTTCTGTGCTCGTTTTCCTTCGCCAATTTCGATAGCACCGCGCATTTTTATCTGAAGGATGCGACGGGGACCCGCTGGGCGGCCGTTCGCCTGACTCTCGCTGAATCCCTTCAAGTAACGGACCTGGGACCGACCCACATTCAAAGCAGTACCTGGGCCAGGCTCCATGCCTACGGTGAATTTACCCCAAAGTGGACCTGGACCAGTCGCACCACCGTCTACACTGATATGGCAAACCGTACCTACGCGCCCAATTATTACGAACCAGACCGAGGCATCCCATACAACACACAGGATTCCGGAAGAAGAACCTGGGACTATATCACCGCCCAATCCATCTATAAACCGGCTGATTTTATTGCCCTGAGCGCAGGCCTCGATTATCTCCGTTTTGGCCCCGCATACCGCAACCCATTAGGGTTCCGTGGAGAGCAGGATTTTTTCCGGCCCTGGCAGGATTCCACCACCGCCAACCCGCGCCCCGCGCCCTTGCTCTTCCTGGGGTTTGACCTGAACATCAAATGGCTGCGCTATGAACAATACAGCGGTGAAACCATGCATACCCGGGGCTATTCCCGCTACTTCCACACCCATAGGCTCACTGCAGACCTCCCGCTTCAAAGTGAATTTTCCCTCTTCGAAACCCAGATATATGGGACCACAGTAGAAGCCCAAGGCTCCAATCCCAACCGTGACGGAGATTCCCTTGGACGCAGCATGGAATGGCTTTATGCGATGCCGTTTGTCCCCTATTTCTTTGCCCAGCACTACATCGGCGACCGCGACAATGGAAGTATGGGAATGAGTGGAGTATTCCGCGGAATTCCCAAATGGGAAGCCTATTTTGAATACCTGATGGACGATGGAAAATCCCCCCTATCCATGTTTGACGACTCCTGGTGGGGCAACAAATGGGCCCTTACCGCAGGCCTAAATTACCATCGAAATTATGGACCTGTTAAATCCGAATGGCGCCTGGAATGGACCCGCATTGAGCCCTGGGTCTACACCCATCATTTGGGAGCAAGCCACCAATACACCCATTACGGACAAATTCTTGGGAGCGACCTCGGCCCCAACAGCCAAGAATTCTACACCCACTACGAGCTGGCTTTAGCCCCCGTCCGTGTCCGTCTTTCCTATTCCTCTGTGGCCAAGGACAACGCTTTTGGAAGCCATGTAACCGACATCCACACGCCTACCGACCCCACCACGCGCAAGTTCCTGAACCCCGCAACGACCCGTCGCTACGACCAGCTGGGAGGCGAAATTTGGTTCGACCTCCACCAAAGCTTCTGGCTAAAAATGGGCGGCTGGCAATACCTGGGCGACTACAAAGGAATCCGCGCAGAGGGTTCCTTTGGAGTGACCTGGTAACAGCCCTAACGGCTACATAGGGTTTTCGATTGCATACTTTACCTCGCAGGATTTCCTAGATTTGCCTGCATGATTAGTATTTCGCGCTTATATCTTGGGCACTATTTTGAAACCGACAACTTCCGCTATGGAGTGGAAGATTCTGCGGCACAGGCAGCACTCGCGGCCAAGCCTGGGCATGGCAGTGGCCATCGGCCCGGAGGCTCGGCGCATGCGATGCTCACCGGCCAGCGCAAGGTCCATGAGCGCCCTGTGGTGGTGTGGAATTCCACCAACCGTTGCAACTTAAAATGCGTCCATTGCTACGCCAAGGCCAACCAGGACATCAATCCTGATGAATTAAGTACCGCTGAAGCCAAAATTTTCATCGACGACCTGGCTCAATACGGTGCCCCGGTTTTGTTGATGTCGGGCGGAGAGCCCCTGGTGCGCAAGGATGCGATCGAACTGATCGGCTACGCCCGCGACAAAGGAATGCGACCCGTTCTATCTACAAACGGGACTCTCATCGATGCCGTTGTGGCTCAGGAACTTAAAGATGCGGGCACCACCTATGCGGGCATCAGCCTCGATGGCCTGCAACCCATCAACGACAAGTTCCGTGGCGTCAATGGCGCCTACCGCAAGGCGTTGGACGGAATCCAAGCCTGCCTATCCGTAGGGCTCAAAGTGGGCCTGCGCTTTACCATCAATAAAATGAACCACCACGAGCTCCCCGGTATCATTCAATTGCTGGCCGACGAGGGGATTCCCCGTGCCTGTTTCTATCACCTGGTCTACGCCGGGCGGGGCGCCGGCATCGCCGATGCGGACCTGAGCCGTGAAGAAGCCCGCAGGGCCATGGACACCATTTTGGATGGCTCCGAACGCCTGAAGCAGCAAGGCAAAGAAATCGAATTGCTTACCGTTGCCAATCATTGCGATGGTCCTTACATTTATTTACGCATGAAGCGCGAAGGGCATCCGTTGGCCGACAAAGCCCTCGAATTGATGAAGATCGGTGGTGGCAATTCCAGTGGCGTAGGCATTGGCTGCGTGAGCTGGAACGGCACCGTCCACCCGGACCAGTTCTGGCGCGAAAAGATTCTCGGCAATATCCGCGAACGGCCTTTTTCCCAAATTTGGGAAAATTCCTTGGGCGACGAATTCCTGAGCCAGCTGAAGCACAAGCGCGATTTCGTCACGGGACGTTGTGCGCAATGCCGCTTCCTTGATGTGTGTGGCGGAAACATTCGTTGCCGCGCCGAGGCGGCCACCGGCGACCTGTGGGCACCGGATCCAGCCTGCTACCTGACCGACGAAGAAATCGGAATCGCCTGAAAATTTTCCCTTTCAAAAAAAAACGGAGACCCAAGTGGATCTCCGTTTTCTTTTAGATGCTTCGTTTAGATGTAAAGCGGATGCTTTTTGCAGAGTTCGCTGATTTCACCACGGATGCCTTCGAGGGCGACCTTGTCGGCGCGTTGTTCGATGGCGCGGTCGATGACGCTAGCCACGGCCTTGGAGTCCGCAACGGTGAAGCCACGAGTGGTGATCGCCGCGGTTCCCAGACGGACGCCCGAAGGATCCATGGGCTTGCGCGTGTCGAACGGAATGGTGGAACGACTGGTGGAGATGCCGACTTCGTCGAGAATTTTTTCGGCTTCCTTTCCGGGAACACCCTTGACGGTCATGTCGACCACCATGAGATGGTTGTCGGTTCCGCCAGAGATGATGCGATGGCCACGGGCAATGAGCTCGGCAGCCATGGCCTGCGCGTTGGCGATCACATCTTTAGCGTAGACCTTGAACTCGGGCTGCAAAGCCTCGTGGAAGGCGACAGCCTTGGCGGCGGTCATGTGGTCATGTGGACCACCTTGCATGCCTGGGAATACGGCACGGTCGATATCCTTGGCGAACTTTTCTTTGCACATAATGATTGCGCCACGGGGACCGCGCAATGTTTTGTGTGTAGTCGTGGTCACAATGTCAAAGTAGGGCACAGGGCTTTCGATGGCCTGGCCCGCAATGAGACCGGCAATATGGGCGATGTCCGCAAAAGTGATGGCGCCAATTTCGTCCGCAATGGACTTGAAAGCCTGCCAATCGAGATTGCGACTGTAGGCAGAGAACCCAGCGATGATCATCTTGGGACGCTCACGCAAGGCAATTTCACGCACCTGGTCCATATCGATACGACCGGTGTCTTTGTTCACCTGGTACTGGGTAAAGTTATAGAGCAAGCCAGAGAAATTGACCGGATGGCCGTGGGACAAATGTCCACCATGGTCCAGCTGCAAACCGAGGACCTTGTCGCCGGGTTTGATGGTCGCAAAATAGACGGCCGCATTGGCAGGAGAGCCAGAAAGGGGTTGCACATTCACATGCTCGCAACCGAACAGAGACTTGCAGCGCTGGATGGCCAGGGCCTCGACTTCGTCAATGACTTCGTTACCACCATAGTAACGCTTGCCGACATAGCCTTCGGAATACTTGTTGGTGAGGGTAGAGCCCGTGGCTTCCATCACCGCTTTGGAGGTGTAGTTCTCGGAAGCAATCAGCTCAATGCCGTGCTCCTGCCGCGAGGTTTCTTTGGTAATCAGGTTCAGGATACTGGGATCTGTCTTGGATAGGTACGACATGTTGTGGATCTCCGCTGAATGAGGCACAAAAGATAGTAAATTGCCCACAATTTTTGCTAGGGCCCGCACATAGAACCCAAAAAGGGACCCCGGCCGAAGCCGGAGTCCCTTGGGGGGATCGGGGTTAAATTCCTTATTTCTTATCGCGGCGATAGCCAAATTTAATCATCACATCATCACTGTTGCGGGTCGGAGTCCCACGCAGACTAGCCGGGGTGTCGCACTGGAGAGTCGAAATGCTACGCACCTTTCCGCTCACCACAAAGGCACCGGTCCCGTAGGCACGGCCCGTTTGGCTTTGCAGCCCCTTGTCCTTGCGAGGTTTGATTTCAAGGTATCCAGTCAACATCCCACCGTCAGACAAGTAGTCGGCATTGGAAATTTCCTGCTCCACCTTCATGTTGTCCACGAACTGCCCAATAGCATCATAAATCATCACTTCGATATAGATCCTGGCCTTGAAGAGGGATGCGCCACTTAATTCGACGGGAGACAAGCCCTTGAAAGCTCCGTCCAGGCAATAGTTTTCCACATAGTCACCCAGGGAAACCAGCTTACGGTCCTCACCTGCGCCATCAGTCAGCGCAATTCTTCCATCAGACTCCATGAGACTCTGCAGGTCTCCACCGCGCAGATTGCCAGCCTCGTCTACTCCGCCCATGGCTGGAAGCCGAATATCAATCCGCAGGGTTGGCCCCAGATGCTTGCCCCGGAGACCAGGATAGGGTTCCTGGTCATCACCCTTTTTGGTGCTTGATCCCATGCCATATTGTTTTTCCTCTTCTTGGCCACTTCGGGTATTGACGATGGAAAATGAAAAGAATTCCCCGTCCTTGGGAGGATTGATGGCGTAATAGTCCGCCACCTTTCGGTTATCCAAAATCACCAAGGGCTCTTCCAGGGCTATGCGAATATTTTTCTTCGAATCCTTGAGTTTGATCCAAACGGTATCGGAACCTTCGTTACCGGCACGGTCCCGGTAGGTGCGGATGATCATGTTCCAGTCTACCACCAGGGATTGTTGATTTAGTGTGTCCATAGGTATACCATCAACAGTCCATTGCACCGGCGAAACGAACTGCACGGTTTGGGTGGAATCCGCAGGCTTCAAAATATCTACCACCGGAGGAGTCAAGTCTAGGAATACCGTCACGGAGCCTGTCGCAGTATTTCCAAATAGATCCGTATAGGTGTAATCCACAGAATTCAAGCCTTCCTGGAGATCCGGGTGCAGCTGAATGATCAGTGTATCCCGCTTCATGTCCTTGCCAATCACAATCACTTGCGCAAAAATTGCCCGTTCTGCATCGTTGATGTAAAAAATGGTATCTCCGTCCAAGGTTAATTCCACCGGCAACAAAGGATCCTCAATCACGGTATTGGGCTTGGGCTCGGGACGCTCAGGAGGCAACATAACCAACACCTCGGGGGTCTTACGGCTGACCAGAACATACAAGGTGTCACGACCATAGGTATCCATTCCAGGGCCCTTGAATTCACGGATGAACACATTTAAACCCGAGCGAATTTCAAAGCGGTCAATCTGAGTGATTCCGTCGTGTGTCCAGGTGATATCCACCAATGAGTCATTGGTCCAAATGGTATCTGGCTTGGCCCAGGTTGAATCCGCCGTCGCCACTTCGATGATTTCGACAAAAGAGGTCTCTTTTACATTTCCTAACGAAATGATGACTTTTTTGGACACGGAGACAAAGCCATCGGTCACCGAAACCCACAGCGTTTCTGCCTTAGATGTTTCGTAGTCCAAAGATTGTACCAGAACGATTGTGCCATCTACATCCACACTGAACTTGGGGTTGTTGCCAACTAATTCGTAGGTAAGAATGGAGTTCGCATCCATGTCCTTCCCGATTACCCTGCCCACAATGGCCCCTGGCTTGGCGGCTTCGGAAAGGACAAAGGTCGTGTCGGAAAGCGTAGGAGAATGGTTCACATTATTCACATTCAAGGCAAAGGTTCTTTCGGAATAAAGACCTTTCTCATCCGTTGCGCGCACCTTGATGGAGTCCATTCCCACATCCGCAATTCCCGGAGTCCAGGTAATTGTGCCCGTGACTGAGTCGATTTGCATGCCCACAGGCGGATAAACGAGGCTATACACCAGGGTTTCAAGGATATCAACGCCCTGGTCCACATCGTGTCCCACCACCGTGTAAGAAAATAGGGAGTCTTCAAAGGTTTCCTGGTCGGCAATTGAATCCAGGCTGGGGCGATCATTTACATTCACCACGGTTAACGCAAAGACCGCCGTATCCGCAAGCCCACCCAAATCCCGCACCACTACCTTTACTGTGTGGACACCTAAATCCCCATTATCCGGAGTCCAGGAAATATTACCCGCGACATCAATAACCATTCCCGCAGGCGGAAGCACCAGGCTATAGGTCAATGATTCCAAAGGATCCACGCTTTGATCCACATCCAAGGCACGAACCTGGTAAGTGAATTCCTGATTTTCATTGGCATCTTGGTCCAAAATGGAATCCAGTACCGGAGCATCCGGGGCATTCAAGACGGTGATCGAAACAGGCACGGTATTCCCTGGAGCCACTAGATCCGAAACGCGAACCTGCACGGTATAGGGCCCACCCACCTGTGAGTTGATTGGAGTCCAAGTGATCACGCCTGTCCCCGCATTGAGGAACATGCCGGGAAGATTTCCACTCACGAACGAATAGGAAAGAATATCGCCCAGGGTCGTGTCGGGATCGCTCGCCTGCAGGGCAATGGATTTCTGGATATTTTGGGTGGCGAACTGTGCCGAAATGCCTGACAGGGTTGGGATCGTATTCGACCAGTTGCCCACCAGGAGGCCCACCGTGGCGGTGGCTGTGATGGCTCCATCCGTGATCGAATAGGCGAATGAGGCGGGACCCTGGTACCCGGTTTGCGGAATGTAGGTCACCACCCCAGCATTCAAGGAAACGGATCCATGCGTTCCCGTACCAGAGGTTACGGCCGTTACAGTCAAAGCATTTCCATCGACATCGGAATCGTTCAGAGTCAGCGAGTCAACAGGGATGTTTCGTGTCACATTCAAATCGGTCACAATATTATCGCCAATGGCCACCGGAGCATCATTCACTGGAGTGATCGTTACATTGAAGGTCTTCGATGTTGTTTTGACCCCGTCGCTGACCGTCAGCGTAACCGTCACGGGTCCACCATTTTGGTTTGCTCCCGGTTTTATTTTGATGGTCCGGGAACCCGCAGATCCGGACAGGGTGAGATTCGCATTGGGAATTTTGGTGAGGTCGCTTGAAGTTGCAGAAACCGTCAAGCTGCTTGTGGCGGTTTCCATGTCCGCCACGGTGAAATTCACGGAAACAGAATCATCTTCGTTAACGGAGGTGTCCAACAGCCCAACCAGGGTCGGCGCATCATTGACGGAAGTCACCACAATCTTGAATGACTGGACGGAACTGAGATCCTCTCCACCCGCGGCTGTTCCCCCATTGTCCTTCATTTGAATGGAAACGCTGTCTACGCCATTTACATTCAAACTCAACAATTCATAGGTCAACTTGCCCGTGGCATCCACAGCGGGAAGCGTTTTAAAAATCCCGGGATTACTATTGGTGAGCGCAAAGGAAAAGGTTTGACCGACTTCGTTTGCAGGTCCAATCTGCATGCCACTGGCCCATCCGGCAATCGTTCGCTCCCCAACAAAGCCCTCCAGGATCGTATCATTGGGGCCTGCGATAAAACTTGGCGCATCATTCACAGAGCTTATCGTGACATTAAAGGTATCCAATACAAAAAGGGATAGTTGGTTCTGAACCTTGACGATAATTTGGGCAGTTCCAAATTGATCTTTCATTGGTTTAAGCGTGATGGTTCGGCTACTTCCAGAACCACTCAGAATAATGGAATCCGCAGGGAATAGCGCGGAATTATTGCCCAAAGCGGTCACCGCAAGTATGCCACCGACCGAGGGATCGTCTCCAATGGAGAATCCAAGGGGCCCAAGCGTAACGTCTTCCAGCCCGGAAGCCTGATCGAGAATTGGGGTGATGGTGGGAGGAACGCCCGCATCATCGTTTTCAATCCCGAGGGCATAAGTATGTATGGGATCCAGGTCCCCATTCTTGACACTATCGATCACCAAGTCAAACCAATCATCCACCTCATATTGGCCATCTTTGTTGATGGTGATCTTGCTGTAATCCAGAGAAACCACGCCCACTCCAAAGGTGACCGAATCCTTGGCGACCCCGGTGTAATCAGATGCATCCGCATTGCCATTGGTGGCAGGCAATCTGGATTCTGTGTGGAAATATACCGTGACGGACATGCCATTTTCATGATCCATGGTGAAGTTAATGGGGAATACTTTTGTTCCCCCGCCCGACCCTTCGGGGATCAGGATTCCCGTTGAAGAGACTGGGTTTAAACGAATGGTGGGTTTGGATGGGTAGAACGGGATGTATTTTCCGGTATTGCCTTTGAACCCTTGTTTCACGAGGATTTGCTTGCCCAAAGCCTGACCAAACAACCGGACGTCGGGACTTATTTGAATGAGAGCCTTGGGAGCAATAACCGTTGCCCAGATATAGGAACCCTGATTCAACGTTATGGAATTTGTGCTGTTGGAATACAGCAAAATCGAGCCACCTTTGATTTCGTTGGTGGTGGAATTATAGGGCTGCAAGTAGTCTGCTGCATTGGAGGCGGGCCGCAACATGAAATTGGTTGCAAGCTCCGTCTTGATGTCACCCTGGACTAGGATTTGGGTACGACCTCCGGTGGGCTGCCAAACCGGAATGCTGACCAGATTTTCATTGGCAATTAAACTCTTGAAATTGTAGATCCCTTCTCCCAACACCAACTTTGAATTGATTCGTAAGTCAATGTCGCCATAATTCCCGGGCGGCAAAACCTTGGCTCCATCGGGAGCGGTTTGTAACGTTGGGGTTCCGGAAACCAATATACAGGTCCCCGCCGTATTGTCCCAAACTTTGGCATTTGTCAACACGCAATTCTTGGTTCCGGTGGTGTCAACAATTGTACTTGGGATCGAGTAAGAAACAGGGTTCCACTGCGCAGGCCGGGTAAATGGAGTATTCCATTTGAGGCTATCTCCCGTATTGGTGGCCGAAGCCAATTTATAGGGCACCACATTGGGGGCACTCAACGATTGCATACCAAAAACCACAGGCCAAGCACCCGCAACCGGAATCACTCCATTGGCAACCGTTGTCAGGCCTCGAATGGTATCATAATAATCAAGCCGAAGCCCTTTACCGACAAAAATACTCCCCGTTATTGCGCTTTGATTTAAAATCACCAAGGAGTCCTTGGCCCAAATCGATTTGCCCGCACGGAATTTATAGCCAAATGCCACCTTCCCGTTGGCTGAAACATTGCCATCGATGGTATCATCATTAGCACCAATCACTTCACCAGCAGCCAGAATGTCCCCACGAATGCGATCCGCCGAACCCACCCTCACCCAGCCGTCGCTTCCAATGGCCGCAGAATCACCGGTATTCGCCATGGGCTCAATGTCGACCCACTCCTTGCCGTACAAGGAAAACTTTAAAATCCCTTCGGAAATGGCGGACATGCCCACGGCATTGCCAAAGCCTTGGGACCAAACAGTCCCAACCAATGCCAAAGCGATAAAACCCAAAGCTTTCAAAACCTGATTCATCCAATCCCCTGGATTGTAGTGACCCCAAATCATTCAGGCCAACAAAAAGGTCCAAACCGTGTCTTCAATTTACCTTGGGATGGACTGAATTAAAACCAGATAATGAAGCCATATAACCCTACTGAGGCGACCTTGAAACTCGTCCTAACCGTACCATTCGGAAATATTCTGTCCTCCCTGTGAAAGCGGGGATCACCGGTGCGTGCCACATGGCATAGAACAGACTCGGGGACGGTGCGGTGATGGCCGTTCCGGCCATGACAAGTCAGAAGCACGTCATCCCCCAAAGGGGGATCACCGGTGCGTGCCGCATGGTATTGAACAGACTCGGGGACGGTGCGGTGATGGTCCACACAGTGGATAGTGCTCCACTTGATATGCCTGTTCCGCTTCAGCGGTTACAGGCACATATCCACTGTGTGGAAAGGGCAAAGCCCTAAGTGGCCAAGCTTTGCATAGCTGCCAGTAACCGTAACTGGCAGCACATCGGCTCTTCCGGCCATGACAAGTCAGAAGCATGTCATCCCCGTGAAAGCGGGGATCACCGGTGCGCGCCACATGGCATAGAACAGACTCGGGGACGGTGCGGTGATGGTGCGCTATCCTCTGTGCGGAGGGTCCGGGACCCATGCACCCGATTCCCGTTGTTGCGGAAATGACGAATTCGCGATGCATCATTCACGATTTTGCCCGTAAGCGGACCCCGGTATTGCCACAGACGGTTTAGACTTCTAGCTTTAACGCATGCAACATCATCCGCATGCCGCCCCTACCCAGTCCAGTCCAAATGGAATCCCTCCTTTGCGCGTAGTCGCCTGGGAAACCACACGTCAGTGCGCCATGGCCTGCAAGCATTGCAGGGGATCGGCCCGGGACGAAAAATACCAGGGCGAACTCGATACGGCGGAAGGCCTGCGCTTTATTGAAAACCTGGCCAAGTTTGCCAAGCCCATTTTGATCTTGACCGGTGGCGAGCCCATGTTCCGTAGCGACATTTACGAGCTGGCCAAACGGGGTACGGACCTTGGACTGCGCGTAGTGATGGCACCCTGCGGGCATCTGCTCAATGATGACACCGCACAGAAATTATTGGCTGCGGGAGTCCAGCATATTTCCCTTTCCATCGATGGTCCTGACGCAGAATCCCACGATAACTTCCGCGGGGTTCCGGGGGCCTACGAGGTGGTGATGCGAGCCATGGAGGTCGCCAAGCGCAATGGCCTGAGCTTTCAGGTGAACACCACCGTCAGCAAGCTCAATGTGGATGCGCTCCCCCGCATGCTGGAATCCGTGATTGCCTTTGGCGCCATCAGCTGGGACTTGTTTTTCCTGGTCCCCACAGGGCGCGGAGCCGCCATCAAAAGTCTGGAAATCAGCCCGGAACGCCATGAGGTCGCTTTGGACTGGGTGGCCGATACTGCTGCCCAATCCCCCATCGGCATTCATACGACTTGTGCGCCCCATTATGCACGAGTGGTGCGCCAGAAGGGCATGGGACGCGGGCCCGGTCGCGGGGCCAGTGGTTGCATGGCTGCACGTGGATTTCTCTTCGTGAGCCATCGGGGCATGGTTCAACCTTGCGGATTCCTCGAGGCTGAATTTGGAGACCTGCGCAAGCAAGATTTCAATGTCCAGGACATCTACGAAAATTCCGAGGTTGCCAAGTCCATGCGCGATGTGGACCACTTCCATGGGAAATGCGGGATTTGTGAATTCCGCAACGCGTGCGGAGGTTGTCGCGCAAGGGCCTACGGGCATACCGGCGATTGGCTCGAAAGCGAGCCCTTCTGCATCCACGAGCCCAAGGGTGTGGCACACCCATGAAATCCGAAATCGATTCCGCACTCATTCTTAGCCTGCAACGCGGGATTCCGCTGGATTGCGAACCCTACGCCACCGTGGGCCGGCCCTTCGGCCTTTCTTCGGCCGAGGTTCTGGAAAAAATTGCCACCTTCCGGGAGCAGGGTTATATTCGACGCATCGGCGCCGTATTCAATGTGAGCCAGCTCGGCTACCGGAGCGCTTTGTGTGGAATCACCGTTCCCATCGAAGTCATCGATTCCGTGGTGGCCCGGCTACTTCCCTACCCTGGCATTACCCATTGCTACTTGCGCGATCCAGGAAGTCCACAAGCATCGTTGCCGAACCTCTGGTTCACACTAAGCACCCTGGGCGAACGCTTCGACGAAACTCTGCTGGAGCTGCAACATCAAATCCAATTCCCCATCCGCGTAGCCCCCGCCACCCGAAAATTCAAGGTTCAAGTGGTTTTGGATCCAGCCCAGCTATCGGTCGCCCAAGCAATTCCCAAAAGCGAAGAGCCGGATTCGGAACTCCCCTGGATGGGAACAGAGTTTGTGTGTACAAACGAACAGGAACGCCGGTTGATCGTGCTTTTGCACCAGGACTTTCCTGCGGATCCTCATCCCTATTCTCTGATCGCCGCAAAGACCGGTTACTCCGAAGCAGAGCTCCTCAAAATCTTGGAAAACTGGAAATCTTTAGGGGCCCTGCGCCGGATCGCGATGCTTGCCCGGCATCAAAAATTGGGATTCAACGCCAATGCCATGTGCACCTGGCAGGTTTCTGCGGACCGCATCATCGAGGCCGGGACTCGCTTGGCTTCGCGCAAAGAAATTACCCACTGCTATGAGCGCCCACCCTTCGAGGGCTTTCCCTACAATTTGTTCGCCATGATCCACGCAGATACTGAGCCCCATGTGCGGGCCTTGGCCCAAGACCTTTCGGAGTACATCGGCGAGCCCCTGGGTCGACTATTTTTGTCGGTGAAGGAATACAAGAAAACGAGCTTGGTGCCATTCAGCGAAGGATGAGTGGACGCGGGACACGCCGAGTGAGCGATATGCCAGCACTCCGCCATACGCGCCCCACCCTTCCCAATCTCAAAAGCCTACAATGGGGGCGCTGCGTGCAATTCGGCGGCGGAGCGATGGCGTATCGGCGAGCGAGGTGGGTTGACGGCGGGCCTGTTTTTTCTTGGCTGTGGCCCGACGGCGGGACACGCCGAGTGAGCGATATGCCAGCACTCCGCCATACGCGCCCCACCCTTCCCAATCTCAAAAGCCTACAATGGGGGCGCTGCGTGCAATTCGGCGGCGGAGCGATGGCGTAT
>CAIRAY010000177.1 GCA_903876665.1 uncultured Fibrobacterota bacterium | reverse complement strand
TTGTTAGTGGAGCACTATCCACTGTGTGGACCATCACCGCACCGCGTCCGAAGAAACACGGCTACCAGCACCGGTGATCCCTCGGTGGGTCCGTTCGGGCTTGCCCGCTACGGACACATGTCCACTTTGTGGAGTGCGGGAGATGACAGGGCATGACAAGATGACAGGGGTGACAAGATAGTCTTGTCATGACCAGAACCCCTACCCGATTAAGCGCTCCGTGGTGGCAATCGCGTACACGGCCCTGGCTTCATTCAACAAAGCCGTGGCCGTCAAGGCCACTCGGACGATCGCCCCATCTTTGTTTATACGTTGAGTCAAGTATGGTTCGAGAATTTCGGCCTGACTCAGCTTGTACACCCGCGAAATTTCGTTGGCCTGCAAAGCCTGGGGGATCCGGTCGCTAATGTTGAGGGAAAGCGCCTCGGCTTCGCTCCAGCCAAACATCCGCACGGCTCCAGGGTTCCATGCAAGAATACGCCCCGTTAGATCCTGCACCGAAATGGCATCCTGGGAATCGCGCAGCACCACCGCCAATCGGTGCAAATCCATGGCGCTTTCCAGTGCCGTTTGAGCAGCCTTCATCTCCGTGATGTCCACAAAAGTGATCACAGCGCCCTCAATTACATTGTCCTGGGTACGGTAGGGCAAAATGCGCATCATGAACCAACGTCCCTCCGTATTTTGCACCTCCACTTCCTTGGGAATCAGGGTTTCCAACACGCTCCGGGTATCGGCCACCAAGCGATCATAGCCAACCAGGTTCGAAACCAGATGAGCCACTGGACGATTGATGTCCGCTGCAATCAGATTGATGATTTTGACGGCAGAGGGTGTAAAGCGCAGAATGCGTAACTGGTAATCCACGAAAACCGTCGCAATGCCCGTGCCAGCAAGCAAGTTATTCTGGTCGTTGTTGGCCCGCGACAAATCGGCAACTTTGGCCTGCAACTCCACATTGACCGTGGTCAACTCTTCATTCACCGATTGCAATTCCTCCTTGGAGGTTTCCAGCTCCTCGTTGGTGGATTGTAGCTCCTCGTTGACCGATTGCATTTCTTCGTTGGTGCTTTTCAGCTCTTCGTTGGAGGTTTCCAGCTCTTCATTGGTGGTCTGCAAGTATTCTTCCTTGGTCCGAAGCTCCTGCTGCAACGCGCTAATTCTCGAATCGACCGATTCCTCAAGTTGATTTTCCTTGACCTCGACCACAACAGCCTGTTCCATTGGCGCCTCTTCGAGAACCACCAAGAACAAGGGAACATCGGGAGCGGGAACAACAGTCGCAGCCATGGGATGAACGCTCAGATTTACCCGGGTGAAATGTCCATTTGTCTTTACCGACAGACCGGGACGCCGCACCACCAATTTAGTCAGCTTGGCTTCATGCAAAGCAGTGATCAAGGCATGAAGCAGTCCCTCGCGGGCCATTTTTAGCATGTTGTTGATGGATGCCTCACCTTGGGGCAGCTCCAGATACATCCCGGTGCGACCATGAAGATACAGAATATCACCCTTGTCATTTACCAAGGCCCCGGCCGTTGCAATTTGTTGCAGAATGGCCTGTTCCGTCAGGGAGCGCACTGAATCTTTCAGAGGGATTATTTTCTTTTCGGGTGCTTGGTGAAAGGATAAAACCAGGGCGGAAGCGGTGGGCAAAAAGCTGGTTAGCGCCGCTCGCTGGGCACCATGCAAATCCTCCTTGCGCTGGTATACCTTGGCTTTGCGGTCCACTGCATGGAACAGATGGCCATATTCACTCACGGACTCCGAGGTACCCAAAAAGAGGAATCCCCCCGGCAGCAGGGCGTAGTGGAACAATGGAATCAGCTTTTTCTGCAAATCTCCACCCAAATAAATCAGCAGATTGCGGCAACTCACCATATCCAACTTGGAAAATGGCGGATCCTTGATTAGGTCCTGTTCCGAAAAGACAAGCATGTCGCGAATGGTGCGGTGAATGCGGTAGCCCGAACCGTCCGGCTCAACCGTAAAAAAGCGGGCTAAACGTTCGGGTGAAATATCGCTGGCGATGCTTGTGGGATAAAGACCTGCACGGGCAATGGCGATGGCCTGGCTATCAATATCGGTAGCAAAAACTTGGATCGCAAAAGTCTTTTTCAGGATTTCCATGCGCTCCAGCAGAAGGATCGCGAGGGAATATGCCTCCTCGCCGGTAGAGCAACCCGTGGACCAAACGCGAATGACCGAACCTACCGCCTTTCCCACGAAAAGCTTCGGAATGATTTGCATTTCCAACACTTCAAAAGCCTCAGGGTCGCGGAAGAAATTGGTGACCCCGATCAACAAGTCACGAAACAAGGCCTCCACTTCCCGAGGGGCCTGCTGCAAAAGCTTTACATAGTCCTCAATGTTGTCCACCTGTTGGATCGCCATGCGCCTAGCAATGCGACGGTGGATGGTGCTGGGTTTGTATTGGGAAAAATTGTGGGAGGTCTGGGAACGCAGGAGGATGAATATTTTTTTGAGTGCGTTTTCGGCCTCGACCGCAGGAAAGGGAATCGACTTGGGAAGTTTACCAAAGGCGTGGGCGGCATACGCAATCAGCTGGGCTGGCATTTCAGAAGGCTTCAAGCTGAAATCCACTAAGCCCGTTTCAATTGCGGTACGCGGCATGCCGTCGAACTCGGTCGAATCCGGACTCTGGGCCATGACCATGCCCCCCTCGTCCTTTATGGCTCTCACACCTTGGGTGCCATCGCTTCCTGTGCCAGAAAGCACAATGCCGATTGCCTTTTCACGCTGGTCCAGCGCCAAGGAGCGGAATAAAAAGTTAATGGGCAAGCGCTGGCCCCGGGGCGCAGTGGGCTCCAGCAATTGCAGGCGTCCGCCCATAAAGGCCATGTCAAAATTGGGCGGAATGATGTAGGCACAATTGGGTTGCACCTTCATTCCGTCTTCCACTTCAAAAACCTGCATGCGGGTATAGCGCCGAATGAGATCCGTGAGAATGCTCTTATGGTTGGGGTCTAAATGCTGGACCAGCACAAAAGCCATGCCCGGATCGGCATCTGCCGGCATTCCGCTAAAAAAGGCTTCAAAAGCCGCGAGCCCACCGGCCGAGGCGCCTATTCCTACAATGGGAAAGTGAAATTCGGCAGGCTTACTGTCTTCCGGAGGCACAACGGGTACGGGAGGGACAACATCTTGGCTGTTTTCGGGCAAATTTTCCATGCCTCCATAATAAGATTTTTACCCCCCGATCGCGGATAAATCCCACAAAATTTCTCCTGGCATCGTTACTGTCCAAAACAATTGGCAAAAGACATATTCGTGTCATCCCCCGCCATCCTGTCATCCCCGGCCATCCTGTCATCCCCGGCCATCCTGTCATCCCCGGCCATCCTGTCATCCCCGGCCATCCTGTCATCCCCGGCACGGGGATCACCGGTGCGTGCCACATGGCTTTGAACGGACTCGGGCGCGGTGCGGTGATGGCCGTTCCGGCCATGACAGGGTGTATTGTCATCACCGGCCATCCTGTCATCACCGGTACGGTGATCACAGAATTTGGGTAAATATTTTCAAATTTGAATTTGAATATACTGTTTAGTCACCCTCGCGCAGAGGAGGGTCTATGGTTACTTCATCCGAATCTGTTCCAGAATGTTTTCCTAGGATCCTCGCCTGCGCAAGGATGACGGTGAAGTGTGCCGATGAAAAGGACTTTGACCGCTACGCCAAGATCACGGATTTGAAAAAATATTGCGAGCGGTAGCGCTTGGGCTACTTTTTGATGATCGGCTGCTGGCCCGTGGGTGGCTGTCCGTATGGTCCCCAAGGATTGGACCAAGGGTCGCCGGGCCTAGACTGAGCCTGGGCTTGACCCGCCGGAGGCACCACAGGAATGCTTTGGGTCTGTGGCGCTCGGGCCGGCTGAGCTTGTGGCGCTTGTTGCATTTGCTGGGCCTGGGGCGCAGGCTGGGGGGCCATTTGCTGCACCGGGGCCACTGGAGCCTGAGCCTGCACGGGCGGGGCTTGAGTTTGAATTTGCTGGGTCGGCGCCACGGTGGGCAGGGGGCCGGTCTTGCGCTGAGTGGCCTGTTCCAAACGCTTGTTGCGGAACACCATTGCTTCGGCGGCAAGTTCCTCGGGGCTTTTATGTTCGGACTTTTCGCGTTCCATGGCTTCGAGCAGCTCTTCCTGACCACGGATGAGTGCGCGGATGCGGATGAAGTAATTGGTCTTCTGTTGCTTGAGGACTTCGATTTCGGAGCGCAGATCGTCGGAGCGTTTTTTGGTTTCTTCCACTTCGCGCACGGCCCGAGCCTTGGCTTCGGCGATGATCAGTTCGGCCTCGCGGTCGGCATTGTGCTTGATGTCATCCACCGTCTTTTGCATGGTGATCACGGAATCCTGCAGGGTCTTTTCCAATTGCTTGTAAAAGCCCACGCGCTCTTCAGCGATTTTGAGGCGCTCGGTGAGCTCTGTGCGTTGCCGGGCCTGCTTCTCCAGCTCCATAGCTGCCTGATTCAAAAAGGCATGAACCTCCTCGGGGTCATAGCCACCGAAGGACTTCTTTTTGAAGGTCTGGTTGCGCAGGTCAAGGGGTGTCAGTTCCATGAGAACTCCAGGTTAAAAGAGCCACGCCAAAAGCGAGCCCACCAGCAAAATAAAAAAAGCAACCGCTAAAGGGGATAAATCAAATCCAACTTCCCGACGGAGCACCTGGGTGCGTACCCGCGAAAGCATGGGCTCCATCCAGGGGGCAAAAGGGCGCAAAATTCCAAGGGAGGGACGCCCAAAAAACTGCCCGGCAGCCTTGACCAGAAACAGCAAAGCCAACAAGCGCGAAAAAAGCAAAATGAATTCAGCGATTAAATCCGTAAGCATCTCGGGGAAATATAGCCAATAATGCCGGCTTTGCCGTTGGGAATGACAGGCCGTCTTGTCCTCACCGTCGTTGTCCTGTCATCCTGATTGTCTTGTCACCCTGATTGTCTTGTCACCCTGATTGTCTTGTCATCCTGATTGTCTTGTCATCCTGATTGTCTTGTCACCCTGATTGTCTTGTCATCCTGATTGTCTTGTCATCCTGATTGTCTTGTCATCCTGATTGTCTTGTCATCCTGATTGTCTTGTCATCCTGATTGTCTTGTCATCCTGATTGTCTTGTCATGCCCGGCAC
>CAIRAY010000176.1 GCA_903876665.1 uncultured Fibrobacterota bacterium | reverse complement strand
TGTGGAAGAAGGATACAAGTGGAAAATGAAAGGCACGGGTCACGGGATAGGTTGGTTAGTGGCAAGTGCTAAAGTGGAAAATTGCGGGCCTGGAATACAAGTGGAAAGTGAACAGCCCGGGTTGCGGGAGAGCTTGGTTAGTGGAGAGTGGAAAATTGCGAAATGTATCCTCTTTCAGGGAAATTCGCCCGCAATTTTCCGTTTTCCACTAGGTTGTCGCGCAGAGAATCTGGCTGTTCACTTTCCATTTTCCACTAGGGTGTCGTGCAGAGATGCGGGCTGTTTACTCTCCACTACCAACTTTCCCAAACAGCTCTTGCAAGATTCCATCGGACACTCCCACCTTGGGGACGATCATGTCTTTGATTTCGGCGAGTTTCATGACTTGGGAATAGATGCGGCCTGCGGGGATGATCACATCGGCGCGGTCAGGTTTGAGGCTCAGTTTGCGGATGCGGTCTTCAAGACTCATGATCTCCAGCTTATCCAGAACATCCTTAATGGATTTGCGGGAGATGCGTTGGTCCATGGAGGCGTGTTCGGCGAGGTCGAAAATTTTCCCGATGTTTCCTCCCGTCCCGATGGCGAGGGTGGGTTCGATTCCCCGGGGCATTTTTTCGATCCAGAGCTTCATTCGTTCCCGCTCGCTTTCGAGGACTTGGCCTTGCAAACTGCGGACGGTTCCAATGCGGAAGGATTCGCTGGATAAAGGATTTCCTTTGTCCATGAGAGTGAGCTCGGTGGAGCCGCCTCCTACATCAATAAAAAGATAGGTGTTTTGTGGATCTAATCCCTCGTCTTTGAAGTTGTTCGCAAAGAGAAGTCCGGCTTCGTGTTCGCCGGTAATGATTTCGAGATGAATCCCCGTAGCTTGGCGGATTTGACTTGCAATTTGAAGGCCGTTAGAGGCCTCGCGCATGGCCGAAGTGGCACAGGCCCGCACCGCTGTGGGCGAAAATACGGTCAGCAAATGTCCAAAGGCGTGAAAGGCTTCAATGAGCAAGTCTGCTTTTTGTACGGAAATGGAGCCGGTTCCAAATACATCGTCACCCAGTCGTATGGGAATGCGATAGCTGGCTTCGCGCTTCATAAATCTGGTAGGGCCCGTCCCATATACGCGACCGATCACCAGACGGATCGCGTTGGACCCCGTGTCAATGGCGGCAAGCCGGATTGCAGCTTCTTCACTCATTGATAAACCTCGGCCTTGCGGATCAGCTGGTCGTGGATTTGGTTCTGGGAATTGCGGCGGGTGTTGCGGGATGTGCGGAACTGGTTGGCGCAAGTGGGCTCAAGGATTCGGGCCTTGTCGTTGTCTTGCCATTGAGTTTCAAAGTACTCCGCGATTTCGATTTGCAAATCCGGATCGGAAATGGGGCAGGTGACTTCTACCCGGCCATCCAGATTGCGCGTCATCCAGTCCGAGGAGGTGAGGTAGTATTTGGGGTCGCCACAGTTTCCAAAAATCAGCAGGCGCGAGTGCTCCAAGAACCGGCCCACAATGCTGATGGCTTCGATGTTGTCGGAGAGGCCAGGCTGTTGGGGGATCAGGGAAAACATGGAGCGGACGATCAGGCGGATTTGTACGCCGGCGTCACTGGCCTCATAGAGCTTGTCCTCCATCTCAAAGTCGGCAAAATTGTTCAGCTTGATGTGGATGTAGGCCTTTTTTCCCTTGCGCGCATTCTTGATTTCGGCGTCGATCAGGGTACAGATTCCGCTTCGAGTTGTAAAGGGCGAAACAAGCAGGCGCTCGAACTTGGGAACCTTGTAGTTGTTGCGAAAGAAGTCAAATACCGACTGGATTTCTTCGGCGATTTTCTGCTTGCAAGTCATCAGAATATGATCGGTGTAAAGACGCGCGGTATTTTCGTTGAAATTTCCGGTTCCGATGGTCGCGTATTGAACGGTTTTCCGGCCTTCGATGCGGGTGATGAGGCAAAGTTTGGAATGCACCTTAAGGCCGCGCACCCCAAATATGACCGTAACTCCTTCCTCATCCAGGCGCTCGGCCCAGGCCAGGTTGTTTTCTTCGTCAAAGCGCGCCATGACTTCGAGCAGAACCGTGACCTTTTTCCCATTACGCACCGCATTGACCAAGGCGTTCATGACGCTTGAATTGGTGGAGGCGCGGTAGATAGTCATTTGGATCTGGGTGACCGCGGGGTCAATGGCCGCCTCACGGAGCAGGTCTACCATGGTGTTGAAGGAATGGTAGGGGAAATGAAGAAGGCGGTCCTTTTTTCCAATGACGGCAAAAATGCTTTTTTGGTCGCGGAAAGCCGGGTGAATGAAGGGCTGGAATGACGGATTGACCAAGTCCATTCTGCCCAGGCTCGGGAATTTAATGAAGTCCTTGAAATTGTGGGTCCGGCTCCCAGGGATAAGCGCGTCAGGCTGTTTGAGTCCCAGGCGGTTTCGCAGCAGGCGCAAAAAGGGTGCGGGAATTTGTGCGTCATAGACCATGCGCACTGGCGCACCCTGTTGCCGCTTTTTTAAACCTTCGGTCAGTTTGTCGACAAAACTTAGCGAAAATTCGTCTTCCAGTTCCAGTTCGGCATCGCGGGTGACCTTGATGGTCCAAGCCTCGATCCGTACTGGATTGAGAATGGTGAACACGTTGCGGAGTCCCCAGCGCACAACGTCCTCAAGCAAAATCAGGTAGGATTCCTTTCCTCGGCCAGGAAGGGTAACAAAGCGGGGCAAGGAATCGGTGGGCACCTCGATCAGTGCGTAGTCGGTGGTCCGTGAACCACGGGTGTGAGTCAGCGCGATGGCCAGGTAAATGAATTGGTCGCGCATGCTGGGCATTTTAGTGGTGGCGCCAAGCATCATGGGCACAAGGCGTGGGCGCATTTCGTTGATGAAAAAATCATGCAGCCAAAATTCCTGGTTGGAATCGAGCTGCAGCTCGCTGATCAAATGTACGCCTGTTTTTTCGAGGCTCGCGATGATGTTTGCGTAGGCATCGTTGAAGCGCCGTCCGTGTTCAAGAACCAGCTCTCGGATGGTTTTCAGGATGTCCGTGACAAGCCATGTCGCAATTTTGGTGCGAGGCCCTTGTTGTTTGAGCATGCGCTGCAAATTGGCAACCCGGACCCGGTAGAATTCATCCTGGTTGTTGGAAAATATGGCCAGGAACCTGAGCCGTTCGACCAGTGGCGTCCGCTTGTCCTCGGCCTCCTGGAGAACGCGTTCATTGAATTGTAGCCAGGAGATTTCTTTGGGATGGTGCCGGACAACGGGTTTTGCCACTGGAATCTGCTCCTGAAACTAGGGGAATAATTTCAGAACGATCAGTCCGGACTTGGGCCAGAGCCACTGGTTGGTTGGGAAGGAAATTCCGAGAATTCCTCCCATGGGGATTTCGGCGGGAGCTTCTTCACCGGGTTTGACCAAATGCTTGGCGAGCTCGGTCAATGCTGGGTTGTGGCCGACCAGTGCCACCGTATTCCAGGACTTGGAAACCCGGACCGCAATGAGCTCTTGGACCTTTGCGGAATAGAGGATTGGCCATTTGACGCAACGGCTTTCGGGCAGTCGCAGAATGCTTGCCACAACTTCCGCTGTTTGCCAGGCGCGAGTGGCGGTGCTCCCGATGAGACCATCAAGGCGGATGCCTCGCTCCAGAAGCTGTGTGGCTTGGCGGTTGGCAAGTTCGCGACCCTCAAAGGTGAGGGCGCGGTCATAGTCGCGGGTTCCGCTCAGGGCGGCGTCTTCGGCCGGGGCGTGGCGGATCAAATAAAGGATTCGTTCCATGAGTTTATCCTATCGAAGGAAACATTCGGTAAATTTAGCTAGTATCCTTGGTAATCGTCCTTTGGAAATGATATTTTAACCATAGTATGCCAATGAATACCCCAAACCGATTTCCTTTGATCCCCTTGGTGGGGTGGATTGTTCTTTTTTCCCTGGTGGTGGTTTCTGCCGGGGCCCAAGTCCAGGCCGCTCTCGAAATGCGGTTGGGCATCATTCTTTTTTGGGGGATTGCCCTCACGGTTTTACTTGCGGTATGGGTTCATTTGCGGGCTAGAGTTTCCGAACCGCCCGTGCTGGACGCACCCTCCGCAGGGGATTTGGATTCGGCCACCCCGAACCTGGATCCAGTCTGGCAGGCTTCCTTGGAGCGGGAGGCTTGGTTCGAAGTGCTTCAAAGCGTGGGGGAAGAGGATCGCCTGGACCATTTCCTGAAAATGATTCCTGCCCAGATTCAGCAGCTTCTTCCTGGGACGTCCTTAGGACTTTATGTCCGGGATTCCATGGAAACCCTGGTGTTGAGGCTTTGTGTCGGGGAACATTTTTCTGGCCCAGCATCCCTGCTAATGTCGGAATGCGAGGCCATGTCGCGGGGGCAATTGACCCAATACCGGCTCTTGCCCAATTCCAAGGAATATTGCGGGTGTAAGCACCACGGGGCCGGGACGGAGATGTTCGCCATTTGTCTGCCAATCGTTTTCGGGGATCACTTTTATGGGCTGGTCTCGCTTTATCACCCTTTGGCGGAGATTGAGGGGGGCGGAAGTCTTCGTTCTTCCGTCCTGCAGAAGGCCCAGACCTTGACTTCGGCGCTGGGAATCTTTTTGCAACAGCAAATTCTACGGGACAACTTGCAGGAGCAAAAAATCCGGGATTCTTTGACGGGCCTTTTCAATCGGCGCTATATGGAAGAAACCCTTCTGCGGGAATTTGCCGAGGCCATTCGCCGGCACACTTCGATCGGGGTGGTGATGGTTTATCCGGACCAAATTGCCACCATCCGCAACAATTTGGGAGTTAAGGCATCGGACCAGTTGCTTTGGGAAATCGCCCAGCGGCTTCCTCGCTACATTCGGACGGAAGACATTCTCTGCAGGCACGATGAGGATCATTTCTGTGTGATTTTGCCTGGGGCAAGCCTGGAGATTACCTCCCAGCGTGCCGACAAGATGTGCCGGGAGTTGGGCGGGTTGAGTATTCTCTTCCAAGAGCAGGCCATTACGACCACCTTCAGCATCGGGATCACCGTTTTTCCGCAGCACTCCAGTACGGTCCATGGGTTGCTCGCCATGGCCGAAATGTCCGTTCGCAATTCGCAACGGCTTGGCGGGAACCAGGTATCCCTCCCTCCCCAGACCACCACCATTAGCTGGGAGTCGGAACCATGAGTCTCCTTACCTTATTGCGCAAGCGCCGTAGCGTGCGACGGTTTCTGAATAACCCCGTTCCCCAGCGGACGCAAGCCCGCCTTAAGGAAGCTTGCCTCAGGGCTCCTTCGGGTAACGATATTCAGCCTTGGACCTTTTATTTTGTCGAAAACCCCACCCTTCGGGCCACCCTGTCCAAATTGAAACCCCAGCATGCCGGCTTTTTGCGCCAAGCGCCACTCTGTGTGGTCATCAGCGCTTCCGACAAGGGCTGCGATACCTGGATTGAGGACTGCTCCATTGCGACCATTCTTTTGCAAATGGCCGCTACCGATGCGGGTCTGGGAAGCTGCTGGGTTCAAGTCCATAAGCGGCGTCGGGCCGATGGCAGCAGTTCCGAAGAATACGTGCGGGAGGCGGTGGGTATTCCGGTCGGGCACAGAGTCCTTTGTGTGGTGGCTTTGGGGTATCCCGCGTTAGAGCCAAAAACCATTCCAGCGGAGAAATTGTTGTGGGACCGGATTTGGAGAATGTAGTTGCCAGGCGCTATTCCAGGGTAATTGCTGTTCTCCTGGTATGGTTGGCCACCGGTGCGTTTGCGGAGCCCTTCCGAGTGCTGGTGCTTCAGTCTTACCACAAAGCGGATTGGTCCGATAGTGTCCTGGCAGGGGTTCGTTCGGTTTTTGATTCCATGGAGGGGGTCGAGCTGAATGTGGACTACATGGATACAAAAAGAATGGAAACGCCCGCCTACCTCGATCAACTGGACACCCTCTTTGGCATGAAATACGGAAAATCTCCTGTAGATGCTGTCATTGCAGTTGATGACCAGGCTTATCAATTTTTCTTGCAAAGGGGATTGCGTATTTGGGGAGACGTTCCCATGGCCTTTTGCGGGGTGAACCGTTTTGCGGATTCAGCAATTCGGGCCTTTCCCAAGGTCAGCGGAGTGGTGGAAAAGGGCTATTTCCGGGCGAATGTTGAGTTTGCCCTGCGAGCGCGTCCTAATGCCCGCCGGATTCATGTCATCGCGGACAGCACTCAGACTGGGCTCTCCAATTTAAAAGAGTTAAGGAGTGTTCTTGTCGATTTTCCGCAATTGAGCGAGGTTTTGCACCAAAATGTTACCCTTTCGGAACTTCAATCCAACCTAGAAAATGGCCGACTCACTGATTTTGGCTTTTTCATTTCGTTTTGGAAAGACCGGCTGGGGCAGGTGGTGGACCCAGATTCCTTGGGACATATATTCCGCCACGGTGCCATACCCATTTTCGGTCGTTCGGAATGGATGATTGGTAAGGGTGAAACCGGCGGTTTATGTGTAAGTGGGCGAATGCAGGGGGCGACGGCCGCAAACAAATTATTGGCACTGAGGTCTGCTTCCCCAGGGGTTCGGGTTCCGGTTCGCATGGAAAGCCCCAATGTGTTCCTTTTTGACGACAGTTTGCTGAGGCAGCATCGAATTCCCCAGGATTTGATTCCTGCGGGGTCCCATGTGGTGAATCGTCCACCGTCTTTTTTGCAAGTGAAGTGGTCGACCGTGGTGTTTGCGCTGGCGATCATGGGAGCATTTGCAGCCTTGCTTGTGTTTTCTTTGGTCAATTATTATCGCCGGGTCCGCCTCTCCAAGAAATTGGAAAAGACAGTGCTGAAACTGGAAAATAAAAACAATGAACTGGAACGTTACGCCTACACGGTTTCCCATGATTTACGGAGTCCCTTGGTTAGCATTTTAGGCTTCGCCACGGAGATGAAAACCGATCTCGCGGAGGGGGAATTTGACGGTGCAAGCCAGGATGCAGACCGGATTATCGTCGCGGCAAAAAAGATGTCGCAACTGCTTAGTGGCATCTTGCAGTTTTCTCGGGTGGAACACTTTGCCCGCGACCCTGTCCAGTTTTCCCTGTTCGAAGTGGTGGATGAAGTGCTTGAAACCATGATCCCCCTGGCGACTAGGCGTGGCATATCCATTCAGGTGGATGACCGGGGCATGTCTCCTCGGGTGAGGGCGGACCGTCAGCACATCCTGGAAGTCATGCAGTACTTGATCGAAAACGCCATTAAATATTCGGGTTCGACTCCACAATCCCTGATTCGGATTTATTGCCATGATGAGGGACCTTATGTCCGGATGACGGTGGAAGATCAAGGCATCGGAATTGCGCCCGCGCATTTGCATAAGGTGTTTGGTCTGTTTAATAAGCTGGATGCAAGATCGGAAGGATTAGGCCTTGGGCTGGCCCTAGTCAAACGCATCGTGGAGCATAATGGGGGCCAGGTCAGAGCCGAGTCCCTTGGCCTTGGGCATGGAGCCAAATTCTCCTTTACCCTATTGCGATAGATCCTTCCTCTCCAGTACGAATGCGCAATACCGCTTCCAGATCCATCACGAAAATTTTGCCGTCCCCCACATGCCCGGTGCGGGCTCCAAGCTTGATCGCGCTTAGTGCCGCGGGAAGAAATTCGTCATTCACCGCGGCCTCGATTTTCACTTTGCGCAAAAGGCTTCCGCTTTCTTTGTGGGAACGGTAAACTTCGGCGATGCCCTTCTGGCGACCGCGCCCAAGGACCTCCGAGACCGTGACTAGGTGGATTCCTTCCTTGGTGAGTTCTTCGAGAACATCGTCCATCCGGTCTGGCTGAATAATGGCAATAATGTATTTCATAAAGATGTCCTATGGAGCCCTTAGTCCAAAACAGTATACGCAGATTCTTTGTGTTGTGTCAAATCCAAACCCACTCGTTCTTCGTGGTCGGAAACGCGCAGGGGACTGACCACGTTGACGAGTTTCAGGAGTCCGTAGGTGATCGCCAGTGAATAAAGGCCAACGATGGATACCGCCTTAAGCTGGGAGGTAAAAAGGCTTGTGTCTCCAAAAATCAGGCCGGTGCGCCCATTGATCAGGGGGCTTGCAAAAATTCCCACGGCGATCGATCCAATAATTCCGCCCACCCCATGGACGCCCCAGGCATCCAAGGAATCGTCAAGCTTTAGGCGAGGCTTGATTAACATCACAAAAAGGAATGGAATCAGACCCGCTAAAAAGCCGATGGCAATGGCTCCCCAAATGTTAATAAACCCAGCGGCGGGAGTGACGGTGGCGAGGCCGCCCACCGCTCCGGTAATGGCGCCAAGCATGGTGGGACGACGGTTGATGATCCAGTCAAGGCCCGCCCAGGTAAGGCCTGCCGTGGCTCCGGCAATGTGGGTAGAAACCATGGCGGTGACGGCAAGTCCATTGGCGCCTAGGGCGCTTCCTGCATTGAATCCAAACCATCCAAACCAAAGCAAACCACCACCGATCACAGCGAAGGGCAAGTTGTGCGGAGGAGACATTTTGTCGGGGTATCCTTTTCGTTTGCCCATGAAGAGAGCGGTGGCCAAGGCCGAAACGCCAGCTGTAATATGTACCACAATTCCGCCCGCAAAATCCACCGCGCCCGTGCCACTGGGGTTCAGGGAGCCCAGGAATCCTCCGATGCCCCAGATCCAATGGGCAACGGGATAATAGACTGCGAAAGACCAGAGAACGGAGAAGAGGAGGAACGCCCCGAAGCGCATGCGTTCTGCAAAGGCACCAATAATCAGGGCTGGAGTGATGATGGCAAACATCATCTGGAACATCATGAATAATCCATGGGGAATAGTTGGTGCATAGCTGAGCCCCGTTGCTGCATCGAAGTGGGGCAACGTCATGCTCACCGAAGTCAGGCCAAACCAGGCGCTGGATCCAATGAGCCCATGTATGGTTGGTCCAAAAGATAAGCTATATCCAAAAATAACCCACAACAGGGAAAGCACAAAAACCAGAGTCAGGCATTGCATGAGCACCGAAAGAATATTCTTTTTGCGAACCAGGCCACCGTAGAAAAGTGCGAGCCCTGGGACGGTCATCAAAAATACCAATGCCGTTGCCACCAGGATCCAGGCCGTGTCTCCCGTATCCATTTTCGCCGGGCTTAGCGTAGCCACAGGAGTCGCAACGACTATGGGAACAGAGGAGGCGAAAACCGAGGGGGTGCTTACAAGGGTCGAAATCCCGGAGTCCGCGGGGGATTGGGCGAACACCGATGACACGAGAAAGCCAAGCAACAGGAGGAGTTTAATTTTGGGCATTGGACCAACTTGCAAATGAATGGATCAAGTGATGATTCCATCTATTCGCGAGAAGTGTGCCAAGTAAAAACCGGGGAACAGCGGTAAAAATTCCAATATCGCCAGGAATTTAGACAAAAATGTCGAACGTTTTTGTCGACGACGTTTCACTAATGTCGGCGCTTGGGGGGTTCCCGCAGGAATATTTTGATGGCATCTGCAATGCGCTTAGCGGCTTCTTCGCTGAGGTGGATGCCTTGCCTCTCCCGGGGTGGTGGTGGAGGAAGAGGGCGCAAATGAGAAGGACGATCACCGGAGATGGATCCGTCCGCATTCATGTATTGGGGACCGGAGCGCTTGCGAATGCGGTTGTTCCAGTCGTTATATTCAGGACTCATACTGTAAAGATAATCTGGAATGAGTTAGATAGCTTGGGAAAGATCAAAGGTGATGCGGGAACTATTAAATGGCTCGAGCTCCATGCGTTCGAAATTTTTCTTGAGGGTGTAGTCCAGGCGAAGGGTCAGCACCTGCCAACGATAGCGGAGGCCTCCACCGATGCCCATTTCCTGCCCCCGGTGATATCCGGTGCCTCCATCGATGACTCGCGCCAGGTCTAAAAACGAGACCAGCTGGAAGGCCTTGAGAGCCTTGGTGGGCAGGTTCAGGCGGAGTTCTCCGCTGAAATGGTGGTACCGGGGAGTAAGTCCAATCAGGATGGAGGGAGCTGTATCCGGTGGAACGGGAGCCAGTGTGCGGGAGGGGTAGATGCTTTGGAAGGGGTAACCACGCACCGAGCGGGAACCTCCCTGAAAAAAGGAACGGGCATCTTCTTCCGAGGCCTCGCTCAGGAACCGTCCGTAATCATAGGCTAGCGCAGCGTAGAGTGGCCCATAGATAGGTAGGTACAGGGCGTTTTGCACTTCAAAATAGGGATAGGGTGCGCCCAGTGAGGGGGTTATGCCTGAATAGCTGTGCACGGCGCGGCCCACGCCCACCGTGGGCGAAACCCGCATGCCTTGGGTGGGTTCAAAGATGTCATCGGTATAATTGAAGGAGAGTCCTGTTTCCATTTTGATCCGGAATTGCTGGCTCATCGGTTTTTTGATGTAGCGAAGCTCTGCGGAAGAGCGGGACCGGATTCGCGAAGTAATCCCGAAGGAAAGGTCCACCTGACTTGCCACGTCATAACGCTGGGTCAAGCTGTCCGGGAAGGCTTTGGGTGGATCCAATTTTTCCTGGCTGAAGAGGAGGCGTCCGTCCAAACGGATTGCAGTAGGAATCAGACGAATGGAGGTTCCCAGGAATAATGGGTTGGCGTACCCAATGGATGTTTCCTGTCTGTTTTGCGCAACCATGGTGCGGAGGGAGCCTTCGTGAAAGGTGCCAAACAGGTTCCGATGCTTGGTTTCCGCCGAAAATCCAAACCCGTAGGTTTGCTCGAAACTGGCTCCTAATCTCGTCTCTCCCGGGATGCGTTCCTGACCTTTGATGGAAATATCCGACATGCCGGATTGATCCTGTCGCAAACTATCCAGAATTTGCAATTGGGTGAACACTTGTGTGCTAAGGAGCTTGGTGCGGAAGTCGTTCAGATAGGTTCCATCAATGGTTTGGCCTGGCTTACTTTCCCAAAGGTTGGCGAACCAGGTGGTGTCCGTGAGGCCCAATTTGGGGAGTCCGCGCTGGGAGCTTCGGGTAATCAAGGTGTGGAGGGAGCCCATGCGCACTTGGTGGCCAGGGTCTATTTGATAAATAACATCCACGATCCTTTCGTTGGAATCCACTCGCTCCTCATGATCCACCCGGACATGAAGATAGCCATTCATCCTGTATAGATTGCGAACCTCAAGTAGGTCGTCGGAGATGTGGGAAAATTGGAATGGCTCCTGTTTGGCTGTGCGCATGGTGCTCGATTCCATCAGCTGAATACCGTCCTCAATCATAATAATGGAGGTATTGCGGAATCGGTATTTTTCCCCTTCGAAGACGTCAAATACATACAGCCAGGAGGAATCCGGGCGACTGGTGCTCTGCAAAGATATTTTGGAGGAGAAAAATCCTTCGGAGTAATAGTAATTCTCCAAGGAATTGCGGGCAATCTTCATCAAAAAATCGCGGCGTTGTTCATCCAGAACTCCAAACTCCTCAGGAATCCCCAGCTCCGCCATCAACGCGTTTTCTGTGAAGGTCGTCATCCCTCGGATGCGCACTTCCCATTCCACCGCTGCCTGGGCAAAGCCCACACATAAAAGGACAAGCCAAAGAAAATGCCGTAGGCGAATCTTCATTTTGCCTCCGGAATTGTGGTGGAGTCTGGAGCGGGGCACAGGCCGAAGCCGAAAAGACAGTAGTCCCAGAATTTCCAGGAATAGTGAGTACCGATGTTTTTTTCTAGGCGGTTGTCGCTGGTTGCACCATCCAATGAAGATGGCGAGCGTCGTTCCACCAGGTTGCCGAAAAAGTCGAGAGACGGGTTGATATGGTTGGGGAGGTATTCATTGGAGTCGAGCACGGGCATGGAATATTTGAGACCGAGCTCATAGGATTCGGATTGGTTGTACTGGGCATTGGTCGCACTTTGGTCCTGGGTGTAGCCCACCACGAGGCTTAAGTTTTTTACCCAGCGGTCGAGTTTTAAAGGGACGCGGATGTAGTTCGAATCCCGGTTGTCGGTGGTGGTTTCATTGAGAAATCGGTATTTTAGGCCGATGTCGCCCACATAGTCCCCGCCCAGGGACTTGTTGATTCCCTGGGAAACACCCATGCCCAAGGCCTTGCCCAGGAGCTTGTTGCGGTCAATGGGTCCAGAGGGGTTGTTGGAAAAGCATCCCAACAAAAATACGCTATAGTAGATCTGGGCTGGGGAGGATTCCACTCCGCAGTTGGCAGAAGGAATGGGGCTGGGCTTGGTCAGTGATCCGGAAATGGAGAGGTTCACCGGGCAAGTTTCGTCCCTTTCCTGTTCGCTGTCTGGGCAATAGGGAACATCCTTGGTGGCCATCACGTCGATTTGGCCCTTGCGCACGGGAGCGTCCTGCCACCAGACCCGCAGGGACTGCAAATCAAACGTGGAAAACTTTTCGAGCCCAATGAATCCGCGACCTACTGAGTTGATGTCGCCACTGATGAGAGGTTCGTCTGTGGTTCCCTGGATCTGCAAATTCAAAGTAAAAGGGAATTGGGCAAGGCTTGTGCTGATCCAAAGAGAGTCCTTTCCGCCATCGCTGATTTCCAGGTTGAGTTCGGTCGGTGTGCTGGTGGAGACGCTGGCTCCACGGGCGGATTTTTGCCCAACGGGCTTGGGGGTCTCTTTGGAAAAACTGGAGAATGCTTTGGATGCATTGGCCATTGTAGACTTGAACCAGTCCCAATCCGGAACAATGTCCAATTTCTTAGAATAATTCAGCTGCTCGATTTCGACTCGTCCGCCAATGCGGGTACTTTGCTGGGCTTGATCCGATCTGTTTTTTTTGGGCATCAGAATGGACAAGTTGCTGTTGAAGCGGCCATGGGCTTCCCCCAGATCCTTGTTCACCATGTCGTAACTGATTTTTGGAATCCGAATGGAGAGCAGGGTTCCATCGACGTGCTGGTTGGCTTCCCCTTGAAGAGCCGAAAGCACAATTTTGTGGATGCGGTCAAAGCGCAGATGGAATTCCGGGGAGCCGAAATTCAGGGCCGAAAGGGATTTCTTGGTCAAGTCAAATGTTGCTGAAGTGGTTATTCGGGTGTTGTCCTCTCCATAAATAAACAGGGAATCAATTTGCAGGTTGAGGGAATCGATGCGTCCGCTCATCGCAAAAGGAATGTCAAATTTTGGCGAGGACAGAAGGGCTGTGTCCAGAAGGAAGGATCCAGAAATCCCGGCAAGACCCTTCAAAAGATCCGCACGGAGATCGGCATCGAAGCGGGTGCGCCTCACTTCTCCCATGCCTCCGGGAATCAACCAGGGACCTTCAATGTGCAACTTTCCCGTCCAAACTTTGGCGGAATCAAGAATCCCCTCTAGCCACACCACTCCTCCGTTATCGGATACCAGAGCTGCGGCAAAGCCACGGTTTGGAGAAAAAACATCCTTAATATTGATTTCTGCTTCGCTGTCCCAGAATCCATTTTTGCCAAGGTGGAGGCGTGCGGATGCCTGTAATTGATCCTTTTCGCCAATAAGCTGCAGGCGTTGTACGCGTAGCATGTCGGGGGAAATGTTTCGAAGCCTGATCTCGGAAATGTCGAGTTTTCCTCCCAGACCACTTGCGCGACTCCAGCGGAATTCTCCTTCCAGGTCCGCATTTTCCAGGCTGCTGTCCCCCAAATTCGTTAATAGGGCGGGCAGAGAAAATTTTTCGGCAGAAATGTAGGCGCTGTCAAAAATGAGCGGTGTTTCGGGTAATGTGTCATTCAGAAAAATCGCAGACCCTCTCAGGTGATTTCCGGATGCTTCGGCCTCGAGCGACTCCAGCATTAGGGAATCCTGGTTTTGGCGGGCGCGGATGAAAAAGTCGATAGGCATGGATTTGTAAACCGTTTCCAAGGCAAGGCGCAAAACTCCGTTGCGATCTGCGAAATGCTGTTCCCAGTTTCCGGTAACCAAGGCATCTACGCCACGGAGCACTGAGGTGTCGGCCAAGGGGAGCTTCAGGGTTGGAAGTTTGGATACGGCAAGGCTAAGGTGACCATTAAAGTCGCCAAATACCTTGGCCACCCCTCCGGATGCCTGCCGAATTTCGAATTGATAGTGTTGCTGGGTTGAATCCCACACCACCTCGCCATCGAAGAAATGTTCCATTCCCCGGGAGATGAAATTTCCATTGTCGAAATAGACCCCTTTGCTGGAAAGGGTGAGGTCGGTCTCAAAGGATTCTGCGGTGACTTTGTATGCATAGGGAACGGCCGTTCTGACATTCGCAGTCAAAATGCCACGGTGGAAATCACCTTCGATAACCGATGGCGGAGCCAGCTGCAGGTTTCCGTTGGTCCACGTCAGGGCCCAGGGTTCGGTGGGGGCGATTTGTGCCTGGATTGAAACCTGGGGGTCTTTCAGGTTCACCACATCGAGCGAAACATGGCTACCTGTGATGGTGCTGGCATCAATTTCTAGCCGATCTCCACGACGTTCGAAGCGATGAATTTCGCCTTCGATGGGCATGAGGCGAGGACCAATCTGGATAGAGAGTCCCCGGACGGATCCACTTCCCCGGACCGCTAAGTCCGGGTCCACTTCGACATCCGCCTCGACCGATTCACTTTGGGGTCCTTTCCATTGCAAGTGGGTGCCAAGCTGGCCCCCCAGGGAACCGTCGACGGTGCCCGTGAGCAGTCCTTGGGGCAGGATTGAAATGGCTCCGAGGGCAAGGTCCAACTCCGATTGCCAGGCGAGGGACTTTGTCAGCAAATTGCCTTGGACCTTGCTGCGCACTTTGATTTTTCCGATACTGGGAATGTTCGCGGGGAAGGGTTTTGGGCTCCAAATCCGTGGATTGTCCACCAGCACAAAAATTTCTCCGGAAATGTCTTCCAAATGCCTCCTGGGGGCCTCCATAAAAAGATGAATGGAGTCTGGATTGGCCACAAGATCCGAAGTCAGCTCGACAAAATCCCGTTCCCAGGAAAATTGGAGGTTGGCCTGGACGGTTTTTGGCAAGTAAGGCCCGTCAATCCTTTTAAGCTCTAGGTTGACCTTCCTTTTAGATGTATTGCGGATAAGCACGGAATCTGCCTGCCAATGACCCAAATTATCCACATCCACACGGAACCGGGGCGTGGTCACCAGAAGCCGCAAAGGGAGGTTGAAGTCGGGGAATTCCATTTTGGGATGTTTGGAACTGTCGGGATTCGTTTTTCGGAAATTGGGGTTGACCAAAATTTGCGCAGAGTCCATTTCGACTCGAATATGCTCGTAATATGGCCGGCTGGTGGCTAGGCGGAGAAACAGTTCCGGCTTGTTCAGGACAACGGATTTGTCGGGTGTTTCGAAGGTGATTTTGGACCAGGAATAGTGGAGCCAGCCATCGGACTGAAAGCCTTCGGGGATGAATTTAACCGACCCAAATTGCCGAATTTGGGATATTTCCCGGATACCCTTCTCCCGTAGTTCCTTGAACCCAAAAAAGGCTCCGGTCATTACCACAAAAAGCACCAAAAAGAACCAACGGGCCCAGCCCAGTGGAACGCTTTTGCGTATGCGCTTTTTTAGTCTGGCCGGAATGGAAGCGGGTTCCAGAACGAGATTTCCTTTTGCAAGTGGTTGATTTATAATAAATTACAAATAATTCTACGGAGTTGGATGTGGATATTTTAGGTCAGCGGTCAAAACCTCGAATACTGAACACGAAGCTCGCCGTGGCTTTGAGTTATGAACCCCAAAAAGGAAAGGCTCCTTCGGTGGTGGCCAGTGGCCGTGGCCTGATGGCGGAAAGGATTGTGTCAGTTGCCGAAGAGCATAAAGTGCCCATCCACGAGGACGCGCACTTGGCGGAGGCGCTCGGGGATGTGGAGTTGAATCAAACCATTCCAGACGAGCTTTTCGAGGCGGTTGCCCGGGTCCTCGCTTTTGTTTGGCGAGTGGATGCGAATTTGTAAGTCGCGTTTTTGGCTGAATTACTATATATTTGACCACATGTCCGAGCGTGAACCCCTCAATATCGAATTTCCCGTTGATGCCGATTTTATTCCGGCAGTACGAAAATTCGTTGCCGAGGCTTCCCTAATCGAGGGTTTTACACCCAAGTTCAGTTACCGCACTGAAATCATTGTGGATGAGCTCTGCAACAACGCCGTCAAATTTGGCCCAACGACGGCGGGTGCCTCCATAAAAATTCACTGCGAATTCGAGCCTGAGGTTTTGCAACTAACCGTGCAGGACCCCGGTGGCGATCCCAAGGATGTGCAAAATTTGCGCAAGGCCGTCCATGCCGAACAGGACCGCCAGAATTTTTTGGGTCATGGCCTGGAGATTGTGCGCATGCTCACTTCCGGCATGGAAATGAGCCAGACGGCCAATGGCGAAACCGTGATCCGCGTGACCAAGCGGCGCTCTCAAAGTCTAATTGACACATTGGTGGAGTGACGGTGGCAGAGTTTTCGTTTTCATGGAAATCTTGCGAGGATGACGCCCGAATCACCCTTCTGACCCTGAAGGGTTCCTTGGATTTGACCTCCGTGGAGAACCTCATGGACTCCTTTGAATCCATGGTGGCTGAGGGACGGTACTTTGTCATTGTGGATATGGAACATGTGGATTTTGTCAGCTCTCCTTCCGTAGGTGCGCTGATGGGATGCCGTTGCCGTCTCATCGAAAAGAAGGGGAACCTGGTCCTGGTGGGGCTGAGCCTTTCCCTGCGCGAAAAGCTGAATCTCATGGGTGCCAACCGAATTTTCCGCTATTACAACGATGTGAAAACCGTTCTTTCCGACTATCGCTGGGAATACGACAATCTGGCTCAAAAAGTAAATTTGCAGATTCCTGCAAATCCGGCCTATGTGCCTGCGATCCGCCGAATGATCTCATCCATTGTTTTGCAAAAGGGTTACAATCGCAAGGATGCCTTCCGCATTGAAACCATTGTCGATGAGTTGTCCAATAATGCCATAGAACATGGCGACCATAGTCAAAAGATGTTTTTTATCGAATTTGCGTTGGATCGTGAAAAAGTGGAATTGTCGGTCCGCAACCGAACTTCCGAAATCGATCCATCGCTGGCTCGGTCCGTACAAGAAAAATTCAACAATCCCGTAGTGGATGACGAATCAATTCGGGGGCGTGGACTTGCCCTCGTAAAAATGCTATCAAGCGAACTTCGGCTCGATATCGATGCCGGAGGAACCACAGTCCATGTGACCAAAGTGCGCGAGGATTAAATGGAAAGCAAGCAAATCAAGCTTGAAGTTAAAGATGTTGATGGTCGTTCAAATACCAAAATCATCGAGTTTGATGGGGATCTCGATTCCACCAATGTGGAGTCTACCCTTGACAAGGTGAACACCATCTATGGTGAGGGCGTCGCCAATATCATCGCTGATTTTAGCAAGCTTCGCTATGTGAACAGTACGGGTCTGGGGATCCTCCTGCACATTTCGAAGACCGCAAAGACCAATCGGTGGACGTTTAAAATCGCCAAGGTGAACGATAATGTTTTCGAAATCATCGAAATCATCGGGGCAAATACCCTCCTTGATATTTACGATACCATCGAAGATGCGCTGAGCTCGCTGAACTAATCGTGTCATTTAGTGAAATGCGACATTCTTTGTGTGAATGGCCATCTTGTCATCCCCGGTACGGGGATCGCATACCCTTGCTACATCTGGTATCTGTAACCATGGCCGGTGATGCCCATTCTGGGCATGACATGTTCAATTGCCCAATTTAACGACGATGTTCGAATTAACAGGAAAATAAAATGAAACGAATTGCAACCTTGTTTATCGTTGCGACCCTTCTGGTGTTGATTGGATGCAACATGATGGGACGGAAGGATGAAGTCCTTGCTCGTGTCGGCGACCAGGATCTCATGCGCTCCGAACTGGATTTTGCCCTCAGCTCGGTTCCTGCCGACCGGCGGGCAAGCCCAGAATCCCGGAAAATGGTATTCAATAGTCTGCTGGAATCGCGGATCATGGGTGAAGCGGCCAAAAAACTGGTGCCCCAAGCCGAAGAGTATGTCGAAGTCAAGCTCTCCGAATTGAAAAAGCGGGATTTGGCCAATGTGTACCAGCGAATCTACGTCTATGAAAATTTGGCCCACAGCGAGGATCAGCTCTTTGCCTGGTTCCGTAAGCACGAAAAGGAATTCGCCAAAGATTCAGTCCAGGTGGATTTCAAGGCGGTGCGTGATTCTGTGGTCATGCGGATTACCCTGGAAGAAAAATCGGCCGAGGTTCGCAAATACTTTGAAGAGAACAAAGCCATGTTTGCCGAGAAAGGCGCTGCTGATATTGGATGTCTGCAGTCCACAGATTCGCTGAAGCTGGTTCAGGCCATCGCCCAAATCGCGGGCGGAACCGCCTTCGATGCCGTAGCCTCAACGATTCTCACTGATTCGTCACTTTTGGCACGCAAGGGTCATGTGGGTCTTATCAAAGATGGCGTGATTCCGCCTGAGCTTCGTGGCGTTGCTGGATCGGTATATCAGCTATTTGACAAAGCCCGGCGCCCCCAAGCCAATGAGTTTTTGCCCATTGTCCTGGCCTCAGCGGAGCCGAAGCTTTACGCAGCACTTGTTGTGTTTCGTTATCAGGATTCACCGACGCCGACCTTTGAAAAAAGCAAATCTGTTGCGGAGAAGTTTTATTTGCAAAAATACCGCCAGGAAATTTCCAAGAAGATGTCCGATTCCCTGAAGTCCAAATACAAAGTGGAAATGTCCAAAATACCTGCTCCGGATGCGAAGGTTTTTTACACCAAGAACAAGGATCAGTTTAAAACATTGTCCTCATTCCGGGTGTTGCATATTGCCGGGTCTGATTCGGCAAAGCTTGCAACCCTTGCCCAAGGGCTGAAGTCCGAAAGTGATTTCCTTGCCAAGGGTGGCCGTTCCATCATTGCCAAGCTTTCCCATTGTCTTCCCGATAGCATCGGCATGCTTCCCGAGCTGTTTACCGTGCTCGATGGGCGCAAGCCGGGCTTCAAGACCGCAGTCCTAAAGGCGCCGGATACGCAGAAGTTCGAAGTGTTCTGGTTGCTCGAATCCATTGCACCCCAGGTGAAGCCCTTTGAACGAGCCCGCAAAGATGCTGAGGCCCGTTTGATGGAGGGTGGCGAAGGTTCGCTCGATTCCAGTTTTGCGCTGGTTTCGGTGAACGGTGCCCCGGTGATCTGGGAAAAGGATGTCATGAAGCTTCGGACAGAAGTGCCCCCGCAACAACGCCGGCAATACAATAGGGAACGTCTGTTGACATTTCTTGTCGATTGGGAGTTGGCGTTCCGCGAGGCACAACTCCTGGAACTCGAAGAAGGGGAGCAATTCAAGTCCCTTTGTGTGTTGCGTAGTTCGGATATGTGGGCGACGGTATTCCGTGATTCCGTGATTTCCCGGACCATGGGTTACCCTTCCGAGGACCTCAAAAAAGTCTTCCTAGAAAATCCTGACAAAGTATTTGAAGGAAAAACATTTGAAGCGGGGATTCTCGATGCCGCCCTTTGGTTGGATTTGCCAGAATACGCCTACCAGCGTGAGTTTGCTTTGCACCCGGATCAGTACCCCGGGCTCAAGAACTGGAAGACCGCCAAACCACAGATATTCCGCCGTATCAAGGATGCTGAAGTGCGCGGAGCGCAGGAACGCCTGAAATTCCGTTTGCGCAGCGACTTGGATGTCGAGATCCTGGACACCACCTTGGGTATCACGGAAAAGACAAATTCCAAGGACCTTCTGGCCGATGCCATGAAAAAGTATGATGCCCGGCAGCTGGCTGAAGCCCGGGGAGCTTTCCAAAAGGTTCGCGACCTGTTTCCGGCCGATACATCCGCGTTGCGTGCAACCATGATGATCGCGCAGGCCTACAACGAGGAAGAGCGTTTCCAGCAGGCTTTGGAAGAGTATTCCGTTCTTTATGCAATCTGGCCCAACCATGTCGATGCGTACAAAGCGCTTTTTATGAAGGGATTTATCTTGTCCGAAAATCTTAAACAGGATTCGGTGGCCCTTAAGGTATTCCAGGAGATGCTGGTCAAATTTCCGAAGTCCGATCTTTCCGACGATGCCGACTGGATGGTCCGCAATATCCAGAGTGGCGGAAAATTGGCACCGGCTCTTTTGGACAGTATCGCCAAGCTTGATTCCTTGCAGACCGCCCCTGCGAAAAAGTAGTGTTTTTTGAGGTTTAACGGCAAAGCCCCGGGTTCTCCGGGGCTTTTTGCTGTTCATCGGGGGATTCTGTTGTTTTGTCGGGCCATTTTTACCCAAAATTTCCTAAATTCTGCCCCGAGGTAATACAATGGAAATGACCTTTGCTATGATAAAGCCCAATGGCGTAAAAGCCGGTCTGTCTGGCCGGATCCTGGAACGCTACGAAACCGCACGACTCTCCATCTGCGGAATCAAGATCAAACACATGACAAAAACCGATGTCGAAGGCTTTTATGCCGAGCATAAGGAAAAGTCATTTTTCCCTGAGCTTGCCGGATTCATGACGTCAGGACCCACGATTATTTTGGCGCTCGGTGGCGAAAATGCCGTCGCCAAGGTGCGCGCCCTCAACGGAGCCACCAATCCTGCCAAGGCAGATCCCGGCACCATCCGCCACGACTTTGCAGCGACCATCACCGAAAATGTGGTCCATGCTTCCGATAGCCCCGAAAGCGCAGCCCGCGAGGTTGCCTTCTGGTTCGGGCAGGAAGAACTCGTCTCCTACCAGGCCCCCGAATCCCGTACGGGCCTTCGCTAAGTCTCAATTCAACAGAGGTAACAATGAACTGGATCGTCAAATACCTGACTTCTTCCATCGGAAGAAAACAGATAATGGGGGCCACGGGCGCGCTAGTCGCGGTGTGGATCTTTGGTCACATGGTCGGCAACCTAGTCCTGATTGGACCTGCGCTTGCCTATGTAATGAACGGGTTTGATAAACTCGCTCCTGCATTCCAAGCCTCCTTGGAGCACACGTCCCTCGGCTACAATTCCTACTCCTGGATGCTGACCCATAACAAGGCCTTCATTTACGGAATGGAATTCGTCATGACCATGGCGTTGCTGTCCCATTTCTATATGGCGATCACTTTGAAGCTTGAGAATCTCAAAGCCCGTCCCATTGGTTACCAAGTGGATGCAAAATCGGGCAAGCGCTCTTTTGCTTCTTTCACCATGATCTACTCCGGCATCTGGATCTTTGGCTACCTGATTTTTCACTTGGTAAACCTCAAGTTCGGTTCCCATTACGAGATTTCCACGGACAAAATCTTGCTGGCCGGTTTTCAGCTGGACTACAATGCGCCCCTGATGATCCGTGACATGTTCCGCACCACCATCGAAGAATTCGGAAAGCCAGTATTCGCGGCTGTGTATACGGTTTCCATGGGCATTCTTTGCCTGCACCTTGTCCATGCCATTGGTTCTGCTTTCCAGACCATGGGCATCAATCACCAGCGTTGGAACATGATCATCAAGATCGGTTCCGTCGCATTTGCATCGGTCGTAGCTCTCGGCTTTGCCGCTGAGGCCATCGCATGCTTCATCATCGGGAGGACTCTCTAATGGCTCTTGATTCCAAAATTCCTGGCGGTCCCATTGAATCCAAATGGACCAACCATAAATTCGAAATAAAGCTCGTCAATCCAGCCAACAAGCGCAAGTTCACCGTGATCGTCGTGGGTACCGGTCTTGCCGGTGCTTCTGCTGCGGCTTCCATGGGAGAACTGGGCTACAATGTCAAGGCGTTCTGCTTCCAGGACAGTCCTCGTCGTGCCCACTCCATTGCGGCTCAAGGTGGCATCAACGCTGCAAAGAATTACCCGAACGATGGTGACTCCGTACATCGTTTATTCTACGACACTGTCAAGGGCGGCGACTTCCGCGCCCGCGAAGCCAACGTGCATCGCTTGGCCGAGTGTTCCAACCTGATCATCGACCATTCCGTGGCCACTGGCGTTCCTTTCGCCCGTGAATACGGTGGAATGCTCGATAACCGCTCCTTTGGTGGTGCCCAGGTTTCCCGTACATTCTACGCCCGCGGTCAAACCGGTCAGCAGCTTTTGATTGGTGCGTACCAGTCCATGATGCGTCAGGTTTCCCTCGGTTCCGTGAAGCTGTTCCCACGCCGCGAAATGCTCGACTTGGTCGTGATCAACGACCAGGCCCGTGGTATCATCGTCCGTAACCTGGTTACTGGTGAGCTCGAATCCCACGAAGCCGACGCGGTCTGCTTGGCAACCGGTGGTTACGGCAACGTATTCTATCTGTCCACCAATGCGAAGGGTTCCAATGTGACCGCTGCTTGGCGCGCACATAAGAAGGGCGCTTACTTCGCCAATCCTTGCTACACACAAATTCACCCCACCTGTATTCCAGTGACCGGCGATCATCAGTCCAAGCTGACTCTGATGTCCGAATCCCTGCGTAACGATGGTCGCGTTTGGGTGCCCAAGAAGGCAGACGACGCTCGTTCCCCGGACAAGATCCCAGAAGGCGAACGCTTCTATTACCTCGAAGAAAAATACCCCTCCTTCGGCAACCTGGTTCCTCGCGATGTGGCTTCCCGCAATGCGAAGCTTGTGTGCGACAAGGGCATGGGCGTAGGCACTTCCAAGAAGGCCGTGTACTTGGACTTCACTGCCGCCATTGACCGTTACGGCAAGGGCGCTGCTGCAGGCAAGGGTATTTCTGATGCCGCAAAGATCAAGGAGCTTGGTGAAGGCGTCGTTGCCTCTAAATACGGCAACTTGTTCCAGATGTACGAAAAGATTACCGATGAGAATCCGTACAAAGTTCCTATGCGTATCTACCCAGCTGTCCATTACACCATGGGTGGTCTCTGGGTCGATTATAACTTGATGTCCACCATCCCCGGTTGCTTTGTTCTCGGTGAAGCCAACTTCTCCGACCACGGAGCCAATCGTCTCGGTGCTTCTGCGCTGATGCAGGGCCTCGCCGATGGTTACTTTGTGATTCCATACACGATCGGTGGATATTTCGCGGGCACCAAGCTCGAGAAGATTACCGCTGGCCACGTTGGCTTCGAACAAGCCAAGGCTGAGTCCAAGGCTCGCATCGACGGATTGCTCAAGGTCAAGGGCAAAAAGACAGTCAACGAATTCCATCGCGAGCTGGGTAAGCTTATGTGGGAAAATGTTGGCATGGCACGTAACAAGGCCGGTCTCGAAGCCAACCTCAAGAAGATTCCTGAGCTGCGCGAAGAGTTCTATAAAAATGTCAATGTTGTCGGTTCCGAGGGCGATTTCAATCAGAACCTCGAACATGCCGGCCGTGTGGCGGACTTCCTGGAATTTGGCGAGCTGATGACTTTCGATGCACTGCATCGCGAAGAATCTTGTGGCGGCCATTTCCGTGAAGAACATCAGACTGAAGACAACGAAGCAAAGCGCGATGACGAAAACTTCAGCTATGTCGCTGCCTGGCAATACAAGGGCGACAAGGCCCGCCAGGAACTGCATAAAGAACAGTTAACCTTCGACAATGTCCACCTTGCAACCCGGAGCTACAAGTAATGAGCGGCAACATGACGATTACTCTCAAGATCTGGGTCCAGAAGAACGTAAAGACCCAAGGCAAATTCGAGACCATTAAGGTCGAACATGTCTCCCCCGAGATGTCCTTCCTCGAAATGCTCGACATTGCCAACGAACAACTCATGAAGAGCGGAAAAGAAGCCGTCAACTTTGACCATGATTGCCGCGAAGGCATTTGTGGCATGTGTTCTCTGGTGATCAATGGCTTGCCTCATGGTCCTGACCATAGCACAACCACTTGCCAGCTGCACATGCGTCGCTACAAGAATGGCGATACCATTGTGGTGGAGCCATGGCGTGCCTCGGCATTTCCAATTCTGCGCGATTGCGTGGTCGATCGTTCCGCGTTCGATAAAATCATTGAAGCCGGTGGTTTTATCAGCGTGACTACGGGCAATGTTCAGGATGCAAACAACATTCCAATTCCTAAGTCCGATTCGGACCGGTCTTTTGATGCTGCGGCTTGCATTGGTTGTGGCGCTTGCGTTGCGGCCTGTAAGAATGCTTCGGCAATGTTGTTCGTATCCGCCAAAGTTTCTCATCTGGCTCTGCTTCCGCAGGGCAAGGTCGAGAAGACCAAGCGTGTGCTCAACATGGTTGGCAAAATGGATGAGTTAGGCTTCGGCAATTGCACCAACTTGTTCGAGTGCGAAGCTGCATGTCCCAAGGACATCTCGGTCGAAAACATCGCCCGCATGAACCGCGAATATCTCTGTGCTACAGCGATGTTCGACGAAGTCGTGCGTCAGATGAACTTCTAAGCCGACAAGTAAAGTCAATAAAGAAACCCCCGAGCGGAAACGTTCGGGGGTTTTCTGTTGGTCTTGTGGACTTTACCCCCGACCCGCCTTTCTCCGGACCTTATCGGCGTACATGGCCTGATCGGCGTCCACCATGGCCTGGTGGAGTTCGCTTTGCTTTTGGGCGACGGCTCCTCCGGCCGACAGGCAAAGGCGATAGCCCTCCTTCAGCGGGGGAAGGGCGTCTACGCTTTCCCGCAGGCGACGCAGGGCAATTTCGCATTCGGGCTCGGGGGTGAGAGGAAGCATCACCAGGAATTCATCACCACCCATGCGGGCCACCAGGTCTTCAGGGCGAAAGCAGGAGCGTAGAAGTGCGCCTGCAGACTGGATTAACTTGTCCCCAGCCTCATGACCGAACTGGTCGTTCATCACCTTCAGGCCGTCTAGGTCGATCATCAGGACGGATATGGGAAAACGACGACCTTCCGAAAGTCGTTTAATCTCCATCTCGGCGAAAAGGCGGTTGTGCAGGCCTGTGAGGGGATCATGCAAGCTGGCCTGGATCAATTTTTCGTCAGCAATTTTTCGGTCGGAAATGTCCGACAGCAATCCATGCCATTGCACGGTACCATCGGCTAACTGTTCTGGGACTGCGCTGCCATGCAGCCATTTCTCGGTCTGGGAGGGAGGTTGAATGCGGAATTCATGGTTCCATTGGGTGAGCTGGGTGCGGGATCTTTCCGTTGACAGAGCCAGAGCTTCTTGGTCTTCGGGATGAACCATTTTCAATAAAGGTTCCGCCGAGTCCAGAACATCTTCGGGGGATAATCCAAACAGAGGGTGTATGCCTTCCGATGCATAGGGGAAGCATGAGTGTCCATCCGGGCGGATGCGGAATTGATAGACCATTCCAGGAACCTGGCTTGCGATCTTCTTAAGGCGGTTGGCGAATTCCTGCTTTTGTCCCACCGACTGGCGCAAATCGGTCACATCCGATGCAATGCCTAGATATCCTTCGATATGCCCGAGCGAATCTGTCAGCAGGGTTACAGATAAACTTACCGTGTGGCGTGAGCGGTCTTTGGCAATGTAGGTCCAATCATGGACATCCGGTAAATGGGTGCTGAGGGCCTTGGCTATAAATGTTTCAAAATCCGGGCGCACCTTATGCCCCAGTTCCTGGCTCAGTTCTGCTGCACGGACCACGACCTCGCTCAGGTCATGGAAGGCCTCGGGAGTGCATTTCCCAATCACGTCTTCGGCTTTGTATCCCAAGAGTTGTTCTGCTCCGTGGTTAAACAAGGTAATCAGGCCATTGGTGTCTGTCGCAATCACGCTGGTGCCTGCATTGTCGAGAATATTGCGGTCGAGCATGGCAGCCAATTTTCTCTGGGTAATGTCGCGGCGCACAGCGATAAAATGGGTGGGAGCACCATCCTCTCCCAAAACTGGGACAATGGTTGCATCCAGCCAATAGAAGGATCCGTCCTTTCTGCGGTTACAGACTTCCCCCGTCCAAGGGGTTCCCGCAAGAATGGTGTTCCACATGTTGGCAAAAAATTCCTTGCCGTGGCGCTGGGAATTGATCAGGCGATGGGTTTTTCCGATCAGCTCTTCACGGTTGTAACCCGAAATGTCACAAAATTTTTGATTGACCTCGAGAATAATTCCGCGCCGATCTGTGATGGCGACAATCGCATGCACATCTAGGGCGTAGCGGAAGGAGTCATCGGGGAGGCCAAGTGAATTCATAGTTTCATTGTCCTAAACAAAGGAGCAACAATCAAGGCGGATGGACAAAAAAAGAAACCCTGACTCGCGCCAGGGTTGTGAGAATGAGACACTGGAGCCTAGATTTTCCCGAGACTCTGGCCTGCGCTACGCAGATCTTCGCAGGCGCGCTGGATGCGGGCAGCCATGCCGGTTTCTGCCGCCTTCAGGTATCCGCGCGGGTCGTACTTTTTCTTGTCGCCGACTTCACCATCGATCTTCAGGATGCCGTCATAGTTCTTCAGCATGTGGTCGATGATGGGGCGGGTGAAGGTATATTGCGTGTCGGTGTCAATATTCATTTTGACTACGCCATAGTCCAGGGTCTCCCGGATTTCTTCGAGCGGGGTGCCCGAACCGCCATGGAAGACCAAGTCTGCAGAGACCCCGGTTCCAAAGGCTTTGGCGATAGCGGCCTGGCCATCGCGGAGAATGGTGGGCTTGAGTTTCACATTGCCCGGTTTGTATACGCCATGGACATTACCAAAAGTGGCAGCAAGCAGGTAAGGACCAAGATCCTTCAGGGCCGCGTGGGTGGCAACCATGTCTTCGGGACTCGTATAGAGCTTGTCGTGGGAAGCGCCCGAAGTGTCATGTCCATCTTCTTCACCACCGACTACACCGATCTCCACTTCGAGGATCAAGTCACTTTTGGCCATGCGCTCGAGGAGTGCTACGGACTTTTCCAGATTTTCCTTGAGGCCCAATTCGGAGCCATCAAACATGTGGCTGTTGAACAGGTTGGGAAGGCCGGCTTTGCGCCTGCGTTCAGTTTCCTCTACCAGGGGCAAAAGAAAGCTGTCCAGGAACTTGGGATGGCAATGGTCCGTGTGCAAAGCCACATTGATGTCGTACCTGGCCGCGACCAGATGGACGTGTTGGGCGAGTGCTATGGCGCCCAATGCCTTGTCCTTAACCCCTTGGCCACTGGCAAATTCACCACCACCGGTGGAGACTTGGATAATACCGTCGCTCTTGGCATTCTTCAGACCTAGAAGAACGGCATTGGCGGTTTCGGTGCTGGTCACATTCACGGCAGGGTAGGCGAATTTATTTTTCTTGGCGTGGGCTAGCATTTTCTGGTAGCCTTTTAGATCTACTACGGGCATAGGAACTCCTAGGTTGAGATTATGTCTCAATTATACAATGCCTGACCTCTCTTCAGGATGGAAACCGTCGGAGGGGCGCGTTGGGTTGGACCGATGGCGACAATGGCCGATAAACGGGACCCGGTTCTTTTGTGATCCTCCTCACAGCCCCAAAATTCCCGATTTGATTTTGGATTGTTAAGACCTAAATTGCTAGGAGTAATTGGAGGGGAACCGGTCAAAAAAGGTTCCCGGGAATGAAGAAGCCCCACGAAGAAATTCGCGGGGCTTTTTGCATTTTTCTGTGGATTCCATCCCATTCGTCACTTTTGGGGTTGTCGAGTGGGGTGATAAACATTATCCTTTTGGAATGTTGGCAAAAACGGCAACCCTTTTCCGAAGGATAATCGCATGAAAATGAAATGGATATGCATTGCGCTCCTGTCGTTACTCGCTCCGGTGACATCCTGGAGCTATACGGGCCCCGAAGCTGAAGATGCCTTCTTTTGGTTTAACTGGCACAAGGTGTTCCAGGAGCCCAGTCCCGTTCCCCCATCGGAAAACAGCGGGTATGGTGGTGATTTTGGGCTGTTCTTTGCCAACACCAACAAGTGGGAAAGCTTCTGGGCCATGGGTGGTGTGGGGAATTGGGTGTGGGGCGCGGATTGGTTTACCGATAAGCAGATGGATCCCCATTATAAGCCTTTTAGCGAAGACCACGAGGTTTCCAATTCCGCGCGCATGACTCTGGCATACATAAACAATCAGACCTTTGGATTGCCTTGGAATCTTCAGCTGGGCACCTACGCACGACTTGCGAATGGCCAGTATGTAACTGGGACCCAAGTCATAGAGAATCCAGATTATGCTGCCTACCAGAATGAGCCCAAAATGCAAGCAAGTCTAGGTCTATTCTTTTTGAGCTCGGTGGAAACAAAAAAGTTTGTCGGTAACCTGCAGTGGGTTCCAGGCATCGGTAGTCTGGTTCAGCCCTCCATGGGTGCAGTTGATTTAGGTCTGCGAACATATAATTTCTTAGTTGGTCCAACCGCCGTTTGGCGCACCGCCGAAAAAGCATCCGCTTTTCAGGTGGGAGGCTCGGTTAAAAGGTCCATATTGGGTGGAATGTACGCGGTTAAAGTTCAAAATTCCTATCGACAGAATATCAAAGAATTGGATTATGGGAAGTGGTCGGAGGCCTTGGGCGATTCCAAATTGTGGAGTCTGATGCTTGAGGGCGAAACGCCTAAATTCTATAAGTTCTCCGGGTTGGGTGAGGGCTCTGGAATCTGCTTGAATTACTCCTTCTGGCGCAGTCAGCAAGATGGCACAGGATGGCGTCTGGGTCTTTCCAATTACTTTACTCGGGAATTGCACATGGATCTCACCATGGCCTACAATGACTGGACTCAGGACCCTGCGGTGGGTAAGACCGGTGGCTATAAATTTCTCCTGAGCTATTATAACTGAGGGACATCCAATGAAAAATATCCTTATTTTATCCGTAATTACTTTGGGCTTCCTCGGTTGCAAAATGGATGCAAGTACCGAGTTTGTCGTGTATTCGAAGCCAAGTCAGGCTGAGGGCGCATCAAATCCGCAAATAGACCTTGTAGAATTTTCCCCGATCGGAGATTCGATTCGGGTCTCAATCAAGGCCTATGCTGGGGTCATTGAGTCCTTTGCTGATGCTGCCAATATTGTGTATGGACTCGTTCGCTCCAACGAAGGGGAATGGGACACTCTTTCGGTTGATTCTACGGGGAGTTCTTACTGGGTTTCCAAGGTAGTGGCCGCTCCCGATTTCAATCCAACTTCATTTTTCGATTTGAAAGTTGTGGATGTCTTCGGTAGGATGGATAGCCTGTTCCATATTGAAGTAAGTCCAATGGGGCGCCGGATGGTGCGGATGTATTCAAGCGAAATCTGTGGTGGTGTGCCCTCTTGCTTGGTCGGTGGCGAGATTCCCGCTTCTTCCTCAACAGCATTGTCCAGTTCATCCCTGCCCGTTGGGCTGAGCTCCTCATCCTCGTCGCCGGTTTCATTGTCTTCGTCTGTGCAAGCATCCTCATCGGTGTTGCTGAGTTCCTCTTCCTCCTCCCCGGCATCTTCGTCTTCGGTGGTGGTGATCACCTATGGGTCCCTTGTGGATACCCGGGATTCGAAGACCTACAAGACAGTTGTCATTGGCAGCCAGACTTGGATGGCCGAAAATCTGGATTACGGAATCCGGGTGAATGGGACTGCCTCAGGCTCGAATCAATCCCAAGCGGGTGTGGGTGAGAAGTATTGCTATGGGGATGATCCTGTAAATTGTGTTACGAACGGTGGCCTATACCAGTGGGCTGAGGCCATGAATATTCCGACCTCTTGCAACACGAACCCTTGTAACCCAACCTCAGGAAATCACCAAGGGATTTGCCCCGCCAGCTGGCATATTCCGAAGCCTGCCGAATGGGACACCCTGGGTGCCTATCTAGGCTCCACAGGCGTTGGAGACCAAATGAAAACCAGCCTGGGATGGCCTACCACTACGGGAACCAATTCTTCGGGCTTCTCGGCTTTGCCTGCTGGCTATCGATTCAATGCAGGTGGGTTTGGCGATCTTGGAACGACGGCATATTTCTGGGAGGCTAATGGGAGTATTGCCGCCAGTGCGGGAATCCGCTACTTGGATGCAAGCGCCAATTTGCTTGCGGCGAGTATCCTTAAAACGAGCGGATTCTCGGTTCGGTGTGTCCAGGACTAGGTTTTCCAAATAAAAAAGCCCAGCTCATCCCTAGGGATGTGCTGGGCGATAATCGTCATGTAGTTTATGGGACGACCCGCACAGCGCGCGTCCACGAATGTTCCTCTCTCGAGTCGAACTGGATCACATACAGGCCAACCTTCAAATGATTCCTTGCGATTTGGGAGCCCATGGGGCTCCAGATCGTCAGGCTTCCACTGAGTGACAACCGGTTGAGCTGGGCGAGGTTGAGCTGAATGGGGGCCATGTCTTGCTTGCTTTGTTGTTTATGGGAAATTGCAGTGGGACCTTGCAGGCTCGATGAACTTGGAAGTGCCGTTGAAGAGCTGGACCTGACGATGACTATGGATGAACTGGAGATAGCGATAGAAGAGCTGGATGCGGGCACCAGGATGGAAATATTTACGCTGTTGCTCTTGGTGGAGTCATTCTTGTTGTCGATGGCCAGAGCGTAGATGTTGTATGTCGTAGCAGTAGGAGCTTTCCAAGTGCAACTGTACGGGGATGTCACA
>CAIRAY010000175.1 GCA_903876665.1 uncultured Fibrobacterota bacterium | reverse complement strand
CGACTTGATATGCCTGTTCCGCTTCAGCGGTTACAGGCACATATCCACTGTGTGGAAATTGGCGAAGCCAAAAGTGGCCAAGCTTTGCATAGCTGCCAGTAACCGTAACTGGCAGCACATCGGCCGTGCCGGGCATGACAAAGCAATTGGGCATGACAAAGACAACAAAATCACCTAAAAGTTGTCGGTATTTTTTAATGCGTTTGCCCTGCAGATTCCCGCCTCCCGTTGGTCGCGAGAATGACCCGGGCCATAGCCCTCGTTCATAACCGAGGCGGGCAGCCGAGATGTCCGAATCACTTTCCACTTTCAACTTTCAACTTTCCACTTTCAACTTTCCCTTTTCCTATACTTGACCGGTGAGCTTCGTACATCTGCAAACCCATTCCGAGTATTCGATGCTCAAGGCCTCGGCCCGCATCGATGGTCTCATCAGGCAGGCTGCCGCACATGGCCAGTCCGCCATCGCCCTTACCGACCACGGCAACATGTTTGGGATTCTCGAATTCTACATGGTCGCCAAGAAGCTCCAAAAAGAGGCCAATCTCAACACAAAGGCCATTCTGGGATGCCACCTTTATGTCGAAGACGAGTCTATCGCAGGTCAGCCCCAGTCCCGTGACGATGGTCAAATGCAACGCGTGGTCCTTCTGGCAGAAAATGACGAAGGGTATCGCAACCTGGTAAAAATCGTCTCGTGGCGCTATGAAACCCCAGACCGCTGGACCGCTGTGCCCGTGGTGCCCATTTCCGTCATCAGCCAATACTCCCAGGGCCTGATCGCCATGACGGGCGACCTCTTCAGCCGATTGGGTTCTGACATCCTGCAAAAGCGTGAAGCCAATGCCAGGCGCTTCTTGGATTTACTTGCCGAAATTTTTGATGAAACCCACCTTTATTTGACCTTGCAGGACCACGCGATTCCTGAAAATAACGCGCTGAACCACGGATTGCGGGAATTAGCCAAGCAAATAGCCCGTCCTTTGGTCGTCACCCAGAATGTCCACTACATCAAACAAGAAGATTCGATTGGGCACAAGGCCTTGCTGTGCATTGGCGAGGTCCGCAAGCTGCATGAATTTGATTCTAAAGCTTACCCCACGGACCAGTTTTATCTAAAAAGCTCCGAGGAAATGTCCTCGCTTTTTCCAAACGATCCCGAGGCAATCGCCAACACTGCTGAAATTGCCAGCCGTTGCAAAGTGGTCATCAAGACCAATGTCGGCGCTGAATTTTGGCCCATGTTCAAAGTTCCTCCCGAATTCAATGATGGAGATGAATTCATCTCGCACCTGGCTTGGAAGTTGCTTCCCAAGCGTTACCCCGACCCCAGCGAAAAAGTAAAGCAACGGCTGCAATACGAACTTGACGTAATCAAGAACATGAAGGTCGCCGGGTATTTGCTGATCGTGCAGGATTTTATCGCATGGGCCAGGGAGAATGGGATTCCGGTGGGCCCGGGTCGTGGCTCTGCGGCGGGCTCATTGGTGACATTCGTCATCGGCATCACCAATATTGACCCCTTACGTTTCGATTTGCTCTTTGAACGCTTCCTCACTCCTGAGCGCGTTTCCATGCCCGATATCGACACCGACTTTTCGGATAAGGAGCGTCACCTTGTCATCAAATATGTTGCTGAAAAGTATGGTGAAGAATGTGTGACACAAATCATCACCTATGGCGCCATGAAGGCCAAGGCCGTTATCCGCGATGTCGGACGCGTGCTCTCCTTGGACCAGCACGAAATCAACCAGATCGCCAAAATGATCCCAGCGGAGCTGGACATCAATTTGAAGAAGGCCTGGGAAACCACGGAAGAGCTGCGCAAACTAATCGACAGCCGTGATAAGCTGAAAGAACTCTGGAAATTATCCACCAACCTCGAAGGGCTGGTGCGCCAAGCCGGTGTACATGCTGCTGCAGTGATCATCGCTCCCGTTCCCATGTCCAATTTGGCCCCATTGTACCGGGCCAACCCCAGCGATACGCCCGTCATTCAATATGACAAGCATTACGCAGAAGACATCGGACTGCTCAAAATGGACTTTCTGGGGTTGCGAAATCTTTCCGTAATTCAAGATGCCCTGGCCATGATCAAAGAGGTTCATGGTATCGACATCGACATCGACTCCATAGACTTGGATGATGCCAAGACCTTTGAGCTGCTCGGCAAGGGCCTGACCGTCGGTGTTTTCCAGTTTGAATCCGGGGGTATGCAACAGTACCTGCGCAACCTGAAGCCATCGTGTCTCGAAGACCTGATCGCCATGAACGCCCTATACCGTCCGGGTCCAATCGGAGAAATCCCTCACTACATCGCCCGCAAACATGGCCAAGAACCCGTGGATTGCTACCATAAGGACCTGAACCAGGTGCTGGGCGAGACCTACGGCGTTATCGTTTACCAGGAACAGGTCATGCGTATCGCGCAGATCGTTTCGGGTTTTTCGCTGGGTGGCGCCGATCTGCTCCGGCGCGCCATGGGCAAAAAAGATGCATCCAAAATGGCCGGGATGGAGACCGACTTTATCCAAAAAGCGGTTGACCGGGGCTACCCCCGCGAAATGATGAAGAAGCTGTGGGATGTGCTCCTTCCATTCTGTGGCTACGCTTTCAATAAATCCCATGCAGCGGCTTATGCCTATGTGGCCTATCAAACCGCATTCCTGAAAGCCAACTACGGCCCAGAATTCATGGCCGCCAACATGACCTCGGAAATGACGTCCACCGAAAACTTGGTGACGCTCATGCTAGAATGCCGCAAGATGGGCCTCAAAATCTTGCACCCCGATGTCAACAAATCCCTATCGGAGTTCACCGTCAGCGACAACTGCATTCGCTACGGCCTTTCCGGGATCAAAAATGTGGGAACCGCCGTCATTGAGGACCTCGTGGAGGAACGGGAGGCGAACGGCCCTTTCACCAGTATTTTTGAGCTTTGCAAGCGGGTGCAGGAGCGTCAAGCCAGCAAAGAAGCAGGCGGAGCATCCAAGCGTCCTCCCTTGAATAAAAAAACTCTCGAATGCCTTACCATGGCCGGGGCCTTGGACCACCTGCACGGCAGTCGCGCGGCCTTGCATGCCTCCGTCGACAAGGCCATGGAAATCGCCAACCGCGCCAAGCGGGACCGCGACTCCGGGCAAATCTCCCTTTTTGACATGGGAACATCTACCGCGGCTCCCTTAGTGCAGAACGAACAAATTGAGGAGGTCGAACCCTGGAGCTATCTCGAGCTCCTCAATAAAGAAAAAGAAGTCCTCGGGCTTTACCTCTCCGGTCACCCCATCGACGAATACCGTGCAGAACTTAAAGGTTTCACCACCTGCAGCCTGAGTGAATCCGAAATTGCCGACGTTCCCATTGGCACAATCGTGACACTGGGTGGAATTATTCTTTCCATGCGCACGTTAACTGCAAAAGCCGATCCCAACAAAGTTTTTGGCGTGGCCATTATTCAAGACTTCCATGGCGAAATGGAATTATTCCTGGGTGCGGATATCTTTGAAAAATATCGCAACCACGTTTCCACCGACATGATGGTCCTGGTCAAAGGCAAGATGGATAAAGCCCGTGACGATAAAAACCGACAGATCAAAGTCGAAGTGATCATTCCGATCGAAGATGCCCGGCAAAAATACGCCCGCTTTATCCATTTAGAAATAAAGACCACCGGCCTAGTGGAACAGACCTTACGGAATATTCAGGAACTATGCGAGTCTTTTGCCCTTCCCGAAGATGTCCAAGGTGGCTGCCAGCTCATATTCCACATGGAAACGGCCAGCGAAAACGAACACACCTTGCACGCCACCCGCTACCGGGTGATCAGCGACACCAATCTGATTAGCCAGCTCGCCACGATCGTGGGCTCCGACCAAGTCTGGGTCTCCAACAAAAAATAGCCACCACTACTGACGGAGTTTCCCCAGTTCCTGGGAGAGCAGATCGCGGTTTTGCTTGACTTTGGTACGCTGGGGAGAATCGGGAAATTGTTCCAGGCAGTCATCCAAAGCGGCGACAGCCTGCGCGAGCCTAGCGCCTGCATCCTTGGAAATCTTACTGGCTTTGGCTGCGGAGTAGTGATCCGCAGCCCGTTTGCGCAAAATGCCACAATACGCCTCACCCACCGCATCAAGCTCCAAACGAGCATCTTTGCGTAGAGGAGAAAATAGAAGATGTCGATAAAGGATAATTGCATCAAGCAGTTTCCCCGCATCACGCAGGCGACGGGCGTCCGCAATCACCTTGGCCGGATCACGCCCCTTCCACCAGGCAGTGTTTTGATCGGAGCCCTCTTGTTGAACCAGTCCTTCCACCCATGCATCCAAGGAATCCAAGGGTACTTTGGCCAGAAGATCAGGATGCAGACTTCGCATGCCTTTGAGAAGGGACTTGGCCTGTTCAAACGCGGCACGATCCAACACCAGCTTGCGAACGGAATCTTGCAAAACTTGACTCCGAGCCAAGGAACGGGAAAAGGCCACTGAATCCTGGCGAGAAGCCCAGGACCGTTGCGAATCCGAAAGGGCCAGGGACCGAAGGGAATCTGTCAGCATTTTGACCAGGGCATAATCCGAACGAATGGCCATGTGATTGGAAATTTGCTTCACCAAAGGCGCGAGCTCACGGGAGCGGTCCTCCAAATCCTGTCTCATGGAGGCTTCAAATACCGATGCGCTATCCAGCCACTCCAATGCAGCAGGCTTGTACACGAGAAAAGCCTCCACCAAAGCGCTAGCTTCTTTGTTCTTGCCCTGACTTTTCAAAATCTTGGCCAGCTGGACCGTGCGTCGTCCAATCTCAGCAAAACTATTCCCTGGCTGCACCTGCAGGCCAATGAGAACAGCAGCCGACTCGGCTTGATCCGCCAGGACCAGGGAATCAATGCAGCGCTGCAACCTGCGAAACTGGAACCCAGGAATCTTCTCGGGAGCGCACCCACCTTCGTCCACGACTTTGGACTGCTCTACGAATTCGGGCGGAATCCAAAACGAAGCGCCACTGGGGGCAGAAGCATGCTTCACAGAATCAGGAGGAGAGGAAATGGGGCCAGGACAAGGAGAACCGCTCTCCACAACCGCAACAGAACCCTTCGGATGGCGGGCGCATGATATGAAAAAGAACAATGCAGGAACCAGGAAAACCTTAAGGAACAGGGACATTGGCATCTACTCCAAAACGAATGCGAGGCATTTGCACCACGAGGCCACTCTCAGGAATCGAATCCCCAACCACCAGCCCCGACTGAGCATCCACTAGGTAATCACCCTCACGCCCCAGTACGGACCAGGGAGCAAGTCCACTCGCCAGCAGGGACAAATCCAGGAAGTCCACCCGGCTGGCATCCTTGCGCGCCAAAGAAATGGAGCGGGCCAATTTCACCCAAGGGGGCAAAGCCCCGGAGGCACCGGCAATCCGCAGGCCACCCTTTTGCAGAGCCCGATTATCATCAAACCCAACATAGCTCGAAATCGTCAGGGGATTCACCAGCTTGAATTCCTGCACAGTAGAATCCCAGGAGGGAATGGCCCCAACAAAGGCCACATTGCGGTAATCATTGGTGGTTCCCGTTTTGCCTGCGGCTGGAATGGCGAGGAAGATTCCCGGAGATTGTGGAGATTCGAGGACCATTTGGCTATTGCCACTACGCGCGGTTCCCGACTCGAAAGTTTCCCGTAGCATCACCGCGATTTGCGCGGTCACTGAATCTGCAAGAACTTGTCGCTCCTGCACGGAATTTTGGAAAATCACTTTTCCGGAGGCATTGCGGAGCTCCTGAATCAAGCAGGGCTCGTTCCATTCGCCATCGCGACATTGATAGGATTTACCGCTAAAAAGACTCTGGTAAGCAACAGTCAGTTCCAGCAGGGGAACTTCATTGGTACCCAGAGGCATGGATTGCACCAGGCGAAGCTTCTGACGGATTCCAATGTCATGGGCAAACCGCGCAAACTCAGCCATGGCCAGGGATTTGCGGAAATCGGGCCAAGCAAAGAGTTTGCCGTCATCCTGCATCCAGCCATCACCATCATCCAAGGGTTGGATCAAGGAATCGATCCGCACAATTTCCGCCAAGGTGACCTGCCCCATCACAACCACCGAGTCCGCTGGCAGAGCTTGCTCTTGCAAGTTTGTACGTAATGATAGGAAGTTGAGTTGCAAAAACTCTCGGTTGTCGGCAGTGCGCTTTTTATCTTTCATCGCCTCCGCAATGCCGTTTCCATAAATCAGATTGCCCAAATCCATGGCTTTTCCGGGATTGCCCTGGGCCCGCAATTCACGGACAACCTGGTCCCGGGCGATCACAAAAGGAATTTCAGCGCGCACCGCGTCGTTGATCATCAGGCCCAGACTGTCCCGGAGCCGGTTGCGCCAACTCACAGCGTCTTCGCCCTCTTTTTGCAAATACCCATTGCGTAGCGCCACCTCCCGCAATTGGGCCGGGTCCAGACGGTCAAGCAGGTGATCCAAAAGCCAAATGGAGGCAATATTTTCAGAACGAGCCGCCGCCCAGGCGATGCTCACACGGGGCGCCCGGTCCTCGTGATCGGGTCTGGGGAAATAGAACACCTTTCCAAAGGAAAATAAGTTCCAAACATTATCCAACGTATCCGTATAGTGCCAACCCAATTGTAACGCGGAGGCGAATAGCAACGGCTTCCAGGCCGACCCGAATTGGCGGACCGCCTGGTTCACCCGGTCGTAACCTGTGTTGTGGAATCCGCCTTGACTCGCCCGAATGTTCCCCCCTTGCAAGGCAACCATCCCACCCTGCACCACAGGCTCGGTTTCTATTCTGCACTTGGCCATTCCCTTCTCCGAAGCCGAGTCCAAGACTCGAACCAGATAGACGGTCCCCTTTCTCAGTGCTTGGGAAAGCGCGGTTTCGGCGCTGACCTTGTGCCTCAGGGAAAAGGTATCCAGCTCCGCCCGGCTCACCACGCCACGACTCGCGCCGAAACGAAGCCACAGGGCCTGGATTTGGGCACCATTTCGCGACACAGAATCTAGGGAGCCATACAAATATTCGCCTTTGCGCAAATGCGCCTCATTGTCCGCACGCGCGCCCTTGGGAAGAGAAAATCCTCCCAGCTTCATTTGCAAATCGGCAAGATTTTCTTGAAGCGCACCGGAGGCCGCTAGATCGGTACCCGCATCCAGGGTAGTCACAATTTTCAGCTGAGCCTTTTGCCAAGAGTCAATTCCCAGCGAGTCGAAAAGGTGCTTAAAATAGGGACCATTTAATTTGTCTTCAATCCTTTGCATCGTGGACGATTGGGCAAAACGGAATTGGCCAACCCGGAACTGCAATGGCTTTTTAAGTGCGCCATCGAGCTGGGCTTGATTGATGTAACCGTCTTCGAGCATTCGGCGCAATACATACGTTAAACGTTCCTGGGCCCGCGCAATGGCTTTTTCCTTGGCCTCAGGAGTCTTTTGGATAAAGGGATCATAATTCGCAGGGCCTTTGACGGAACCGGCAATGAAGGCGCATTCCGCAAGACTCAATTCCGAGAGATCCTTGCTGAAAAAATGCCATGCGGCAATTAACAAGCCTCGACCAGTTCCCGCAACGTAAAATTGGTTCAGATAAAACTCTAAAATCTCCTGTTTGGTAAAATTCTTTTCCAGCTTCAGGGCGTTTTCCAGTTCGTAGAATTTTTCGCTAAGGCTTCGCTCTTCGCGACCAAAAATATTCTTCGCGGTTTGCTGGGTCAGAGTGCTTCCACCTTGAACCATGGCCCCTGCGCGGATATTGGTGACAACGGCACGCAAAAATCCCCGGGGATCAAAACCGCCATGCTCAAAATAACGACTGTCCTCTGCTGCCACCAAGGCATTGACCACCGCAACGGGAATTTGGTCGTAGGGTACATAGACACGGTGGTTCGCGTCAAAGAACGCACCATGCAAAGATTTCCCGTCATTGTAATAGACGCGGGTTTCTCCACTCAGGATGGATTGAATATTTTCGCGCGTGAATTGCTTTTCGGGATCCCGGCTCGGAAGAACCCGAAACACGACCTCCCACGCCGAACCCACACAGAGACCGCATAGGACCAGGATTGCCAGAACCCAACGAAGGGGACCCTTGGAATGACCGGAACGCTTAATTTTTCCCATATAGATTCAGGAAGGATAGCAATTCTCGATGTCACGGAACAATTTATCCTTCACTCCGATTTGAAATTTTGGCTCGGGTTTTCTACCTTATGCTCCCGTGAAGGGAAGGTGGCCGAGTGGTCTAAGGCGCGTCCCTGCTAAGGACGTATGGGCCTAAATCCCATCGCGAGTTCAAATCTCGCCCTTTCCGCTTCCAAAAAGGCACCCTAGGTCTCGACCTAGGGTGCTTTTTGTTTCCAGGACTGGGGGTGGAGCCAAACGAGCAATTCCCTATTTATTGTCCCCTTCTTTGCCCCATTGGGTTTGCTAGATTTCGGCCATGAGCACCAATACCCGCCCCGTCCGCGTCCGTTTTGCCCCCTCCCCAACCGGCTACCTTCATGTAGGCGGAGCCCGCACAGCCATTTACAACTACTTCTATGCCAAGGCCATGGGCGGTACATTCTACCTCCGCATTGAAGACACCGACCGCAAGCGCTACAACGAGGCTGCTCTGCACGATTTGACCCGCGACATGAAATGGCTTGGCCTGCAATGGGACGAAGGCCCCGAAGTGGGCGGTGATCTAGGGCCTTACCATCAATCCGAGCGTCTGGATATATATGCCCGCGAGGTCCAAAAACTCCTGGAAAGTGGCCACGCCTACTACTGTTTCTGCACCGAGGAGCGCCTGGAAGAAGTCCGCAAGGTCCAGGAATCCTCGGGACAAGCTGTGACCGGTTACGACCGCCAATGCCGGGATTTGCCTTTGGCCGATGCCTTGGCCCGCCTTGCCGCTGGTGAAAAAGCCGTGGTGCGGTTCAAAGTCCCCCTCGAGGGCGTCACGCGATTCGAAGACCAGATCCGTGGCCCCATCGAATACCAGAATGCCCTGTTGGATGATTTAGTGATCCTCAAGCGCGATAAATACCCGACCTACCATTTGGCAAGCGTTGTCGACGACCACTACATGCAAACTTCGCATGTTTTGCGTGGGGACGAATGGATTAGCTCCACCCCCAAACATGTTTTGCTTTATTCCGCTTTTGGCTGGGAGCCCCCGGTATTCTGCCATCTTCCCGTGATCCTCGCTGCGGGAGGTGGAAAGCTTTCCAAACGCAAGGGCGCGGCGAGCGTAGGCGACTTCCGCGATCTCGGTTATCTACCCGAAGCCTTGGTTAACTTTTTGGCTCTATTAGGTTGGAACCCTGGCGACGACCGCGAAGTAATGACTCTGGAAGAAATGATCGGTTGCTTCTCTCTGGACCGCATTAGCCCCAAAGCGGCGGCCTTCGACGAGAAAAAGCTCGAATGGATGAACGGTCAACACATCCACCATAAGGATTCCAATTGGCTCGCTGACTATATGCGCCAAGACTTGGGCACGGTTTTGGAAGGCTCGGGCATCGATGTGGATGCCATCCCCCAGGCCAAACTCATTTTCATCTGTAACCTCCTGAAAACCCGCATTCATTTTCTGAAGGAGCTTGCGGAGTCCAGCAAATATTTCTTTATCGCCCCGACCTCCTATGACGAAAAAGCGAAGGCCAAAGCATTCGGTACGGGCTCCCGCGCCATTACCCAGGCCGTGCGAAGTCAATTGGCGGGACTCTCCCTCTTCGACCACAAAAGGATCGAGCAGGGATTTATGGATGTTTGCACGCAATTGGATTTAAAACTTGGAAACCTGGTCCACCCGATTCGCCTAGCCGTTTCCGGAGTGGCCGCAGGCCCAGGATTATTCGAACTCCTCGAAGCGGTCGGCCAAGGCGAAGTTTTGCGCCGCCTGGATGCCGCTCTCCCTCTCATGGAATAATGCTTCAAAACTTCCGCATTCTCATCTCGGATACGCCCCTCTTTTGCAGGGCGTGCCAAGGGGTGTTTTTGCACTCCCTGAAGGCCAGGGGGCCCTTGCACCCCGGAATCCCTGCCCCGGCAAAAGAACCCATCCTGATCAACTGCCATCATTGCCGGCAATCGCAAATATTCGTCGCCGGTGAATTCCGCGATTTCAGTCCCGCACCCAAACTAGGCGAGCTCAGCAAAATTGCGGGCAAAAGCCGCTTGCAGGTGAAGGATACCGTCTACATTCCTGGCTCGCCTTGCACGGGCACAATCAAAAGCAGGTTTCGCGCAGGCAACCAGGAGGTTTTTGTCGTCGTTTTACCAAATGGCGAAGAAGTCCGCTGGCCTGCGCCCATGCACCAGGCTTTCGGTGAAATGGCTATGACCGAATACAGGCTTCTCCCTGCTGCCGTAGGGGAATCCAGGATTGGAGACTCTGTTTATCATGTAAGCCGAGAGCGCTTTGGTTTGGTCGTCGGGATTCTTTTTGGGCGCGAATCCAAGCTGGTCGTCCAATTTGAGGACGAAAGCCTCTTACTCATCACCCTCCCGGAATCTCGCCAAATTCCAGAGAACCGGGCGTTGGAAACCCTAGCCACCGAAGCCGTGCAAAAAGAATTCCCCCATGGCTTTGCAGGCTTGCACATGGAAGCAGGGCAAGGGATCATTTATGCCCGGGGCACATGCAATTCCCTACAGGAAGCGCACCAAATTCGGAATTTGCTAGAAAACATCCCCCTTGCGCGGGGGGCTGTCGACATCCTCTCCGTTCAACCGGAAGTTATGGTCCAGGACGATACGCTCTGTGAACAAATTGTCGATGCCCTGTTGCACCCGGAATTTTCCCTATTTGGGTTAAACGCCACCTGTCAATCGGGAGTGGCTACTGTGATCGGGTTTTGCCGAAATGAATCCGCACGCGATGAAGCCATACGAATTCTGGAAACCATCCCAGGACTCCGAGGGCTCTTCTTGGACCTACGCCTCCGCCCCCACGACGAACCTGGTGAACGGGAAAAAGCTCAAACCGTTGCACAGGCGCTACGTAGCAACGCCACTCTTAAAGAAGCCAGAATCCGGGTTTTCAGTCAAAACGGAATCCTTTTCCTGGAAGGGTTCGTCCGATCTTCTTTGCAAAGAAACGCTGCGGCTCTTGCGGCCATGTGGGCCGGGCGGAACTTCAAAATTGAAAATAAGCTCCGAATCATCCGGATCCCTCTTGCCGGAAAACAGGCCCCATTCATCAAGGTGGCATGATTGGAGACAATTTGTATTCTTTTTTGAAAAATACCCTTTGCAAATTCAATAATTCCAGTATATTTATCGCCTTAAGACATCCGACATCCGAATGCGAACTGGGAAGCAATGAAACTCAATAGTCAAGAAAAACCTTATCAAAAGGTCCTCCGCATAGAGAACATCCTCTCCTCCGGAGATCATTTTTCCGTCGATGAATTAACTCACCTAATGGGCATTGACTCCCGTTCTGTATTTCGTTACTTGGAGCGTCTGACCAAAACCGGGTGTGAAGTCTCAAACCAGACCCGAAATGGACGAGTTAAAGAGTACTGGATTACTCAGGCCAAACCAGAAGTCCCCCAAGACCTGATCGACAAACTACAGAAGATGGATCAGACCATGACCAGCGGGGGAATCCGCAAGTATCATAAAACCATTCTGCAGGCCATTTCCCAGTTGAGCCCTCAAACTGAGTTCACCGGCGCAACCAAGGTTTCTCCCTCAGTCAAGTTTTCCACTGGCCGCTCGGATATCGAGCCCAATTTCCACCTGGACCACGGCCCCCTGGCGGAATACCACAACCCCGACAGCCTGAAGGACCGCATGATGGACCAGATCATGACGGCCATTCAGAACCAAAGCCGCATCCGAATCACTTACAACAAAGTGGATAAAGGAAACAAAAAGGAGCCATTCATGCTCCTGTTTGAGCCTTATTTTCTTTCCTTACGGGTTGGAAAGCTGTATTTGGTGGGCTGCCACCAGGACCAGAAGAAGAAACCATTGGTGAGCATCGTATTCCGCCGAATCCGCATGATTACCGATACCGGAATCAAATTTGACCGGGATCCCAAAGCCAATCTGGCTGATTATTACAAACATTGCTTTGGCCAGTGGATTCCCCGCGAAGACGCCAAAAAGCTAGATATTCTCCTCAAAGTGGATCAGAGCTGGCTTTTGGAATTATTCAATGAATCCAACTTTCACCCCGAGGCTTCCATCGAGACCACGGGCCAGGGTGGCACGGTAAGGCTTTGCCTTTACGACACCCCAGACTTGGAATCCTGGCTTTTTGGCTTACACCCTCACGCGCAAGTCATTGAGCCCAAAGCCCTGCGCCTGCGCCTAAAAAACAGGGCCTCCGAAGCCCTGCGCATGCTGGCTTAGTCCAAATTATTGATGTTTATTGATCACAATGGTCTTCGCTTCAAAGGTGAGGCGATTGATCCATTTGACCATTAACGAGACGCGGTTTTCTGGATTAAGCAGGCTCCAGTAATAGTCCATATTCTCTGACGGCGTTCCCAGGATCTCCACTGGAAGCGGATCGCCCGAAAATGAAGGCAGGGGGTCACCATCCCCTTGGTAAGTCGTGATGCAATGGCCAATCCCAGGAAGGGCCTTTTCGAAACTGTAATTTTGACGGTAGCATCCACAGGTGGCATCGTTCCCAAAGGTCTTCAGGATCGAAAGCCGGTAAGCGGAATGGCTCTCCATCATATCCATAATACCGGTAATGCGCGGGGTAAAGTTTGGAGCGTCCGGCTCGAACTCACGCAACTGCAGAGCGTATTCCATTTCCTTGCCCTTTTGCATGGCTGCAAAAACCGTATCCGTCTGATCCCCATTGGAAATAATATGGCAACGGTCCAGGTGCTTGGCGGGGTAATAGATGATCAGGGACGGGTCCACAACCTTGGATTCCTCAAAGGCCTTGGTCCGCACGAAGCCATTGTCCTCTAGCTGAAAAACCCGGTTGCGACTATTTTCGGAACGGCCCATGATCCAATAGATTTGCACAAAGGAGTTGGAGTCCGGAGAGGTTCCCAGAATGATTCCGCGCCCCGGATAGGGATTACGGGACAATTTTTCACAGTTCAGTTTAGCCATTTCGCGAATATCAGTAGCCATGGTGCATCCCGGTTGTAAAACACAAAAGAATAGAGGAAAGATAATCGGATTTGAGATAGATGTCAGAGGCAGAGCAAACGCAAAAAAAATATTCTCGCGTAGACGAGGGTGACAAAAGCACTAAATACCACCACTACTGTCCAAAACAATTGACAAAAGGCCTTTCTATGTCATCCCCGGCCACCATGTCATCCCCCGAACTCCACAAAGTGGACATGTGTCCGTAACGGACAAAGCCCGAACGGTCCCACCGAGGGATCACAGATGCATGATACACAAGG